>CAYVQL010000440.1:0-7338 GCA_964454135.1 uncultured Enterobacterales bacterium | reverse complement strand
CACGACTCACGACACGCCCCCCCCTCTCCTCACCCTCCTACGAGCAGTTCATCCTCCCCCCCCGCACCATGCATCGCACGCTCCCGCCCGTAGCCGGCACCTCCACCTGCGTCTGCATGGGCACATTCCCCTGCAAGGACAACACGCAGCTACCCGGAGGCGCCTGGAACACGGCCACGCTCTCGCCGGCCTTCAAGCTCTCGGAGAGCTTCGTAGCCCCGCACTCCATGGCCACCTCGGCGATGGGCAGGTCCGTGTCCAGCTTGACCTTGTAGGTCACCCCCGCCAACACGGGCGGCGGCGCCTCGGGCACCTGCATGCCGCAGCGCTTCTCCACCAGGCCGTTGACGTAGGCCACCTCGGCGTCATCCCCCACCGCCGAGGCATGCTTGGCATAGCTGGCGAAGTGCTCGCTGCAGCCGCTACCGCCCATGGCGTCGACCAGCAGCATGTCGGTCCAGGACATCAAGGCCTGGGCCTTGCGCACGTTGTGTCGGTCCACCTTCAGCATCTGGCCCACCGAGGTCTGGAAGCTCTGCTCGCGGGCCTTCCCGCTCACGGCGTCCTTCCAGGAGACGGTCAGGCTGACCTTGTCGCGGTTCTTCACGTCGCGGGCCTTCAGATCCTGCAGGAAGAGCTGGGTGGTGCCCGCGTAGTAGTTGATGGGCTGGATGTCCTCGGGGTTGCTGCTGGCCTCCTCACCGTAGAACTTCTCCACGGCCAGGCTGTCGGGCAGGTTGAGGGCGAAGCGCACGTCGTGGGCGATGGTACGGGTCATGCTCTCGAAACCCAAGCCGAAGACGCGGTCCACCACAGCCTCGCTGCCCAGGTAGACGTAGGCGCCCTTGCCCTTCTCGGTCAGCTTGTCGAGCATGGTGTCGTTGAACTCGCGGCCCACGCCGATGCCCGTCATGCGCACGCCGTGCTGCTCGAAGGCCTTGCCTATTTCGCTGACCACGTCCTTGTTCACCGAACCGGTGTTCAAGAAGGCGTCGGTGACCACCATCACGCGCCGGTTGCGCTCCTGCTCGTCGCTGGCCACGCGCGAGGTGGCCAGGCGATAGGCCTCCTGCAGGCCAGCGTTCATGTTGGTGCTGCCCCGCGGCTGCATGTCGGCGATGGCCTGGGTCAGCAGCCCGGGATCGTCGCGGCCCACCACGTAGTCTTCCAGGGGCACGCAGACATTGGAGTCGAAGAGCACCAGGTCGAGCCGGTCGCCCTGCACCAGGCTGTTGGTCATCACGTTCAGGCCGCGCTTGAGGTAGTCCATGCGCCCCTCGGCACGCATGGAACCCGAGCGGTCCACCAGCACGGTCAGGTCCAGAGGCTGGCGCGGCGGATTGGCGCCCCGCACGGCCAGGGCCATGGTCAGGCTGTCACTGCCGGTCCGCTCGGCGGAGGCGTGAACGCTGAAGACCGCGTTGTCCGGGACGGGCGCCGAGTCGAAGCTGAAGTAGTTGAGCAGCTCGTGCGGGCGTACGTCCGAGGGGGAGATGCGCGCGTCGTTCTTGACGGCGTAGAGCAGGCGCTGGGCGCTGGCCAGGCTCATGGAGTCGTCGTTGGACAAAAAGAGCGTACCGCCCCAGTCCAGCTGGGGGCCCGCGGCGCGCTGCTCCTCCCCGCGACTGGCGCCCGCCTCGTCGTCCTCGTCGGCACCGTCGTAGGCCCGCTCGCGCTCGGCCTCCTTGGCCGGAGCTTCCTCGCTGACAGCCAGCTCGGCTGGGGCGGCGACCGCCTCGGGCGCGGGCTCGGGCTCGGGCGTAGGGGCCGCGCTCGTTGCAGCCGCGCCGCCGCTGGCGCTGGCCAGGTCGCCGATGCTGGCGTCCATGCTGGCGGAGGCCATGTCGCGCGAACCTGTCGGAGCACCGGCACTGGGTGCCGACGAGGGCTTGCTCTTCTTGGCGGCCCCGCTCCTGCTGGAGGAGCTGCGGCGCGGGCTGGGGGGTGGCGGGTAGGCCGACTCATCCCTGGAGCGCCCGTAGCAGTCGCGCACGGTGGCGGAACCGCGCGGCATGATCAGCTCGGCCGGGGTCGAGGCGAAGACGGGCTCCGAGGACGCGGGCGTGGCCATGGCCACGCTGCCGCCATCACCCGCCTTCCCCAGCTCGGCTGGCGCGGCGGTGTCGTCGAGGCCCCGACCGGGACCGTTGCAGGCGAGAAGAGCGAGCAGGATGAACATCACGACCTCCTTTGTGCCGGGCGAACGGCTGGGACCAGGGCGAGCTTACAGCTGCTGGGCGGAAAATCCCGCCACCTCTGCGCTGACGTCGACCCGTAGCACGGGGCTGACGGGATCGGTGGAGGAGATCTCCAGGTAGGCGCTGTCATTGTCAGGATCCAGGGGAGCATAGCGCAGCTCGCCCAGCTCCAGCGTGGCGCTGCTGGCCAGCGACCAGGGCAGGGGGCCGTTGGCGACCTCGGCCACGGCCATGCTCAGCTCGTCGCTGGTGGCCTCGAAGAGCACCTCTTGAACCAGCAGGCTGTCGTTGCCGGCGTTGTAGAGCGAGATGCGTTGCATCTCTTCTTCGCCTGCCAGGATGGGCCCCATGCTGACGACTGGGGGCAGGGCCTGGATGACCGGAGCCACGCCCTCCCCGTTGAGATCGATGGCCAGGTTGGGGTGCGTGGGGTCGTCGCTCTCCACCAGCAGCGTGGTGTTGCTCCAGCCGTGGGCGATGGGCTCGAAGGCCACCTCCAGCTGGGTGGAGGTCCCGGAGCTCAGCACGACTTGCCCGGGATCGCCCACGTCGAAGGGCGCCTCCTCGTCGTCCAGCTGCAGCCCCAGCAGGTGCAGGTCGCCCCCACCCGTGTTGCTGACCGTGAGCAGCTTGTCGTGACGATCCCCCACGGCGACGGCGCCGAAGTCCATGGAGCTGGCCGCGGCGTAGATGACACCGCTGGGCAGCGACGGCTCGCTGTCGGTGGTGCCCGTGTCGGGCCTCAGGTCCACCACGTGGGGCGAGCCCCAGCAGGCGCCGAGCACCAACGAGCAGAGCGCCGAGGTCACCCCAGCCCGCCGAAACGCAGCCTGCATGCCAGTAGTCCTGCTCACCTGGATCGCCCTCGCGAGCCCTCAGTCGCATAGGTGTTCGAACTCCACCTTACCAGGGGATAAACTGAAGCGCCCGTGGTCAGAGAGGCCCTCTTGCTCGTTGCGCTGTTCCTGCAGGCGCTGGCCTGCGCTCCTCCCGTGGCCGACTCCGGCCTGCTGCAGACCCACGCCTGCGACGTGACCATCAACCGGCCGCTGGACTACAGCGAGGACGACGAAGACCTGGTCCCGGCCGACTGGCACCTACCCGTGCTGGGTCCGGATCCAATGCCCTTCCACGTGCACGTGGGCGTACACGAGGATCCCGCCTACGACGCCACCCTGGTCTGGCGCACCGACATCGACACCCACAACAGCCAAGCCCAGATCGCGGCGCCCGACGGCGCCTGGAAGACGGTGGATGGGGCCTCCTTCACAACCATCGACGAGAGCTCGCGCATCCACGAGGTCCGGCTCTGCGATCTGCAACCCGCCACGCGCTACGACTACCGCGTAGGGGGCGCGGGCGCCTGGAGCAAGCCGCAGCGCTTCGAGACAGCCCCCCCCGATGGGGAGACGAGCGTGCGCTTCGCCGTCGCGGGCGACTCGCGGGACAACCCCGAGGTCTGGGGCCGCGTGTTGCGCTCCATGGCCTTCTTCGAGCCCGCCTTCATCCTCCACACCGGCGACATGGTCTCCATGGGGTCCATGCTGGACCAATGGGACGACTGGTTCGGAGAGAACAGCGGCACCCTGGAGCGCATCCCCCTGCTGCCCGTGCACGGCAACCACGAGTTCATGGCCCCCACCTACTTCGGGCTCTTCGCCGCACCCGGCAACGAGCAGTGGTACAGCCTGGACTGGGGGCCGGTGCACCTGGCCGTGCTCAACGACTCGGACAAGGACGAGCTGATCGGCCAGGCTTGCTGGCTGACCGAAGACCTGGCCAGCACGGACCGCCCCTGGATCATCGGCAGCCACCACCAGCCCTCGTGGACCGCCGGCAGCCACGACTCCTACGAGGAGCTGCGCACGCTCTGGGGCGGCAGCTTCGATCAGTACCCGCGGTCGCTGGTCTTCAACGGCCACAACCACATGTACGAGCGCACCGTCCCCCTGGTGGGCGAGCTCGAGATCGAGAGCGGCACCACCTACGTCACGGCCGGCGGAGGGGGCGCCCCCCTCTACGGCAGCGACGACGAGTGGTTCCTGGCTACCCACGCGTCGGTCTACCACTACGTGATCGTGGATGTGACGCCCACCAGCCTGCAGGCCACGGCCTACCGCCTGGATGGCGCGGTGCTGGACAGCTTCGGCTGGGAGAAGTAGGACCCCCGCCCCCCCTGGCCCAGCTGGTCCCGCCATGTCCCTGGCCGTGATGATCCCCGCCCTGGACGAGGCCGAGCGCCTGCCAGCCACGCTGCAGGCCGTGGCCTGCAGCCTGCCTGGCGTGCCTGTGGTGGTGGTGGACTCCGGCTGCACGGACCGCACGCCCGAAATCGCCCGCATCCATGGAGCGCAGGTCGTACGCTGCGGCGCAGCGGGCTACGCCGCCACCCTGGTCGCGGGCTACCGGCACTGCCTGGAGGCCGGTTGCCAGCAGCTGGTGCAGCTGGATGCCGATGGACAGCATCCTCCCCAGGCCGCCCCCGCGCTGCTGGCCGCCCTGGAGCGGGCCGACCTGGTCACAGGAAGCCGCCAGGGCACAGGCAGCCCGGGCACCCTGGGGCGCCGCCTGGGCAACGCCCTGCTGGCCCGTGCCGTGCAGCGCCTCACCTCGCTACCCCTGCAGGATGTCACCAGCGGCTACTGGGCCCTGGGACAGCGCGCCCTGAGCTTGTTCGTCCGCAGCTTTCCCCTGCCCGGTGGCGCGGCCGACGCCAACGTGCGGGTCTTCGCCCACAGGCGCGGCCTGCGCATCGCGGAGCTGCCCGTCTACATGCCCGTGCGCACCAGCGGCCGCTCCATGCATGACGGACTGGCCGGCGGCTGCAACTTCGCCATCAGCCTCGGCAGCCTGTGCCGGGCACCTCTACGCTGAGACTCAGCCGCAGTCCCCAGCCAGGTGGTAGCTCACCTCCACGATGGCGCCCTCGGCGGGCTCGCAGCCCTTGTCGAAGCGGATGGCGTTCTCTTCGGCGTCGTAGCTCCAGTCGCCGACGGTCTTGCCGTCCGCCAGGACGAGCAGGCTGGCTTCCACGGGTGCCTGGGAGAGCGGGTAGGTGCCGTCCCCGCCCGATAGCGCGACCATCTGCTCACCCAGCACCTCCAGCTCGCCGGCCATGTCGCCGGTGCAGATGGAGATGAAGTACCCGCCGCTGTTGACGACAGCCTCGTACATGCCGGCGTAGGGGGCGGCGACGCCGCTGCCGCAGCCGCCTGGATAGTCCCCGCCGATGGCGTGGAAGACCACCATCGAGGGGTCGGCCACCATTCCCTGGAAGCTGGCCATGTAGTAGCTGTAGCTCTGGACCGACTGCTCGGGCTCGTCGCTGACCCCCACCAGGTGCAGCCAGGCGGACTCACGCAGCAGACCCTCGTTGCAGCCCCCAGCGCTGGCCTGGTTCAGCGCGGCCTCCATCAACATGAAGGCGCGCTCGCTGTTGTTGCCGGCGCTGCCTTCATTGACCATCTCGTCCATGGCGACGACCGCCGCTGCGCTGTCGAAGCTCTCGTCGATCCAGGGCTGCGAACCGACGATGCAGCCATCGTCCTGCACCACGGCCGCCAGCTGGTAGCGGGCGCCGGAGTCGTCGAGAACCCCGGTGAGCGACCCGATGGCGCTGACGATCTGGGCGTTGTCGTCCGCCATGGAGCCCGACTTGTCCACCGCGAAGAGGATGTCTAGATCGGCCATAGCGCCAACGGTGAAGCTGTCCGTGACCTCCCCCAGGCTCTCGCCTTCTCCGCTCAAGGCCACCTGCAGCTCGTCGCCGTCATCCGTGAGTAGGCTCAGGGTCTCGGCCGCAGCGCCTGAATGCAGGGGTGCGAAGCCCACCAGGAGATCCTGGCTGACGCTCGGCTCCAAGGCCAGAGGCAGCTCATCCGCCAGGGAGAAGGAGAAGCCCGCTTCGTCGGAGGACAGGGTGACCTCTTCCAGCAGCAGCGCGTCGTTGCCGCTGTTCAGGATCTCCAGCAGCTCCTCGCTCTGGCAGCCAATGGAGACCGTGCCCAGATCCAGGGAGCCGGAGTCGGCTTCCAGGGCGCCGGCCAGGCCCTCGCCCGCCAGCGGCAGCTGGTAGGCCGGACTGGTCGGATCATCGCTTCCAATGACGAGGTTTTCGCCGTAGGACAGCGGCTCCGGCGGGGCGAAGCTGATCTCCAGCAGGTAGAAATCCCCCGGCTGCAGAGCCGGATCCCAGCTGGGCTCGCCGATGGAGAAGGCCCCGGTCAGGTCCGACAGGCCGAAGGACGAGAAGCGCAGCTCGGCGTCGCCGTAGTTACCCAGGATCACGACGTCCATCAGGCTGTCGCCGACGGCCAGTTGGCCGAAATCCATGCTCTCGGGCGAGACGTGCAGCTGGGGCTGGGGCTCTTGGGAATCCGCCGGTGCCAGCGCCGTGTCCGCTGCGCTGTCGCTGGCGCCGTCCGGACCGTGACATGCCGCCGAGAGCGTCAGCAGGCCGAGGAAACAACGCCCGGCCATCCCAGCTCCAGCGGCCGAGACCGGAGGCGATGGCCCCCGCAATATCGAACCCCGACTCGTCATTCCCCGAGAGCGCGCCGCTTCACTCCCCATCGGTCGGCTGGCACGTATCGGGCACGGGGCTCTCTTTGCGCACGATGGCCAACCAGAAGCCGGGCACCCGCAGCACGATATCCACGAAACGATCGAGGTTGATGGGCTTGGACACGTAGCAGCTGGCCCCCAGATCGTAGCTCTTGACGATGTCTTCCGGCGTATCGGAGGTGGTCAGCACGACCACGGGGATCTGGGCCAGGCTCGAGTGGGTCTTGATCTCCTCGAGCACCTCTCGTCCATCCTTGCGGGGCAGGTTCAGGTCGAGCAGCACCAGGTCGGGTCGCGGCGCACAGTCGAAGGGTTCCTTGCGCAGCAGAAAGTCCATGGCCCGTTCACCGTCGGTGACTACGTGCAGCAGGTTCAAGATCCGACTCTGCTTTAGGGCTTCCCGTGTAAAGCGCACGTCCGCCGGATTGTCTTCGACCAGCAGAATCGTGATCGGTCGCAGCTGCTCGCTCATGGACTCTCCTCGCGATCGGGGATGGTGAAACAGAACATAGAACCTCTACCAGAGCAGGCGACGGAACGCCATGGGGTAGCATGAAGGTGGACAACCAGCGCCGAC
>CAYVQL010000439.1:0-7339 GCA_964454135.1 uncultured Enterobacterales bacterium | reverse complement strand
CTGGTGCCGCGATAGTTGCCGTACTTGGCGCGATACGGTAATGGTGCCTATCCCCTGGCGCATGAGCCCGGCTTGAATTCGCTGCCGGCCGGATAGGAGGCAGTAGCGTGCAGCATCTTGGACGCACGAAAATGCAGTCCCGAATCGGAGGCAGGGCAGATGGGTGCTCGCGAGGTGATTCACCATCAGTGAGGATGTGCGATAGACTCTGCTTCATGAGCGAATCCTGGAAGAACTTGCCTGCCGACACCGGAGAGCCTTTTGGGCGCTATCGGCTCGTTCGGAAAGTGGGCGAAGGGGCTTGCGGGACCGTTCACGAGGCCCTGCTGCATGGTCCTATGGGATTTCAAAGACGCGTCGCGCTCAAGCTTCTCCGATCGGACGCGGTCGACATTGCGGGTCAGTTCGTCACGGCCATGGCCAGAGAGGCGCGGATCGGCGGTCTTCTGCAGCATCCCAATGTGGCCGCCGTTGTGGAATTCGACCACGTGAAGGGCCAGTACTTCCTGGCGATGGAATTCGTGGAGGGGCACACGCTGGAGGAGATCATCAAGGTGGCGCGAGGGCGGGGCGTGCAAGTGCCCGCCGGAATCACGCTGCGAGCGATCCGGCAGGTCTGCAGAGGTCTGGACTACGTCCACAGGGCCACCAACCGTGCCGGAGAACCCCTGAACGTGATCCATCGCGACATCAAGCCCTCCAACATCATGGTGGACCGATACGGCACAGCGAAGATCCTGGACTTCGGCATCGCTCGGGCTGATGCCAGTATGTTCACGCTCACCTCTTCAGAGCTGATCAAAGGAACTTTGTACTATCTGGCTCCAGAGCAGATAGAAACGCCGTCGAAACTTACATATCGCGTGGACCTCTACGCCCTTGGCGTGGTGCTGTACGAGCTTGTCACCTGTGAGCTGCTCTTCGAGGCGCCCACGATCCCCGCTCTGCTGCGCATGGTGACGGATGCTCCCGTAAGCAGGCAGGTAGCCCATGCAGAGCGATGCCTTCCAGGGATAGGCTCCGTGCTGGACCGGCTGTTGCAGAAAAACCCGGCCATGCGAATTCCGAGCGCCTCCGCCCTGGCCGAGGAGCTGAGGGGCGTTGATGAGCGCCACTCAGTCAGCGACGACCTTGAGCGGCTGGTGATCTCGTTCATGGCCATGCCCAACGAGACCATGGACCTGCCGACGAACACCACGTTCATTCGGGTGGACGGCGTTGAGAAACCTCGTGCGTCTTCGCCCCCCGCGCAGCCTGCGGCGAGTCCATTGCCGCCCCGTGTACCTCCGGCCAGCACTTGGGCGCCGAGCACGGAGGTGGGCCCCACGCTGGCGCCTGCGGTTCCCGATTCCCAGCTCCGTGCCAAGGAAGTGGATCCTTTCCCGCTCGCTACGTCCGAGCAAGCCCCTCGGATCGAGCCGGACCTTCGGGACGAGCGCCGCTCGAGGGGCAGGGGAAGAATCTTGGGGGCAGGAGTCGCAGCAGCGTTGGTGCTGGTGCTGGCAACGGTGCTGGCTGCAGGTTTCTTGTGGAGAATTCGGTCAGTATTCCAAGAGCCGCGGGTCGAGCCCACCATCGGTCTGGCGGAGTTGCTCGTCGATGATGAGAGCGTTGATGGTGCTGACGGACAGATGCCGCCTGGGACAGAGCGTCCGGGCGCAAGCATCGATGAGACGCGGAATGCGGGCAGCGAAGAACAGCCGAGTTTGGACGAAGGGAGTCCAGGCCCCGACGAGCAGAGGAGCGAGAGCGCGCCGAATTCCGTACTCGGGTCCCCAGAGGAGCCCGTTCTCACCGTCGTGACTCTGGCGCCTTCTCCAGCGGCCAGGATCGGCCTGGACGGGAGAATGCTCGAAGGCGAGGCCGCCAAGAGGAATCCCATGGAGATTGCTGTTCCCGTCGGCATCCACACCATCACGCTCACCGCCGACGGATACGATCCTGTCACCTTCGAGTTGACGGCCGATGGTGACAGCCAGCGAATCGACTGGTCGTTTGACGCCTCCGGAAAGAGGATGTACACCAAGGGACTTGCCCTTATCAAGTAAGCCTGGGAGGTTTCGTTTGGCCCTTTGCGAGCTTGTCATGGTGGACGGCGCGGGCCGGATGGGCTTCGCCGGTTCGATCGCCATCGGAAGGGATACCTCCAACGACCTCGTCTTGCCCTTTCCGGAGGTGAGCAGCCGCCATGCCGTCATCGAGTGGCGGGAGGGTTCTTGGCGCGTTCGGGATCTGGGATCCCGCAACGGCACTACGGTCAACGGCCGCCGGATCACCACCTGGAGAGCGATCCGGGTCGGAGACACGCTGCGATTCGGCGGTCGTCCTTGGCGGGCGACGGCCCTTGGGGAGCCGCTCCCGGGCGAAAGGAACTCGGTCCTGGCGAGGACCGCGGCCAAGCAACAGCGTCTCACGCAGCAGCTGCGGCTGACGCTCGCCCGAGATGGATCGGACGCAGGCATCATCCGCCTAGAGGCGGGTGAGTCATGCTGGGTTACCCGCAGCGGCCAGCCATTCCTGCTACTGGACCGCCTTGCATGGACGCCAGGTGAGTGGGTGGACGACAGCGAGCTGAAATCGATGCTCTGGGGCAGACTTGCCCATCGAGTCAGCCGGTCGGCACTGCACACGATCATCCACAACACGCGCAGGATTTTCGAGGGCTGGGGCCTGGAGGGACAGCTGATCGAGAAGCAGCGCGGAAAAACTCGGCTGACCCTGCCACCGGAGAGGGTTCGTCGAAAGGAGGAGTAGGACAAAGTGCATTCTCATCTCGGTCTAGGTCCTGGCTGCAGGAGATTCTCCCGATGAACGTCTGCCTATTCGCACTCCTGGTCCTTACGTGCGCAAGCGATGCCGAAAGCGCGAATGATGGAATAGCATACGTCGGCGGGTCGCAGTCCAGCGCGGCGGAAGCACTGGAGGTCCTCTCCCGCTTCCTTTCCATCGAGGACGAGGATCCTGCACCCGTGCCCTTGAGCTCACATCCCGAATTGGCCCAGGTAGGCCTCTCTGGTTTCGGCGGAATTCGGTCCTGCGAGGGTGAACTCGATCCGGTGGATCGATTCGATTCGCTTCTCGCCGATCTGGAGGCGGTGGTCTACCCCGTGCAGGATGAAGCCGCCTTCAGAGAGGACCTCGACGAGATCCTCAAGGCCCAAGACTGCCTCACTGGTCCGACCTCTCCCCGGAATCTGGCCAGAGCCGAATTCGAGCGTGGGGTATCCTGGTTCGGAGGCAAGGACAAGGAGGCGGCAAGGGCCAGCTTCGAGCAGGTCGCCGCGGTTGAGCCGGACGTGCCCTGGGTGCTCGATAGCTGCACAACTCCGGTGCAAGCGCTCTTCTTCCAGTCAGTGAGCCAGGTCTTGGCCCAGACCCCGGCCGAGATCACTGTCGCCTCGCCAGAGGGTGCGCAGGTTCTCGTGGACGGTCGCCCGCTGGCCGCCTGGCAGACACATCCCTTGCGCCCTGGCCGACACCTGTTGCAGGTCCTTCAAGTGGACAGCCAGCCGTTCGTCGTTTCCTTTGGCGCCGATCCGGGGGATTCCGGCCTGATCTGGATTCCAGGCGCGTTGAATGTCGGCCCCGAGGATGTTGGTCAGGATCGCATTCGCGAAGTGCTCGGCAGCCTCCCCGCGGATACCGCGCCAGAGTACATAGTCTCACTCGCGCACCAAGAGGTCTGGTTATGGGATGAGGAGAGACGGCAGTTGCAGGACGTCTGCCCGATCCCACGGGAACCACAACTGAAGCCACAGGAACGATCGGTCGTGCCGGCGCTGTTTTCGGGGGTCGGGGCAGGGCTGCTTGTCGCAGGAGCGGTGGTGACCGGCGTGGGCTGGGGCAACAATCGCTCCTACTCCGATGCCAGAGAAAACGGGACCATCACCTTTGAGGACGAATCCAACGAAGAAGACCGGGTCTGGGGGTGGATAGCCTCGCCTATCTACTTCGGATACGGCCTGATGGGCGCGGGCGGGGCGACTTTGGCGGTGTCGATTCCCCTCCAGGTACGGAGGAGTCGTCGAAACGAGGACCCCCCAGCCGCTCAATGAACGGGGGGTCGGGATCGGAGAAGGGCGATCTGTTAGCTTTTATGCGATGTTTGAGCCCAAGCGGCGAACAGATGTGTAGACTGGATTAGCAGCATCTGCGACTCGGAGCATGCCATGTGCGCGTCCAAGATCATGCGAGCAGCCTCCATCCCGTCAATGGCCGTGCAGGCAAGAGAGGAGGACGTTGTAGATGTCGATATGGACCTCTCAGACCGCGAGCTGACAGCCGATTCGGCCCTATCCTTGCAGGGTGCATGGGGAAACCAGCGGGTACTGAACGAACTTCAGCTTCAGGAAGGCAGCTCCAGGTCCACGCCAGAGGCAGGTCGGGATGGCGATATCGGAGCGGAGCCCCATGACCGGAGGCTGGGGACGATGAAGGACGTCGCTGCCCTATTGGACGAAGGCTACGAGAATGGACCTGTTGGCATCATGCCTGTCAATGACCGAGAAAACACCTACCTGGTCACGCTGGCCGGCACTGTCATGACGCCCGGCACAGGATTCGCTCTGGGTGTGCCAGAAGACATCGGCGCGGCGTTTTGTCAGGAGACGGCATACGCACAAGCCATCAAGGACGCGCTGCGGCAGTACTTTGAGCCGCTGCGACTGGCCGCGGAAAGACGCGGCGAGCTGTGGAAGGCGCCCAAACTGATCATCGCAGGCCACAGTCTGGGCGGCATGGAGGCCCAAAACCTACCTCATCACTTGGAGCAGGATGAAGAGCTGCGGGGAGCCTACGAGGTCATACAGGTCATCGGTTTTGGGGCCCCACAGACGGCAGACAAGAAGAAGGGTATCGACTACAGCCTCTTCGCCCGGCCGGGCGATCCGGTTCCCAACCTCACTCCTCGTTTGGCGGGGGAGAACGACCTGACCATGGTGGGGCGCATGTCCCCCCAGACAAGTCTGCTCTGGGCTGCGGCGATGCTCCCTCTTGGCCCTCCAGCTGGTCTGATGGGCCTTGCAGCGGTCGCCAGCGGTGCGCTGAACGAACACCGAAGCTACTCGAAGATCGATGAGCTTGCCGACTTCGATGCGCAAGGAGATCGCCTCGTCGGCGAAGGCGGGCCCGAGGATGCGTGTGAGCTGGAGCTCGACATGAGCAAGGCTCGCTACTACGAGCCCGTTCGCACGCCCGAAGGTGGGCGGTCCGTACCACAAGGCGGCGTGGCGCTCTAGAGTCCGGCTTTGGGAAACACAAAACTCTCCTACGGAGGCACATCGTGAGAATCCGGAAGAATGTAATGCTGGTCCTCATCCACGCAGGCGCAATGGCGGGCTGTCCTACCCGTCCCTCCGGCCCAGAGGGGATGGGCGTTGACACCCAACAGCCGGATTGCTCCGACGAAGACGCCCTGATCTGGTATGCCGATGTCGACGGCGATGGCTGGGGAGACGAATCGTCTGCCTCCGTGGATTGCGAGGCGCCATCGGGTCACGTCGCCGATTCCACCGACTGCGACGACGCGGATGCCGAGGTCTTCCCCGGCGCCGACGAGTACTGCAACGAGAGCGACGACGACTGCGATGGCGAGGTGGACGAGGAAGACGCCGTGGACATGACCACCTGGTACGAAGACGCCGATGGTGACGGCTATGGGAACTCGGACGCGATCACGACGAGCTGCCACCAGCCGCCGGATCACGTGCTCGAGGGCAACGACTGCGACGACGCGGATGCCGAGAGGTGGCCCGGCGCGCCAGAGGTCTGCGGTGATGGCGTCATCAACGACTGCGAACTGGACACCGACGAGGCACTTGCCGAGTGCATGGATATGGGAGAGGTCTCCCTGGCCGCGGCCGATAGCATGTTTCTGGGCGAAGAAGAGTATGACCATGCAGGTGGTTCAGTCGCGGGCGCCGGGGACGTAGATGGAGACGGCCACTCGGACGTTCTTGTGGGTGCACATGGCGGGGACGATGGAGGATACTCCTCTGGCACCGCATACCTGCTTTACGGGCCCATCACCTCTCGCATCTTGGATCTCTCCCTAGCCGATTCCAAGCTGGTGGGAGAAGAGGAGGAAGATTCCGCAACTTGGGAGAAAGGGCTTTCTTCGGCAGGCGACGTGGATGCAGATGGCCTCGACGACATCCTCATCGGGGTGGCCTATCACGATGAGCGTGGCCTCGATGCAGGGGCAGCCTACATCGTGCGTGGCCCGCTTAGCGGAGAGATCGACCTGGGCGAGGCCGACGCGAAGCTGGTTGGCTGGTCGGCGGGAGACAACGCAGGATACGCCGTGAGCGAAGCCGGCGATGTGGACCAGGATGGTTTCGACGACGTGGTCGTGGGTGCCTATGGCTACGACACGGGCGGCAGCTTCGCCGGGGTGGTCTACTTGGTGTCAGGGCCTGTCACAGGGACAGTCACGTTGACGGACGCTGATGACGGCAGGTTGGTAGGCGAGGAAGAAGGTGACAGCGCCGGAGACTCCGTTGCCGGAGGTGGAGACGTGGACGGGGACGGCTACGACGACATCCTGGTGGGAGCCTACGCCAACGACGCAGGCGGGAATTCGGCTGGGGCAGCGTATCTTGTCCTGGGTCCCGTCTCCGGCGAGACCTCGCTGTCGAGCGCAGATGCCAAATTCATCGGAGAGAGCGCAGGAGACGAGGCTGGCACCGTCGCATTTGCGGGCGACATGGATGGCGATGGCCTCGACGACGTGTTGGTGGGCGCGCCCAAGTATTACACCGGAAGCGCGAACACCGGAGCCGCATACCTGCTTCATGGTCCGCTCACCGAGAAGATGGACCTTAGCTTGGCCGATGCCAAGCTGGTCGGCGAGTCCGATACCGACCGGGCCGGATACTCCGTTGCAGCCGCAGGTGACGTGGACGGCGATGGAAATCAAGACCTCTTGGTTGGCGCGTACGGCCACGACGCCTCTGGCGACAACGCCGGCGCCGCATACCTGGTGCTGGGCCCGGTTAGCGGCAGCTCGTCACTTGCAGCGGCGCAAGTGAAGTACATCGGGGAGTCGGCCGGCGACGAGGCGGGGCGGGATGTGGCCGGCGCGTGGGACACCAATGACGATGGCTACGACGATATCCTGGTGGGCGCCTATTACAACTGGAACGGAGGCGAGGAAGCCGGTGCTGCGTACCTGGTTCTTGGCATGGGGATCTGAACGGGGAGGACGCGCCATCACTTGCCGCACAGAGAAGGCTTCCCGTCCATTCATCCATTTGTCAGCAAGTCATTGCGAGCCGACCGCTATGCTGAAGCTGCGCAAGCCCTGGTCGGACGGCTCCGACCATCTACTCTTCTCACCCCT
>CAYVQL010000438.1:0-7378 GCA_964454135.1 uncultured Enterobacterales bacterium | reverse complement strand
GTGGGCGACACCGACGGCGACGGCCTGGACGACGTGTTGATCGGCGCCCCCTACTACGACACCGCCGCGACGGACGTGGGCGGCGCCCACCTGTTGCTCGGCGGTGTCGACGGCAGCCTGCTGCTCTTCAACGACGACGCCACCCTGCAGGGCGAGTCGGCCGACGACTACGCGGGCGGCGGCCTCGCAGGGGCGGGCGACGTGGACGGCGACGGCTACGACGACATGCTCGTCGGCGCCGAGGGCAAGACCGCCACCGCCACCGACGCTGGCATCGTCTACCTGGTGCTTGGCCCGCAGGCGGGCGATGTCAGCTTGAGCACGGCGACGGCGCGCATCGTGGGCCTCGGCACCGACGATGGCTTGCACCTGGCGGCCACCGGCGATCTGGACGGGGACGGCGTCACCGACTACCTGCTCGGCGCGGAGGGCGATGACACCTCAGCGACTTCGGCGGGTGCGGTCTACGCCCTGCTTGGCCCGGTCTCGGGCTCCGTGAACGTGAGCGCCGCGGACGACGTCTTGTACGGAGCCAGCGCCTCCACCGCAGCCGGGGCGAGCCTGGCCGTGGTGCCTGACATCGACGGTGACGGGACGGACGAGATCCTGGTGGGCGCCTGGGGCGCCACCTTCGGCTCGGCAACCGCCGGTGCCGCCTACCTGGAGGGCTGGCCTTGGACCGGCCCCCTGTTGGACGATGGCGGCATCCCCATGGGCGGCAGCACCACGGACGACCGCGCCGGCTGGTCGGTCTCGTGTGCCGGTGACGTGGACGACGACGGCGTCGAGGACATCCTCATCGGGGCCCCCTACGAAGACTCCGGGGGGTCGGCCGCTGGCGCCGCCTATCTCGTGCTCGGCAGCAATTTCCAGTGAGGTTCGTCATGGCCCACCGCACCCCATCCATCATCCTCTTCGCCGCGGCGCTGCTGGTCTCGGCCTGCAGCGGCGACGACAATCGGCGCAACCGCGGGGACAGCGCTCCCCTCCACGACACGGCCGATGGCCTCTGCGGCTACATGGACGCGGCGTTGATCTACGTGCCGCCGGGCAGTTTCACCATGGGCAGCCCCAGCGATCAGCCGGGTCACCAGGAGGACGAGATGCAGCACCAGGTCACGTTGACCCACGGCTTCTGCATCGGGCAGCACGAGGTGACCGGGGACTTCTTCTACCGCTACGCGGGGTACAGCCCCAGCTTCAACGCCAAGTGCGGCGGCTTCTGCCCGGTGGAGGGCGTCAGTTGGCACGAAGCGGCCTGGTTCACCAACGCCCTGTCCGAAGCCCTGGGCTTGGAGGTGTGCTACCAATGCGATTCCGGCGGCGAGACCGCCTACTGCACCCGCCGCGGCAGTCCCTACGAGTGCAAGGGCTTCCGCCTGCCCACCGAGGCGGAGTGGGAGTACGCCGCTCGTGGGGGCGAGACCTCCTCCTACCCCAACGGCGGCTCGTTGATCGCGGGCGACGAGGACAGCTGCGAGGGATCCCTGGTGCTCGACAACGGCGCCCGGCTGGACGACGTGTCCTGGTATTGCGGCAACTCCCAGGACAGTACCAGCCAGGTGGCCCAGAAGGTGGCCAACCCGCTCTATCTCTACGACGTGGTGGGCAACGTCTCCGAGTGGGTTCACGACTGGTACGCCCACAGCTACGGCGGCGATGCCGTGGATCCCTGGGGACCCACCAACGGCTCGTGGAAGATCCTGCGGGGCGGCTCCTACTCCAGCCGTCCGGACGAGGTGCGCTTAAGCGGCCGCGGCTCGGTCTCCCCCAGCTACGGCACCGGGCGTCACGGCTTCCGCTTCGTGCGCACGTGGGAACGCTAGGGGCCACCGGCCTCTCCCCTGGCACGGATCCCGACTGCGCCGGCGGCCAGGCGGGCAACACTCAGTTTGGCGAGGGCTTGCCAAAGCTCCGCCAGGGCTCGCCCATGGTTCCGTCGCCATCCTGCGCTACGAGCAGGCCGGTTGGTCCAGCGTCGAGGTCACCGAGCTGATGGGGCTGAAGAGGCGGCAGAAGTACAACCTCAAGGCCTTGCTGGCGCTCCCCGCGCGAGTCCGACAAGCCATCGACGATCCCGACGACCACTTCGGCGCGACCCACGGCATCGCCCTTGGTCAGCTCGCCAAGAAGTACCCCCAGCTCGACGTGCAGCGCTGGGTGGACGCCGTGAACCAGCAGCGGCTCTCCGTGCTCCGGATGAAGAGAGCCATCAATATGGCGCACAGACCCCCCGGTCCGGAGCCCCTCGGGTCGATCTGCAACCCGACCGACACTGAGAAGCAAGGGGGCGTCTTCCGCTTCCGGGCCGTCAAGGTGGTGGTTGCCGAGCTGGGTGAGGAGGATCGGGAGCAGCTGCGTGATTAGCTGCGGGAGCTGTTGAGGGCGTTGGGGTAGGTTGGGGTTGGGGGGGTGGGGGCCATGACTGCTGATGGCGACCGGACAGAGTTTCTGGAATCCTGGGGTCAGAGTTGTCGGGATCCGCAGTGCCCGTACCGTCGCGCTCGAATCGGTCAATCGTGAAGGGGAGAAAAGCCCTGGACGAAGAGATTGACCAGCCTTCTTGAGGGAATCGTGCCTGGTGGTTGGCACAACATGCAGATTGCTGACTGGCCGGGCTGGGGGGAGGGTGGCTAGGCGGGCCCTGGACCTGCTGTCCGCCCTGCCACGCAGGAACCTTGGCAAGGCATGGCTCCGCACGCTGCAGGCAAAGGCTGTGGGGGCCACGGCAGGCCTCTCCATGCACCTCATGGATATCCGGTGTCGCAGGTCTTGGACCTGCTCTCGACGAGCCGCAGACCGGTCAGGCCCGAATGCCAGGCGCCAGCCAGGGAGGCGCCATCCTCTGCTCGTCGCCAATGCGGAAGAGCTGCCTACCTCGCGGGTAGCGTCGCTTGATGGAGAGGGCGGTCGGTTTCTCGTCGCACACGTGTGCGGCGCAGTCGGTGGGCTCTCCATCCTGATCCGACTCCGGCACCCCGCCGTCTGCCGGGGACACCAGGCCCTCCGGCGGCTCCAGCCCCGGCCAGTAGGCCTCGATGCAGGGCCAGCTGCCCGGCGGGCCGTCGAACTGCTCCAGGTCGCCGTGGTCCAGCTCGGCCTGCTCCTGCCAGAACTTGACCAATACGCCCAGGGGCTCACCGAAGCCGCGCTCCCAGCACAGCGTGCCGTCGGCGTTGCGGGTCACTCGCAGTACGTCTCGGTGCACCAATCCGTGATGCGTTGAACATATCGAGACGAGATTCGATGGGTCGTGCGAGCCCTTGCGGGAATAGTGCTTGATATGGTGCAAATCCAGGTGCTTGTGGTTGCGGCAGCCTGGCACCGCGCAGCGGCCCTTGTCGCGGATGAACACGGCGCGCCGTGTGGCCGGGGGGATGGTGCGGCAGAGGTGGCCAAGGGTGCCGGCGCTGTCGTCGCCGGCCACGACCTCGGCGTCGCACTCGGCCAGGGCGCGGGTGTTGGAGTCCATCTCGATCCTACCGGCCAGGGTCTCGGTCCATGCTTTCTCGCAGGAGGGGCAGCGGTGCTCGACGATGCGGTAGTGGATAGGCTGGTGGGTGTTCGCAGCGTTGCGGAGTTGGGGAGAGGGCGCTTCAGTGGCCTCATCTCCTGGAGCGGGATCCGCCTTGGCGAGATCCTCTGGCTCTTGGTCCGGCTCCTGCGGCCCGCTCGTAGCCGCGGTTTCCCCGCACACGTGTGCCACCGTGCCCTCGGAATCTGCGGACTCCTCCTCCTCTTCGCGCTCCTCGTCCAGCCAGCGCTCGGCCAGGAAGAGCAGCAGCTGGCTGGAAGACATGTCGGCATCACCGAGGTGCTGACGGACCGCGTTCAGTGCCTGCATCAGGCGCTCGAAGTGGAAGACGTCCAGGCGGAACTTGGCCCATACGTGGCGTGGAGGTTGCCAGTCTTCTTCGGCGTCGGGTGGTGGGTCGCCCAGGCGGGCGTCGACGGCGAGGCCCTCCAAGTCCCGGCTGTTGACCTGCATGGCGCGCTGCACCCAGGCCAGGACCGTGTCCGGCGTGGCGATCTGGCTGACGGTGCGCGCTTTGGTCCAGCCCAAGGCGCCGGTGCACAGCGCCACGTCCAGTGCGGGGAGCTCGGGCAGGCGGCGGCCCAGCAGGGCCAGCTGATGGATCTTGCGCGAGGAGAAGCCGAAAGCTTGCTCGCCGTATTCTGTCAGGCCGGCGTAGCCCAGCTCCTTGTACAGCTGGGTGCGGTTCATCTCGGCCAGCCCCAGGGCGATCTCTCTGATGGCGCGGCGCTCGATTTGCACGGCCTTGCGTAGGCGTTCGTGCAGCTGCTCGGCCGGGGAGAGGGGGCGAGGGGCTTCTGTCGTGCCCTCGGATGCGGTCTGGCGGTCGGGGCTCCGGCTGGAGTTCGGAATGCGGTCATCACACATGTTTTCTTCCAATCGCAGATTGCGGCCACTCAGGAATGAGCGAACATCCCGGCGGCTTCACGTTGCCGTATATGCGCATGTTACGTTGCTTCTGACGCAGAGCGGGTGAAGTTGAATATAACCGGGTGGAGCTTGGGGAACAAGTTGTTTTCGATTGTATAAGGACATATTCTGTCCACATCAGCGCGTGGTTCATCAGGATCCCGGTGTGTTTCGATGGCGTAGGGTCACTACGCCCCTGCCAGCCTGAACTTCGCCTCGTGGATGAACAGTAGGCGTAGGCCAAAGAACTCGTCGTCGCGGTAGCCGTAGGCCACCCGCTTCAAGACCTTCACCTTGTTGTTGATCCCCTCCAGCGGGCCCGTGCTGATCGGATGGTCGTACCAAGCCAGGATGGCGAAGATGGCCCGTGAGATCGTCCCAGCCATCCTCGTCATGTGCCTGTTCTTCAACGCTCGGGCCTCGATGCACCACCAGCGCAGGAAGTGCGCGGCCTCCTCCTTGGAGCCGCAGGACCAGAACAGCCGGAGGTCCTCCTTCAACAGGTAGGCCTTGTGGAGCAGCTCGTTGGCCTCCAGCAGCTTGTCGAGTCGAGCCTTCCTGTCGGGCTGCTCTTCCAGCTTCTCGCTCGCAGTCAGCAGCAGATAGCGCCCACCGACAATGGCCCTCCGTCCCTCGCCAGCGAGGCGCTTCATCTCCTGATTGCGGATGTTGTCGAGCACCTCGTTCATCAAGGAGACCACGTGGTAGCGGTCGTGCACGACGACTTCGCGGGGTGCGTACAGCCGGATGGCCTTCAGGTAGGCGCCGCTCATGTCCACCGCGACGGCCTCGAGCTGGGCACCGGATCGTCGCAGCTTGCGGAAGAAGGCCTTCAGGTTGGTGTGGTCCTTCCCCAGTGCCCAGTACAGCACCCTCCCGCTGTCGAGATCGACCACCAGGGTCATGTAGGTGTGGCCCTTGCGGACGGCGAACTCGTCGATGGCGATCCGCCTGACGGTCATCCATGAGCGACGCCGAGCTCGACGCCGGAGGCTGTCGGCGATGACGCTCTTGACCAGATCCCAGCCCACGCGCAGGTAGCGGGCGATGTCCAGGATCGTCATCTTCGCCGACAGCTCCACCACCAGTCGCGCGAATGCTCGGGTGTAGGATTTTCGGGGCTCGGCGATGTCCCTGCTCTCCTGGCGACGGGCGCCGCAGTTGATGCAGATGAGCGTGTAGAGTGTGAGCACCATGAACACCGGCTTGCTGCCGATGGGCACGCTGCGCAGGGGGTAGACGCGCGCGCTGTCGAGCCCCACGGCTCGGCTCTTGCAGCACACGCAGCGCCGGTGGGCAGCCTTCTTCACCAGATGGAAGCAGGTCACCCCCTTGTCGAAGGTGGTCTCTACGAGGTCGAAGGTCCGAACGCCGAAGGTCCGATACAGTAGTCGAGTGGACATCAGAGGCTCCATGGTTGCACGTTTCGCAACTTCAACCTTGCCTCTGATGCCCACGCTTGACCAGACCTCATCAGCCGGCTGCAAGCTCCACGCGTCGGACGAGCGCTCAGCCTACGTCGCCCCCAGATTGAGGACCTCGAACCTCGCCTTCACCCCTCTGAGACTACGGAGCTGTCCACCGGGATCCTGAAGAGCCTTTCTTCCCGCACACGGCTGAGCGCTCTGCTACACAGCTCGCTCGCTGCAGCAGCGAACGAGGCCAGAGGGCCTCAACGCGTCCTTGGCACAGCAAAGGGGACTGGGGACGCCCGCTCGGGCCGGAGCAGCCGAGGCCGGGACTCCAACGGCTCCTTGTGTATCGCTGGGGGCAAGAGCGGTACGGGCTCGAAGGCATTGAGCAGCGATCCCGGCAGCGTGGGGAGCTGCAGAGCACTTGGACCGGGTGGGCCGGGGCGCATGAACGTAGCGCCGTATCCCGACTCCGGCTCCTCTAGCGTCAGGTACAGCGAGAACTCGTCCCCGCAGGTGGCGTAGTCGTATTCGGGACAGAGTTCTACGGAGCTGACGGCCTCGTCCTCATAGCCCTGCGGAGGCGTAGCGCAGTTCGCGCCCTGGGTGACGAGGTCCACGGCGTTGTCCGCGTAGGTGTTGCCGGAGAGGGTGGCCGAGGCGTCGTCCAGGAACAGGCCGGCGCCCAGACCGTCCCGCAGCTCGTTGTTCTCCAGCAACAGGCCCGAGCTGCCGTCCCAGGCCGTCACGCCCTGTCGGACGTAGATGGCGTCGCCGCACATGGTCAGGTTCTCCCTGCTCCAGCCACGCCCGCCGTGGATGTTGTTGCCCGAGAGCGAATAGCTGCCCTGGCCGGAGAGCCAGACGCCGGCGATGGCGTTGTCCTGGATGGTGGAGTTGGCCATAGACAGGATGGGAGGACCTTCGATCCAGGTCTCGGCGGAGATGCCAACACCTCCACCCAGGTTCTCTTGCTCGACGGTGGCCTCGATGACCGAGTCGGCCAGCTGCAGGATCGCCCCGTTCGCCACGATCGCGCCGGCGAACTGGCTGTCCCGGATCGCGCAAGCCGTGCAGCTGAGTTGGCTGTCCGCATTGGTCGCGTATATCGCAGGCCCATGCGTGTCTGGTTAAGCATTACACCGCCTTGTACCTGCAGTATCCGGCAGCATGGAAGGACATTGGGCCTGTGCAGGTCACTCCACCTGCGCTGGACGGGGTCACGAGCACGAGACCGATCCCCGTTCGAGCAGGCTTCTCGACGAGGCTCCTACATTCCCCTGGACCGAGGAGGCGTCTTCCAGGTGGTGCGTGGGCGTCCATATGGTAACATTAACCACCAATATCAGCCTAATCGATCACGGATGATCGCAGGCCCATCGGTCGAGGAGAACTCCACGCCTATCGCCTCGACGGATGCGGTCTCCTGGACGGCGACGCCGGCGCCTACGGTGAAGATCTCTCCCCGAGCAGGCGACGGAACGCCATGGGGTAGCATGAAGGTGGACAACCAGCGCCGACA
>CAYVQL010000437.1:0-7400 GCA_964454135.1 uncultured Enterobacterales bacterium | reverse complement strand
TCGGCGCTGGTTGTCCACCTTCATGCTACCCCATGGCGTTCCGTCGCCTGCTCATGAAGAAGTCCGCCTTGACCTTGATCGCCATGCTATCGCTCCCCGCATGCCAGACCGAGGCCCCCGCGCCCAGCCCCCCGCCGGCCCCGAAGGCGCAGCCCAAGCCCCCGCCCGTGAACGAGAAAGCCAAGGCCCTGGCGAAAAAAGCAGGAGCGTTCTTCAAGCCCCTGCCCGCGTTCATGACCGCCGACGGCGCCGCGCCGCCCAAGACCCTGACCGACCTGGGGCGCGTGCTCTACTTCGAGAAGCGGCTCTCCAAGAACCACGACGTGTCCTGCAACAGCTGCCACGATGTCAACACCTACGGCGTGGACAACGAGCCCACCTCCGATGGTCACAAGGGCCAGAAGGGCGATCGCAACTCGCCCACCTCTTTCAACGCCGCACTGCACATCACCCAGTTCTGGGATGGTCGCGCGGCGGATGTGGAGGAGCAGGCCAAGGGGCCCGTGCTCAACCCGGTGGAGATGGCCATGGCCAGCGAAGAGGCCGTGGTCGCCGTGCTGAAGAGCATCCCGGGCTACGCCGATCTCTTCAAGGCGGCCTTCCCCGGCGAAGAAGACGCGATCACCTACGACAATATGGCCAAGGCCATCGGCGCCTTCGAGCGCGGGCTGGTCACGCCCTCGCCCTTCGACGCCTTCTTGAAGGGCGACCTGAAGGCCCTCTCCCCCGAGCAGCAAGCCGGCCTCGAGACCTACCTGGACGTCGGCTGCGCCACCTGCCACGCAGGCGTGGCCCTGGGCGGCTCCGGCTACTTCAAGCTGGGCCAGGTGGTGCCCTACGAGCTGACCGACGAGGGGCGCTTCAAGGTCACCGGCAACGAGGCCGATAAGTTCCACTTCAAGAACCCGGGTCTGCGCAACGTGGCCGAGACCGCGCCCTACTACCACGACGGCAGCATCGCCACGCTGGAAGAGGCCGCGAACCTGATGGCCAAGCACCAGCTGGGCAAGGACCTGACGCCTGAGCAGACGGCGCAGATCCTGGCCTTCCTGAAGTCGCTC
The DNA here is from genome assembly GCA_964454135.1 of uncultured Enterobacterales bacterium. Taxonomy (GTDB): domain Bacteria; phylum Myxococcota_A; class UBA796; order UBA796; family JAFGLY01; genus CAYVQL01. The sequence goes on along the minus strand of CAYVQL010000437.1, from coordinate 6,339 downwards.
ACCGGCGAAGTCGACGCCCAGTACGTGGCCGAGCCGGACATGCCCGCGAGCGGGCCGCAGACTCCGGCGGCGGATCCCAGCTAGAGAGTGCTACCCTGAGGCCTCTCCGTCCCCAGGGAGGCCCAGCCATGCAGAGCCGCACCAGCCCCTACCTGTCCGTGGGCAAGGTGGCGCGCATGTGCGGTGTCAGCAACCGCACCGTGCTCAACTGGATCCGCAAGGACAAGATCGAGGCCCACGCCCTGCCCTCCGGCCACTTCCGGGTGCACGTGGACGAGGTACGGGCCTTCATGTCCGCCAACCAGATGGAGCTACCCGCGCGCCTGAGCGAGGCCGCCGCCATCCAGGACACGCTCTGCTGGGCCCGACGCGACCTGACGGCCAGCCACGACTGCGCCCGCTGCGGCGTGCTGGCCGCCCAGGCCTGGCATTGCTTCGTGGCGCGCAAGCAGCTGGGCGAAGGCATGCTCGGCTGTGGCTGCAGCTGCGCCCAGTGCAAGTACTACCGCCAGGTGATCCTGCCTCTGGGCACCTCCCTGGAGCTGGACAGCCAGGCCTGCGCCGTCAGCCGCGGAGGCGTTTTGCTGGGCGCCAACAGCCAGTTCGCCGCGTTGCTGCGCCGCAGCCAGCCCGAGCTGGTGGGCGTCAGCTGGACCGAGCTGGTCGAAGCGGACGACCCCACGCTGCTCTTCGCCGTGGCCCACGATCTGGCCGGGGGTGAGGCGGCGCGCCCGCGCCGCGGACAGGCCATCCTGCTGCGCAAGGACGGCGGACGGCTCGACGCGGAGCTGCGGGTAGCGCCCTACCTACGGCTCTGGGGCGCCTTGATGGTGCGGGTGGGGCCGCTATCGTAGGGGGTATCGCAGGGGGTGTCAGGCACTAGGAATTGATAATTTCTGGCAGAAATTATCAATTCCTAGTGCCTGACACCCAAAAACACCCAAAAAACAACTTGACGGCTTCCTGACGCCCGCCGCTTGGCGGACGCCGCGGCTCGGTGTATGCATTTCATGCAAAACGCGAAAATCATGAATATCATGCTAACCGAGCAGTTCGCGCAAACCACCAGGAGGCTCTTCATGCAGTTTCATCCCCGCCCCTCCCAACTGGCCCTGATCCTGGCTCTCGGCGCGGGCTGCGCCGCCGAGCAGCAGTCCGCCGAGGCACCGACCGCCTTCGTCAAGGGCGAGGTGCTGGTGGCCTACCACAAGGATCTGGCCCAGACGGGCGAGGATGACCTGCTGGCGCGTTTCGCCCTGTCGCGCCTGCGCCGCCACCAGAACCTGCGTCTGGACCTGCTCTCCATCGACGACAACAGCGACGTGGCATCCAAGATCGAGCGCCTGCGCCACGATCCGGACGTGCTCTTCGCCGAGCCGAACTTCATCCACACCGCCCAGAAGCTGCCCGCCGAGTGGAACCAGCAGCACTGGTCGCTGCACAACGAGGGCGCCTACGGTCCGACCGACGTGGACATCGACGCGGCCGAGGCCTGGGAGATCTCCACGGGCAGCAAGGACGTGGTGGTGGCCGTGATCGACACCGGCGTCAGCTGGAGCCATCCGGACCTGCAGGGCAACACCTGGGTCAACCCGGGCGAGGTGAGCGGCAACGGCGTGGACGACGACGGCAACGGCTATGCGGACGACGTGGTGGGCTGGGACTTCTATGGCGACGACAACTACCCCTCGGACAGCGACGGCCACGGCACCCACGTGGCCGGCATCATCGGCGCGCAGGGCGACAATGGTCAGGGCACGGCGGGTGTGGCCTGGGACGTGTCCCTGATGGCAATTCGCTACCTTGGTCCCCAGGGCGGCACCACCTCGGACGCGGTCTCGGCCATCGAGTACGCCGTGGACAACGGCGCCGACGTCATCAACGCCTCTTGGGGCAGCACCGGCTACTCCAGCTCCATCCGCAGCGCCATCTCGTACGCCAACGACCACGACGTGCTCTTCGTGACGGCCGCCGGAAACATGGGCGTGGACCTGGACCGCTACTCGTTCTACCCGGCCGAGTACGACCTGCCGAACATCGTCAGCGTGGCCTCCATCAACTACCAGGACAAGCTGGCCTCCAGCTCCTGCTACGGCGCCAGCTCCGTGGACCTGGCCGCGCCGGGCGAGCCCATCTACAGCACCTACCCGGGCGACGACTACGCCTGGCTCAGCGGCACCTCCATGGCCGCGCCGGCGGTCTCCGGAGCCGCGGCGCTGGCCCTGAGCGTGGATCCGGGCCTGGGAGCCGCCGAGCTGCGCCAGCTGCTGATGGACAGCGCCGACGTCACCGGCACGCTCAGCGGCAAGACGGTCAGCGGCGGGCGCCTGAACGCCTACAGCCTGCTGCAGGCCGTGGAGCCGGACAGCGCGGAGCAGCCCGACGAGGAGGAGCCCGACTCCGGCGACGGCAGCCAGACCTGGCGGACCGTCTCCTACGCCATCAGCACCGAGCATCCCTACGCCGACGAATTCAGCGGCTACGCCGTGATCGAGGCCGCCGGCGCCTCGGAGCTGCGGCTGCACTTCGACGATCTCAACACCGAGCAGGGCTACGACTACGTCTACCTGGCCAACTACGAGGGCGAGATCTACGCCTCGTACACAGGTGACTTCGGGTCCTTTGTCAGCGATCCCATCCCCGCCGACCAGGTGGTCATCTGGCTGGTCACCGACAGCAGCGTGACCGGGCACGGCTTCGACGTGTCCGGCTACAGCTGGCGTTGACCCGGTCAGGGCGCCGCCTGCGGCGGGGGAACACCATACCAGAGGTATCACCATGATTCACGCAACATCAACCCCCCTGCGGTTCGCGCCGATCCTCTTGCTGGCGGCCTGCGATCCCGACGCGCTCGAGAAGCAGCAGGAGACCATGGACACGGCCGCCCCCGCCTGGGGCATCGCGGATCCGGCCCTGCAGCAATGCGCGCTGGACGCCCTGGGCCTGGAGGGCGAGCTGCTGGCCGAGGACGTGGCCGGGCTGACCGAGCTGGCCTGCCCCGACGCGGGCATCGCCAGTCTGGACGGCCTGGAGGCCATCGTCTCGCTGCAGCGGCTGACGCTCTGGGAGAACCAGGTGGCCGACCTGGCGCCCCTGGCCGGCCTGACCGGCCTGATCGACCTGCAGCTGGGCAACAACGCCATCACCGATATCGCGCCCCTGGCCGGATTGGTCGCCCTGGAACGCCTGGGCCTGGCCCACAACCAGATCAGCGACATCAGCCCCCTGGCGGGCATGGCCGCCCTGAGCTGGCTCAACCTGGACGACAACCAGCTGGGCGACGAAGACCTCGACCAGCTCTGCCAGCTGGGCACTCTGAGCTGGCTGACGGCCGAGGACAACGCCTTCAGCGACCTGGACGCCCTGGGCTGCCTGGGCGGCGAGGTCTACGCCAACGAGACGGCCGGGGCTGCCGGACCCCCGGCCCCCAGCGCGGTCCGCGCCCAACCTGCGCTACACAGCCTGGAAGGCTGGCTGGACGGCCGCGGCAGCCTGCGGGTGGAGGCCTGGACCGACCAGGGGCTGTACGAGGTGATCCCAGCCTTCATCGGCGCCCTGGTGATCGAGGGCCAGCAGGTGCTGCTGGTGCGCGGCTCCCAGCGCCTGCCCGTGGGCAGCCTGGACCAGGGGCAGCTCTCGCTCTGCGAGGGCTCCTTGTCCGCCACCTGCCGCGCCCGCCTGGGCTGGAAGGGCGATGGCACCGCCCACCCCATGCTGGGTGAGCATCCCGATCCCGTGGTCAGCCTGCACATCGACCTGGCCCCCGAGCTGCAGCGCCAGCCGGCCTCCGGCGTCCTCAGCGGACTGTCCAACGACCTGCTGTTGGACTACGTCTTCGCCTCGCCCAACCAGTACGACGCCGGCAGCTGCCTGTTCATGGCCAACACAGGCGCCATGGAGGTGCTGCTCAACCAGCGCACCCCCGCCGAGGAGCGCGTCTACGAGGGCGACACCGACCTGTCCGAGCGCTACCTGATGAACGCCAGCGACTACGTGTCCTACGCCGACATGGACTACGTGCTGACCGACCTGACCTACACCTACAACGTCTTCGGCGGCTCCCTGCTCAACCGCGACTACCCCTTCGTGGCCGACTACATGAAGGAGAGCTGGGGCGGCTACGAGGCCGCCGAACCCGACGATGAAGGCGCCTTCTTCACCTGCTACTACAACTGGCTCGACGAGCTGCCCGACGGCTGGCAGGACCAGCTGACGCCCACGCCCGAGTCCGCGCGCACCATCGTCTTCCTGGATCCCGACCTGGACAGCAACAGCGTCTGGGACGTGGGCCTGGCGGATCGCGACGTGGTGGAGCGCATCAAGCACGAGCTGGACAGCAAGCGCGCCCCCGTGATCGTGGTCTACAACCACTACCTTTACTGGCACGCCAACCTGATCGTGGGGTACGACGACGAGCTGGACATCGGCGGCTGCCCCATGGTGCAGTCCAGCCTGTCCTACTTCGACTCCTACGCTTCCAGCTACGCCAACAAGATCGATCAGCACATGGAGGAGCAGGGCGGCTGCCTGGACAAGGGCGCCTTCTACGTGCGCGACTCCATCTACAGCGGCGACTCGGACGAGCCCTGGTACAGCTACAGCGACGAGTACAACTTCAGCGCCCACTACTCCGAGCGCATCGTGGAGCTGTCCTACGACTGGGTGGTGTACCTGAGCAACCACGCCTACGCGGTGCAGCGCTCCGGGGGCTGAGGGCGACGAGGGGGGGGCGGACCATCAGGCGTCTCGGCGCTTTCGCACGACGAGGAGCAGCGCGAAGGGCAACAGGCCGGCCGCCGGGGGGGGCCGGCTCCGAGGCCGGCTCGCGGATTGACCCTCTCGGGAGCAACGCGCTAGAATAGTTGTTGGATGGCGTTGCTCGCCATCTCGTGAAACCAGGACCGAGAACCTTGTCAGCGAAGATCCAGCCCGAGCCACCCGCTCGCTACGGGCAAAGGAGAGGTGGCAAGGGATCCCATTCTCGACCTGGAATCGTCGCCACCACTACGCGCTGCCTGCTCGGATTCGCGGTCTCGTGCGGCCAGCCCGCAGGTTCGCCTCCACGGGTGGAATACTCCTCTTGCTCACGCGTGGACAGCGGTCCGGTCTGCGTCCGCTACGATGAAAAGCCGATCGGCCTGTGGATCGGCATGCCTCCCGAAGAGCCGGTCCGTGCGACCCTGGACGGGCATCCCATCGCGTGGAACCCGAAGCGCGTCGAAAGGGGATCGTGGGCCACTGTGGAGGCGGCGGCGGACGCGCGTATGCTGGAACTCGTGTTCCCGGAACGGAGCGCCTCCTGGAGCCTGGCCCTTTCAAGCGAGCGACCATCAACGCTGCTGCAACAGGCCAGAGCGCTGGGTCCCGCAAAGCGAGGCGCCTTCCTGGATGAGCATAAATACGATTTCGCCGGTTCCGAGAGAGCCTGGTGGTTGGGGGAGCGCGCTCGAGCGGCCTGGGCAACTGGCGACGAGTCGGTGGAACCAGCTGTGCTGATCGGGCAGGCCATCGAAGAGCACCTGGTCCTGGGCCACCTATCAGAGGCTGTGCGCGATACGTACAACCACAGCTGGCAGCTCACCGTGAGGGGCCGACCCCTGCGGGCGAGGGAGGTCTTAGAGGCCGTCCCAGAAGCGCCCACAGGGCACCAGGAATCCTCTTTCTACATGCACTACCACGAGGGACTACTGGATCTGTTCGCCGGTGACTTTCGCGGCTCCACGCTTCACCTGGAAGGTGCGAGAGACCTGGCGCAGCGTATGCAGGACAGCAAGTTCGAGCACATGGCCATGAGCCCTCTTGCAGATGGACTGGAGCGAGCGGGACGCCACGCAGAGGCATTCCGGCTCTGGGCAGCTCCGCTAGCCATGGGCGGCAGCGATGATCCTTGTGAACACGCCCGACAGCTCAACAGCTACGCCTGGTGGCTGCTGCAGGCGCATCAGGCGGGGCTGGACGTGAACACGTACCACGCGCAAGAACAACTGGACGTCAGCCTCGATCCTCTGCTCTTGCTCCGGCAGGCTCGGGGAAGGATCCACGAGGGCTGCTCGGCGGAGTTGGACCGACGCTGGCCTGGTCTGGGGCTGCACATCCTCCAGAATCTCTCCCTCTCCATGCTCTTGGCCGCGGCCGCCCAGCCTCCAACAGCTCCGCAGCGCTCCGCCACGCTGAAAGAGGCAGAGATCTACCTGGAACGCGCCAAGCAGGAATACCCCATGCGAGATGTCCTGGCAGACCTCGCCATTACTGACACACGGGGGCGAATCCTGTTGTTGCAGGGCCGGTGTAGGGCCCCACGGCGCCTCGTCCCCGCCACACGTCACCTGACCGGGCTCT
>CAYVQL010000436.1:0-7420 GCA_964454135.1 uncultured Enterobacterales bacterium | reverse complement strand
GGGCCCGGCCGCCGCCGGCCAGGGCCGCCATGCGGCGCAGCAGCTGGCGGGCGGCCTGTTCGCGTGACGCGCCTTCTTCGAGGGGCTTGTCGTTCCAGCGGTGCAGCCAGAGCTCGCGCACCCAGCCCTCGTACTCGGCGAAGGGCTCGGGATCGCGGGTCTGTTTGTTGCGCTTGGACGAGGTGGGGTCGTAGGGGGGAGCGCCCCCGTCTGCCGCCACAGGGGGCGGTGGGGGGGACGGGAGGACGTAGCTCAGGGGCCGGTCCTGAGCCGGAACTCCAGGGGGCTCCCAAGATGAAGGGACCACGAAGCCCAGGGAGCCTGCGGAGAGGCCGTCATTCGTAACTTCTGTTTGAATCATGAATATGATCTAATGCGCTCCTGCGCGCGGGGCAGGTCGCGACAGACAGAAGCTGTCCGGCTTGTCGGTTTTTTTTGTCGCTTCTTGTTGCGCCAGCTTGCACGAGCAGGCCCCCCGGGGAGACCTCGCGCAGCGGGCCGGTCTGGGGTTAGGCGGCCCGGGTTCGCGCGAGGCAGATCCTCACGCCCCCCTTGTCTTGAGCGGGCGACCGACCTCAGGATGGAAGCCAGCGCCCAGCGTCAGAGGGCCAGGCTCCTCCCAAAGAAGGGCGCTGTACAGGTGGTTGGAGCATGTGGGCTGAACAGGCCATGGAGGCGCTGTTGAACGCAACTGCGTCGGTCGAACCTTTTCGGCAGTTCATCCAGCCGGCAGACACGAGAAGAAGGCAATGCCGAGCGATGGGAGCGTGGGTGGATGAAATGGGCGGAGCTTCGGTCGAGACCGGCAGCGAGCGCGACATGAACCCGCAACGGCCCGTCGAGCGGTTTGGTGCGCAGCCACAAATCCAATCCTGCAGGCGCCAGGCGATCTTCGGGAAGGGGCTGGTATCAATAGAGAAAAGGGATGTCTGTGGTTTCCGGCAGGATGGGTAGAGGGTGGAGCGAGCAGTAGAGAAGGGCTCGTCATGGCCCGTGGTGCTCGCCTCCTTGTGCGTCAACGGACCCACAGCGAGAGCGTGTAGAGGAGCGAGTAGTCTCCGTGGTCCTTGTCGCAGTGCATGGAGCGGATGTGGAAGACGTCGATCTGGCTGGAGAAGGCGTCCTGGACGGAGCTGTCCCAGGTGATGTCGCCGGAGGCCTCGGTGCCGCAGGAGTAGGGGATGTAGCTCCAGTCTTCGTCGTCGTAGTAGTCGAACCTATCGCCATAGCAGTACGTGCTGGCGCCCTCGCAGTAGAGGTTCTCGTTGGTGCCGCCGGTCTCCACGTAGAACCAGATGCCCGACGCCTCCATGGAGTAACCGTAGTAGTCGACCTCGAAGATGGCCTCGCCGTCGTTGGGCACTGGGATCTCCAGCTCGTAGGCCATCACGTCGCCAGTGCAGTCGTAGTCGGACCAGATGATGTAGCTGTCGCCGTACATCCACTCGCCCATGGTGTTGATGGTCTCGCTCATCAGGGCCTCGAAGTCGGTCAGGCTGTCGCCTTCGTTTTCCCGATCCCAGTCCGCCACAAGGGTCCAGCCGCCGCCGTCCGTGTTCATGTCGCAGGAGGTGTCGTAGGGATCGGCCCCCGTGGCGTAGCCGTCGGGGTCGATGGTGTACTCGCCGTCGCCTGTTGAGTAGCCGGCGTCCAGCAGCGCGGCGCAGCTGACGCCCAGGGCGCAGCCGCCGGCGGGATCTGGCAGCAGCGTGGCGTCGCTGTCGTCGCAGTCGTCTCCTCCGCAGGCCTCGTCGGCGTAGCCATCGCCGTCGACGTCGTTGTCCACGGCGCCGTCGCAATCGTAGTCCCCGCCGTCGCAGCCTGGGCTGGCGCCGGGATGGATGCTGGCGTCGGTGTCCAGGCAGTCCCCTCCTTGGGTGATGTAGAGGGCGCTGGGGGCCTCGTAGGCCTCCTCCGCCTGGTCGTCGTCGCCGTAGCCGTCGCCGTCGTAGTCCAGATACCAGATGGTGGGATCGTCGTCGTCCTCGTCCGTATTCCCGTCGCAGTCGTTGTCGATGCCGTCGTTGAGCTCGCTGGAGTCCGGGTTGACCGCGGCATCCCCGTCGTCGCAGTCGGTGCTGTCGGCGACGTAGCCGCTGGGTGCCAAGCAGGCGGTCAAGGTATCGTCCGGGTCGCCGAAGCCATCCCCATCACCGTCGGCGCACCAGCTGCTGGCGTCTTCAGCGTCGTCTTCGTCCGTGACTCCGTCGCAGTCGTTGTCGATGCCGTCGCAGAGCTCGCTGGCGATGGGGGAGACGGTGTTGTTGTAGTCGTCGCAATCCAGGGCCAGCTCCTCAGAGACATAGGAGGATGGCTGTGCGCAGGCCGCGGTCGATGAGTCGGGATCGCCGTAGCCATCGGCGTCGTGGTCCTGATACCAGGTGGCGGCGTCTATGGCCTCGTCCTCGTCCGTGACCCCATCGCAGTTGTTGTCGATACCGTCGCAGAGCTCGCTTGAGTCCGAGTTGACCGCGGCATCCCCGTCGTCACAGTCTGTGTTGTCGGCCCCGTAGCCGCTGGGCGCCACGCAGGCGGTCAGCGCCTGCTCCGGGTCGCCGAAGCCGTCCCCATCACTGTCGGCGTACCAGCTGCTGGTGTCTTCGGCGTCGTCTTCGTCCGTGACTCCGTCGCAGTCGTTGTCGATGCCGTCACAGAGTTCGCTGGCGATGGGGGAGACGGTGTTGTTGTGGTCGTCGCAATCCAGGGCGAGCTCCTCGGTGACATAGGAGGATGGCTGCGCGCAGGCCGCGGTCGATGAGTCGGGATCGCCGTAGCCATCGGCGTCGCGGTCCTGATACCAGGTGGCGGCGTCCATGGCCTCGTCCTCGTCCGTGACCCCGTCGCAGTCGTTGTCGGCGCCGTCGCAGAGCTCGCCGGAGTCCGGGTTGACCGCGGCATCCCCGTCGTCGCAGTCGGTGCAGTCGGAGACGTAGCCAGCGGACTCCGAGCAGCGATAGTCGCTGACTGTCGGGTCGCCAAAGCCATCGCTGTCGCTGTCATGGCACCAAGTGGAGCCATCGATCAGGGAGTCGTCCTGGCCGTCGGTCAGCCCATCGCAGTCATCGTCCATGGAATTGCATACCTCGGTGGCATTGGGGTTGATGACGGCGTCCCCGTCGTCGCAGTCCGTGTTGTCGGCCCCGTAGCCGCTGGGTGCTACGCAGGCGGTCAGCACCTCGTCCGGGTCCCCGAAGCCGTCCCCATCACTGTCGGCGTACCAGCTGCTGGCGTCTTCCGCGTCGTCTTCGTCCGTGACGCCGTCGCAGTTGTTGTCGATCCCGTCGCAGACCTCACCGGCGGCGGGGGAGATGGTGTTGTTGTAGTCATCGCAATCCAGGGCCAGCTCCTCGGGGACGTAGGAGGACGGCTGCGCGCAGGCCGTGGTCGATGAGTCGGGATCGCCGTAGCCGTCTGCGTCGCGGTCCCGATACCAGGTGGGGGCGTCCATGGCCTCGGCCTCGTCCGTGACCCCGTCGCAGTCGTTGTCCTGGCCGTCGCATTCCTCTATGGCACCAGGGTGGGCGGTGCCGTCGGCGTCGTCGCAGTCACCTTCTTCCACGGTGTAGCCATCTTCGTCGAGATCCTCCTGGTTGGCGGCGGGCGGCTGCCCGCTGTCGATCGTCGCGGTCCGGCAGGCGATCAGGAGGAGGGCGGGTAGAAGGAGGCATGCGCGCATGATTGGCTCCGCGTGAGGCAAGATCGGCGGTCGCACGGTAGCAGGAGGCCCGGCGGCATCGAACCCACGGTAAGAAAGGGGCGATAGCGGGAATAGGGCATCATACCATAGCGAATACTGGCAGGCGGCTTCTCGCCAAACTCGCCCCTGCTCCGGAGCGGATTCATCGCTCGACAGGCGTCGCCGCCGTTCACGCCCCGGGGATCGCGGCGCTCACAACAGCGGGGCGAGCACGGAGCGGTCGAAGTACACCTCGTTCCGCGAGATCCGCTCGCCCTCCACGAGCACCAGGTCCATTCCCTCGGCCTCGACCGTCTCGGTGCCGCCCGCCCGGCGGAAGCTGGCGCGCCAGAGGAAGGCGCAGCCCTGGCCCCCGTCGAGCAGGTAGGCCTCGCGCTCGGACCAGCTCATGCGCCAGGCTGCGAAGAGCTTGGTCAGGTAGCGCCGCATGGCGTCGTGGCCCCTCACGGCGCCGCGTGTGTTGGGGTCGCGGTAGAGCATGTCCTCCGTGTAGCAAGCCACGACGCGCTCCACGTCCTGTGCGTTCCAGGCGGAGAGGAACCGCTGTGAGAGGGCTTCCAGCTGCGCTTCGTCCATGTCGGCCTCCTGCTGCGGAGGGGCCACTCCCTCCCTCGGGGATCGATGGGTGAAGAGCGTAGCACGTCCCCGAAGACCCACGACCCGCCGAGGTCAGCGCACGCGTTGCAGACGAACCAGCTGCGGTTGTAGATGCTAAGGCTGCCTTGGACGAGACGGAGTGGGCGGTCGAGCGCCTGGGAAGCGTCGACCTGCGCCGCGACCGGACTACGCGCTAGGCTGGACCATGCCCTCGACGGACCAGAAGGAGCTCGCTCGCCGTTTTCGGACCGCGCTCGAGCTGCACGAGCTGGGCGTGGCCAAGATGCGTCGGAACCTGCGGCGCAAGCATCCCGGGGCTTCGGAGGAATTCCTCCGGCGGAAGCTGGGGGAGTGGCTGCGCACGCGGCCCGGGGCCGAGTTCGGAGATGGCTGCGGGAGGCCCGTGCCCTGGCCCAGGGAGCCGCGGTGAAGGGTGCGCTGGCGCTGCTGCGGCGTGCCGCAGCGGATCTGGAGGCACTGGGAGCCCGCGTGGCGCTGGTGGGAGGCCCCGCCGTCGGCGGGCGGGCGGAGCCGCGCTTCACGCGCGATGCGGATCTGGCCGTGGCGGCAGCGGATGATGTGGAGGCGGAGGCGCTGCTCCGGGCGTTGAGTCAGCGCGGCTATCGCGTCGCCTGGGCCCTGGAACACAGCACGGGCAGGTTGGCGACGGTGCGGCTGCTCCCCCCCCGACGCAGAAGAACTGGACCTGGTGCTGGACATGCTCTTCGCGTCGTACGGCTTCGAGCGCGAGGTGGTGCGTGCGGCCGAGCTCGTGGAGCTGCTGCCCGGCCTGTCTCTGCCCGTGGCCCGCAGCGGGCACTTGCAGGCAATGAAGTTGCTGGCAGCCGACGATCGCGAACGGCCGCAGGACCAGGATGACATCCGGGCCTTGCTGCGGGACTGCGATACGCAGGAGATCGCGCTGGCTCGCGCCGCGCTGCGGCTGACGACGAAGCGCGGCTACCACCGTGGCAAGGACCTCGAGCGGGCCCTGGACGCCGCGCTGGAGCGCTGGGCCTGAACGTGCCGTCAGCTCACTCGTCGTAGACGAACCAGCTGCGGTTGCAGATGCTGAAGCTGCCCTGGCGGAGGTTGACCTCCACGATGTGGTGACGCATGGGCTGTTCGTCCTCGCCGATGGAGCTGGCCTGGCAGGAGCTGCCCACCGAGTCGGTCATCATCCCAGGGATGTCCTGGTAGTGGTCCTTTCCGAACCAGTGGCCGTGCCCCACGAACACGGCCAGCACCTGCGAGCCCCGCGGCCCCCAGCTCGGATAGGTTCCTGGAGATGCCCGCCCCCATTCCGGATCGCTTCCCCGCTCGCACCGAGGACCTGGCTCTGCACCTGATGGCGGCGGCCAGCGTGCCGGTCATCCACGCCGCCATCGATCTCGACGGTCCCCTGGACGGCCCGCGCCTGCGCCGCGCCCACCGGCTGCTGCTGGACGCCGAACCCCTGCTGGGCTGCCGCTACGTGGCCCGCTTCTTCCGCTCCCACTGGCGCCGCCTCGACCGGCGAGAGCTCGACAGCGCCGAGCTGCTGCTGGAGCGCTCGGTTCCTGAGCAAGACTGGGATTCCCCGACCAACGAGTTTCTCGGCCAGGGCCTTCCCGCGGACCGAGGGCCTCGCATGCGCACGCTGTGGCTGCGGGGCGGCGTCCGCGAGCGCCTGGTGATCGCCGTCCACCACCAGGCTGCCGACGCCGGCGGCGTCAAGGAGGTCCTGTACCGGCTGGCCGGGATCTACCACGCGCTCGGCGACGATCCCGACCATGCGCCGGAGCCGCGCCTGGGCTCGCGCAGCCTGCGGCAGGTCTTCGCGCCACTGTTCCCCCGCGGCCTGCCCATGCTGGCCATACGCCTGCTGCACGACACCTGGTACGGGCTGTGGCCCCCGAGGCACCTGCTGCTCCCCATGGGGACCGCCAAGGAGGGCGCTCCGGGCTTCCGCATCCTGCACATCGCGCCACAGCGCATGGCGGCGCTACGCCGGCGCCACCCCGGCGCCACCGTCAACGACCTGGTCTGCGCCGCCTACCTGCGCGCCGTGGCCAGGGTGGCCGGTTGGAGCGGCCGCGACACCCTGCGCCTGTGGGGCACGGTGGACCTGCGGCGCTACCTGCCCGGCGGGCACGCGGACGCCCTGTGCAACCTCAGCGGCTTCATGTACCTGAACTTCGGCAGCGCGTTGGGCGAGCGCTACGAGGACACTCTGGCCCTGATCCGGCGGGTCGTGGGGCGCGTCAAGGCCCACGGCCCGGGGCTGGGACACCCCCTGTCCAGCTGGCTGATCATGCTGTTCTGCCCCCACGGGGTGATCGACTGGGCCATTCCCTTGTTCCGCCACCTGGTCCTGCACGCTGGCGGCATGCCGCCGGTTCTGACCAATATGGGGGCCATCGACAGCGACGCGCTGGACTTCGGCGCTCCGCCCGTCCGCTACGCCCACCTGGTCGTCCCGGCGGCCTTTCCGGCCGCCTCCATCTCCGGCCTGTCGGGCTTTCGAGGTGGGCTGACGTTGACGGCTGGGTACTTCGCTTCGGCGTTGCCGGAGGGGGATCTGGGGGCGCTGTTCGCGGCGGTGGATGAGGAGTTGTCGGGGGCTTGAGAAGGTGGGGGGTGTGATGGGGGGTGGGTGGAGGACCTAGGCTCGGATGCCAGGCGCCAGCCATGGCGACGCCATCGCTCGTTCGTCGCCGATGCGGAATGGCTGTAGTGCCTCGTGGGTAACGCTTGCGGATAGAGAGGGCGCTCGGCTCCTCGTCGCACACGTGTGCGGCGCAGGCGGTGGGCTCTTCTTCCTGGTTTGGCTCCGGCTGCCTGCCGTCCGCCGGGGGCCGGATCAGGCCTTTCGGCGGCTCGAGACCAGGCCAGTAGCCCTCAATGCATGACCAGCTGCCCGGCGGACCGACGAACTGCTCCAGATCGCCATGGTCCAGCTCGGCCTGCTCGTGCCAGGACTTGACCAGGATGCCCAGGGGTTCGCCGAAGCCGCGCTCCCAGCGCAGCGTGCCGTCGGGCTCGCGCGTCACGCGCAGCACGTCTCGGTGGACCATTCCATGATGCGTCGAGGGCTCGGTCATCCTTGCGGCCAACCGATGCATTGCCAAGGTTGAAAGCCGATTG
>CAYVQL010000435.1:0-7434 GCA_964454135.1 uncultured Enterobacterales bacterium | reverse complement strand
CCCTCCCCCATACCGCGCGCCGCGCTCCCCCTCCCCCGCGGTGTTCCCCACCGTGAAAGCGCCAGGCCGCCCCTGGTTTCATAATCCAGGGACCAGGCTGGCCGGTGGGGAACCAACACCCGCACGGACCGGCGCAGGCACTCGATCCGCCGCAGCGATACGAGAAGGTAGCACATGATGCGAACGCGCTTCCTCCTGAAGAACGTGCCGCTGGGAACCGATGAGGAATGCGACGACCCCACCCAGCCGCCGCGCGTAACACTCGACCCTGTCACCGGCTCTTGCAAGCGGCTGGTGAAAACACAAATAATGACTTGCGGAAAACAACAAAACTCATAAAAATTACAGAGCAAGGAGGCCTCATGCTTCGTATTTCCGACCGTGCCGCTCATGAGCTGAAGGCTCGACTGGAGCCCACAAACGAAGAGAAGCAAGCCGAACAGAGGCAAGCGTACCGGGTCCAGATTCAGGGCTTTGGCTGAGGCGGGCCCCGCATGGGGCTGGCTCTGGACGAGCCTCGCAACAACGACGAGCACCACGAAGAGGCGGGCGTGCCCTTCCTGCTCTCCCCCGAGATCTCTCGCTGGGTGGCGGGCGGCGTGGAGCTGCACGTGGACTACAACAAGTACTGGAAGACCTTCACGGTCCGCGCAGGCAACCACTACGGCTGCTGAGACGGACGCGTCTTCACCTGGCCCGGGCTCTGCTGCGCCCGGGCTTCGTTGCGCCTGGGACTCACCTCACCCGAACGTCACCTCACCCGGACGTCACCTCACCCGAACCATGCACTCCGCCGGGATGACGTGGTCGTAGCGCTTGGGCGCCAGGAACCAGAACTCCTGCTGGGCCACGAACTGGGCCCCTTTCTCGAAGAGGATGTTCTTCATCCGGTCGAAGCTGTTGCCGGCCCTGATCTCGTAGACGCAGAAGATGGCCACCTGCTTCTCGTCCAGGTCCGGCAGCTGCTCGATGAACTCACGCAGCCGGCGCGAGGGGCCCTGACCGCGGAGAGCCAGGCCCGTGACCGGGGTGCCGAACACCAAGCCGTCGTAGGGTTCGATGTCGAGAGGGCCAGCGCCCACCTCGTGCACATCCACCTTGAATGCCCGATATTCGAGCATTTCCTTCATACGGGGGACGACACGGCCGCAGTGGCCGCGGGTGTCGTCGTAGATCACGCAGATCCGCAGAGGCTTGAAGGGCATGGGGCAGCTCCGAGAAGGCGGCTGGGTAACTCCCTGTAAAAGGTGGGTCAACCGGCCAGGATCGTCCGAATGGCCGGTTGACGAGATTGGAAGCGGCAAGGTACACATAGCGCCGTCAAGGGTGGCCTCCGAGGTACTCACCTCGTCTTCGGCCCCCTTTTTCCCAGGAGATCCCGGCATGGCCAGATGGCTTGTCACAGATGGTGATCGCCAATTCTCCGCACGGGACATCGAAGAGCTGAAAGAGCTCGCCAAGCGGGGAGAGATCAGCTCGGGGAGCATGATCCAGCCTCCAGGCGCCTCCGACTGGCTCTACGCCACCGAGGTGCCCGAGCTGCGTGGCTTGGCGCGCTCCCGTCCCACAGCGGCGGACGACGACGACGAATTCACCCGCTCGAGCGGGGCCGGGGCGCGCAAGCTCCTGGTCGTGGCCCTGTTGGTGGTGGTGATCGTCGGCGGCTACCTGTTCTACGCCAATGCCGCCAGCATCCCGGACGTCTCCCAGCTGAGCCTGCTGGGCGGCCCCAACGGCCTGGAGCTCAGCCAGATGCTGGTCACCGAGCCCAGCGCCCCTCTGCGGCGCTCGGCCGACGCGGGCGCAGCGGTGCTGACCCACCTGGAGAAGGACAGCCGCATCAAGCTGCTGGCCAAGCGCGGCCCCTGGTACCAGGTGCAGAGCGACAAGGGCGCCAACGGTTGGGTGGCCATCGACCACGTCATCCCGGCCTACTTCTTCGCGGATGAGCGCGAGCGCGAGAACTACGACCCGATCTACAACCCGGACCGCTACCTCTACGTGTCGAACTCGCGCTGGCTGCAGCTGCCCGCCGAGAACGCCAAAGCCGACAACGTGACCGTCTTCGAGTTCAGGCTGAAGAACGACAGCAAGTTCGAGATGGACAACATCAAGCTGATGGCCACCATCAAGGACCGCAACAAGAACGTGCTGGAGCAGAAGGAGATCACGCTCACTGGCTCGGTGCCGCGCTACGACGCTGTGGCCGTGGGCACGGTCAGCCCGGAAGACAAAGATCCTGACGGTCCCAAGCGCCTGATGACCTACCATGCCTTCAGCAAGGAAGCCAAGGGCATGCCGGACGAGTACTGGCTGCGCTGGGCCGACGGCATCGAAGTGGAGATGTCCTCCAGCAACTACGTCGAGGCCGACATCGTGCTGCTGCAGGCCAACGCGGTGGTGAAGAAGCGCTGAAGCGCAGCCCGCCCCCCCAACGACCGGCCCCCATGGCCTCCCTCTGGCTCTCCCACCACCACCAGGCGCAGTGGGATCGCTGTCTGCGGCTCGGTCAGCTGCGCATCTGTCGCCGCTGCCTGCTGCTCTGGCCCCTGACCTACGCCCTGCTGCTCGCGCAGATCCTGCTGCGCGCCCCCGCCGCCTGGGGCGGCGACCTGCTGCTGCCCCTGCTGCTGGCGCCCCCTGTGATCGAGTACCTGGGAGTGCACGCGGCGGGCTGGACCTATCGCCCCTGGCGCATCTGGCTCTTGACACCGCTGCTGGCCGCTGCCGTGGCGCGGCTGCTGTTTCGCCACATGGCGCGGCCCTTCGATCCCTGGGCCTGGAGCCTGCTGGGCCTGACGGGCCTGGCCTGCGGCTGGGCGGCCTGGCGCCACCAGCGCGGGGCTTGAAGGGCGGCCCGGTGCGCGGGGCGCCAACAGGCTAACCTGTGAGCATGGATTCCAAGCTCAGAATCTGGCGCTGGCGGGTCTTCGCGGCCACCTGGATGTCGTACGCGGGCTTCTACTTCTGCCGCAAGCCCTTCTACATCACCAAGGCGGCCCTGTCCGAGGAGCTGGGCTGGGAGCCCTCCACCCTGGGGCTGATCGGCACCTGCTACCTGGTGGCCTACGCCGTGGGCCAGTTCCTGGCCGGCTGGGCCGGCACGCGCCTGGGGCCGCGCCTGGTGCTGTTGATGGGCATGGCCATCTCCATCGCCGCCAACCTGGCCTTCGGCTTCACCAACTCCTGGGCCACCTTCGCGGCCTTCATGACCATCAACGGCCTGGCCCAGGCCACGGGCTGGTCCAACAACGTGGGCTCCCTGGCGCCCTGGTTCAAGCGCCGCGAGCGCGGCACGGTGATGGGCTTCTGGGCCACCAACTTCCAGGTGGGGGGCGTGCTCGCCAACGCCCTGGCGGCCTGGGTGCTGGGGCAGTGGGGCTTCCGCTGGTCTTTCTGGACCGGCTCCATCGTGCTGATGGCGGTCTGGGCCTTCTTCGTCTTCAACCAGCGCAACAAGCCCCAAGACGTGGGGCTGGCCCCGCTGGAGGACGAAGAAGAGGAGGAGACCGCGAGCGCAGCGACGGCCAGCGGGAACACGGGGCTGGGCTGGAGCCGCGACACCACCATCAACATCCTGGTGGTGGGCCTGTTCTACTTCTTCGTCAAGTTCATCCGCTACGCGCTCTGGTCCTGGGCACCCTTTCTGCTCTACCGCGACTACGGCATGGACATGGACGAGGCGGGCTTCTTGTCCACTGCCTTCGACCTGGCCGGCATCGTCGGGGTCATCGCGGTGGGGTTGCTCTCCGACAAGGTCTTCAAGGGGCGGCGGGCCAAGGTCAGCTTCATCTTCATCCTGGGCATGGCCGCCTCCTGCCTGCTGCTCTACACCCTGGGGCCGGCCAGCCTGTTGCTCTTCGGCCTGAGCATCGGCCTGGTGGGCTTCACCCTCTACGGCCCCGACGCTCTGATGTCGGGCGCCGGGGCCATCGACGCCGGCTCGCTGCGCGGCGCCGCCCTGGCGGCTGGCATCATCAACGGCATGGGCTCCATGGGCTCGGTGCTGCAGGAGCTGATGCTGGGTCGTCTGCTGGACAGCGGCGGCGCGGGCCAGGTCTTCGCCACGCTGCTGGTCTCCGCCCTGCTGGCGGCGGCCTGCCTGGGCGCCCTGCTGTGGCGCAACAGCATCGGCAAGGCGGATCTCTGAGCGACCGGGAGGCCTCTTGCCCGGACCGGACACAGCCAGCACCCCGAGCGCGGGCGGCAAGCGGCGCCTGAAGGAGCGACTGCTGCGCCTGGAACGCCTGGCGCCCCTGGCCGCGCTGCTGCTGGTCGCCGGCATCGCGGCCTGGGCCGGCTGGTTTCAGCTGGAGGCGGCCCACAACGCCGGCATCGTGGTGCCCATCAACCAGGACGCCCCGCGCTGGGGCGCGGCCACCATCCTGGCGGACATGGGGCGACCCACGCGCTGCCCGCCGCTCTTCCCCACCTGCGCCGCGCGCCTGGCCTGGGGCCAGGCGGGCTTCGTGGCCGGGGCGCTGCGCAGCAACGCCCTGTCCTTCTCTCTGGCGGTACTGCTGGTCTCCCTGGGAGCCGCCCTGCCCCAGCGGCGACCCCTGGCCTTCGCGGCCGCAGCCGTGCTGGCGGCCGTGCTGGCTGCCACCGGCATGGACCTGCTGAAGTACAGCTTCTTCTACGGCCCGGAGATGGTGACCCTGGCGGCTCTCTGCGCCGTCAGCGCGGCGGGCGCCCTGCTGGCCCGCCACAGCCGCTGGTGGGCGGCGTTGCTCTTCGGCGTGGCCTGCGGCGTGGCTCTGGCTGCGCGGGAGCACGGCCTGGTGGTGGCGGCGGCCTGCCTGCCTGCGGCGGCAGTGCTGGCCCGTGGCGGCTGGAAGCGGCGGCTGGCTCTCTGCGCGCTGGCCTTCCTGGGGCTGGAGCTGGGCACGGGCATCCTGGGGGGCCAGTGGCTCTACATCACACCCACCGGCCAGGGCTGGGGCAGCCACGGAACCTTGCACAAGGGCATGGTGCCCCTGCTGGATCTCTTCCACGCCAGCACCGGGCAGGACATCGACCGACACTGGTTCGAGGAACCCGCCGCCGCGGGTTCCTCCGGCGGGCTGAGCTTCCTCAAGGGCTCGGCCCTGCAGGCGCTGGAGATCTCCCGACCCTACCGTGCGCCCATCCTGACGGCCCTGGGGGGGCTGACAGCCCTGCTGGCGCTGCGTCGCTGGCGCGTCACCCTGGGCTTGATGGTGGCCATGCTGCCCCTGCTGGCCAGCTACGTGGTCTTTTCGGAGGAGCGCCACGTGCTGGTGGCGGTTGGCTCCCTGATCGCCCTGGCCGTGGCCGGAGGCGCGGCGCTGGCCGAGCGCCTGCACGCCAGGATCGCGCCGGCGCTGCTGCTGCTGGCTGCTCCCTTCGTCTGGCTGGCCGGGGTGCAGGACACCGTGACGGCGTGGGAGAGCCACGCGGCGCACGTCGCCAGGGACCAACAACACAACAAGAAAATGGAGCCGGCCGCCGCCTGGCTGCGGCAGCACGCCGAGCCGGGCTCGGTGCTGGTGGGTAGCCAGGAGGCTCAGGTCATGGCCGGGCTGCCCCCCCGCACGGTCCAGCGGTCCAAGGAGCTGCCCGCCATCGCACGCATGGACTACTACCCCTCCTGGAACTGGCGCACCTGGGTGCTCACCTCCGAGGTGCTGGGCGAGCCCTGGGAGAGGCATTTCGCCGCCGATGGCTACGCGGTCTACCGCCTGCCACGGCCCGAGGGGGTGTCGCAACGCTGCCTGTTCGGGGCGGGCAACATCATGTACTACAGCCCCATGGGGCTGACGGAGCTGATGCCGGCAGAGGGGTGCGGGTGGGGAGGGGGGGGGTAGGGTAGGGGCGTGGGCGCTCAATCCACCCAGCTGAACAAGGAGTGGTGGCGCTCCTCGACCACCCCGAAACCCATGGCGAGCACCTCGTCCTGAATCCCAGGCAGGTGCGCCGCGCCCCAGGGCACGACCACCACGGAATACTCCTCTATGGCCCGCCGCAAGTGGCCTGCGAGGACATCGTTGCGGGCATCGACGACATCCACCCAGAAGCGCTCCTCGTCAGCCTCCGAGAAGTCCGCGTTCGCCTGGACAATCTCAAGCAGACCGGCCGGTGAGAAGCCACGCTCGTCGAAGAGCGCGCCGGAGAGCCGCAGCATCTCGACGGTGCTGGGCGCGAAGTCGGACACGTCCACGTCGGCATGACGCAGCTCGAGCGAGGGGTGGTAGCTGCGCAGGTCGCGCTGCGCGTCCAGGCCGAGCTTCTCAGCCACGCGCTTGTAGCCCCTGCCTCGACCGAGCAGCCCCCCCCGATCGGTGACACCCTCGACCAACACCACCACCCCATCGCCGTCGAAGGACTCGGCCAAGGCCCGGTAGGCGCTCTCGTCGCCGACATGCATCATGCCCACCAGGCGCACGCGCCTGTCGTGGCGCTCGTAGACCCTCTCCACCAGCTCGAGTCCGTAGAAGCGCACGTCCACGAAGCCTCCCGTGGCGCAGTCGATGCAACGTTCGAGCAGACCCAGGAAGGCCCCCAGCGAGAGGGGGAGGAGTAGGAAGAACGAGCCCGCGGCCAGCCCCAGGCTCGACCGCCAGGCCCAGAAGGGACCATGCAGATCCTCGTGGCGAAACAGGAGGCGCCCGCCGGTCCGGCGCCACAGCAACCAGAGAGAGAAGCCCGCCACCGCGGCCTGAGCGAGTGTGATCTGCAGGCTGCCGTAACCGGACCACTCCTGCCAGCAGGCCAGCGGCACCACCAAGAGAACCGCCAGCAAGGGGAAGAGGGCCAAGGGCAGGAAGATGAGACGCGGAACCCGCGGCGTCAGCAGCATCAGGGCGTACAGGGGCAGGGAGGCCAGCATCACCAGCGTGGCCACGAAGTCCCTCGGCCAAGCCAGGGGATGGGCCCCCGTGGCCAGGCTGCCCGCCTCGTCCGCCAGGCTGAGGCCCGTGTCGGCCAGGAAGAGCAGCAGGTAGATGTTGAGCAGCCTGGCGAGCATGGATCTGGCGGCGCTCCTGGGCGAGGCAAGAGGAGCAGCATACCAGGCGCGTCAAGGTGGCGGGTGGCTCTACCAATTCGCGCACGTCATTCAGGCGGCCGCCCAGGCCCATCCGCCATCAAGCCGGGCCAAGGACGAGCCGGGCCAAGGAAACGCCGGGGGTGTGGCTGGAGAGGGGGAGCAGAGGAGGAAGCCCAGCCCGGCCGGGTTCTCGCGGTGTTCAACGCCCGAGGGCATCACGGGGAGGGGCACACGACCTGCGGGCCGAACTCGTGTTCGACAACGTCGTGCTCAACGCCCGAAGGCATCACGGGGAGGGGCACCGTGGGCGTCGTCCAGTTCGACGCAGTCATTGATGTGCTCAACGCCGAAGGCATCACGGGAAGGGGCACGGAGCCGGGTCCGCGCTTGCCTTCCTCACCTGGTGGTGCTCAACGCCCGAAGGCATC
>CAYVQL010000434.1:0-7450 GCA_964454135.1 uncultured Enterobacterales bacterium | reverse complement strand
CCGCGGCTGCCGCCGCTGGCTTGCCCCTCAAAGGTCCGCCGGACCTTTGAGCCCCCCGCATCGCTAGCGCTCCCCCCTCCCGCGCGAGAGATTCCGCATGCCCCAAGCCAAGCAGAAACACCCCCCCGGCCTGTACGTGCTCTTTGGCACCGAGGCCGCCGAGCGCTTCTCTTTCTACACCATGCGGGCCTTGTTGGTGCTCTACCTCACCAAGGTCATCCTGGTGGACATGGGAAGCGAGGAGGTCATCCGGCCCCACGCGCTGGAGATCTACGGCACCTACCTGCTGCTGGTCTACCTGTCCGGCCTGGTGGGCGGCCACTACGCCGACAAGGTGCTGGGTTCGCGCAAGGCCATCTTCATGGGCGGCATCGTGATGATGGCCGGCCTCTTCGTGCTCTGGTGGCCCCAGCTGGTCTTCTACGGCCTGGCCCTGATCATCGCTGGCAACGGCTTCTTCAAGCCCAACATCTCCACCATAGTCAGCGGGCTTTACGAAGAGGGCGACAGCAGGCGCGACGCGGCCTTCACCATCTTCTACATGGGCATCAACCTGGGCGCCTTCGTGGCCATCTTTCCAGCCGGCCTGGGCGAGAAGCTGGCCGAGACCCACAGTTGGGGCTGGAACATCGGCTTCGTGATCGCCGGCATCGGCATGATCCTAAGCCTGATTCTCTTCCAGTGGGGGCAGAAGCACCTGGGCACGGCGGGCTTTCCGCCCGAGCGGGAGGTCACGCCCGCATCCAGGCTGAACGCCGGGGACTGGAAGGACATAGCCATCTGGACCGTGGGCGTGTCCGTTGCGGCGGTGGGCTTCGTCTTCCTGTGGGGCGTGGCGCTGGGACCGGCCTGGGAGTCCATCCCCGGCGTGGTCAAGCTGTTGGTCGGCGTGGTGCTGCTCGTGGGATCCGGTGGGGGCTTTGTCGCCCTCAATCGGGACAACAACCGCGAGGAGTGGCAGCGTATCGCCGTGATCATCGCGATCTCCTTCTTCGTGATCTTCTTCTGGGCCGGCTTCGAGCAGGCTGGCGGCACCATGACCCTCTTCGCCGACACCCAGACCGACCGCCACATCCTCGGCTGGGAGATGCCCGTCACCTTCTTCCAGGGCTTCAACCCGCTCTTCATCTTCATCCTGGCACCGCTCTTCTCCATGTTGTGGACCTGGAACGACAGCAAGAAGCGCGGCCTGACCACGCCGGCCAAGATGGGCGTGGGCATGATCGTGTTGGGCCTGGGCTTCGTGCTGATGTACTTCGGCCAGCAGGTGGCCGATTCGGCTGGCAAGGCGGCCATCTGGTGGCTGATTGGGGTCTACCTGCTGCACACGGTGGGCGAGCTCTGCCTCTCGCCCATCGGCCTGTCCATGGTCACCAAGCTCTCGCCGGGGCGGCGCGTCTCGCTGATGATGGGGGTCTGGTTCGCCTGCACGGCCGTGGCCGACTACCTGTCGGGGCGCATGGAGGAGATCGTGCACCACTTCGGCCTCAACCTTTGGGGCGTGCTCATCGCCACTTCGGTCGGTGCTGGCATCGTGCTGATGGTGATCACCCCCATCCTGAACAAGTGGTCCCACGGCAAGGGCTGAGCGCCGTAACAGCGATCACCCTTTGTCGTGACGGGGCTTGTCCTCGTATGCGCCGGTGCGCATGATGCGCCCTTGCCAGGAGGTGCCCTATGTCCGACCAAGCCCATCTCCTCGTCCGGACCGCCGCCGCGCGCGTGCGCGACCCCCTCTCCGGCCGCTCCCTGGTGGACGCCGGCCTGGTGGCCGAGCCGCGTATCGAAGAGGGCCTGCTCTGCTTCAAGATCCTGCTGGCTCCCGAGCTGGAGGAGAAGCTGCGCAACCGCATGCTGGAGGCCCTGGGCCGCCAGCTGCGCGAGGCGGGTTGGGAAGGCGCGGTGCAGGTGGAAGCGGTGGAGCTGCCGCCCCGCGCTGCGAGCGAGAGTGCGCCGGCCCCCCACGAGCAGGCCGAGTTTTCTCCCGAAGAGGAGGACGCTGGCCCCCAGCCCATCCCCGGCGTGGCCTACGTGGTGGCCGTCGCCAGCGGCAAGGGAGGCGTGGGCAAGAGCACGGTGGCCATCCAGCTGGCCTTCGAGCTGGCGCAGCGGGGCCATCGCGTCGGCATCCTGGACGCCGACATCTACGGGCCCAGCCTGCCCACCATGCTCCCGCTGGAGGAGCGCCCCAGGATTGGCGAGGATGGCCTGATCGTGCCCCCCGAGGGGCGCGGCATCCGCTGCATGTCCGTGGGCTTCATGGTGGGCGAGGGAACTCCCATCATCTGGCGCGGCCCGGTGGTGATGGGGGTGATCAAGAAGTTCGTGGAGGACGTGGCCTGGGGTCCGCTGGACTACCTGGTCGTGGACCTGCCGCCCGGCACGGGCGACGCCCAGCTCACCCTGGCCCAGAACGTGCCCATGTCGGGCGCGGTCATCGTGTCCACGCCCCAGGAGCTGGCCCTGCTGGACGCCGTGCGGGGCCTGCAGATGTTCCGCAAGCTCGAGGTGCCCATCCTGGGTGTGGTGGAGAACATGGCCTGGTACGAGCTTCCCGATGGGTCCCGGGACCACCCCTTCGGCCAGGGGGGCGCACGGCGCATCGCCCAGGAAGCAGGCGTGGACCTGCTGGCAGAGGTGCCGCTGGACAGCCGCGTGCGCGTGGCCGGTGATTCCGGTCGGCCCGAGGCGGCTGCCGACAGCCCGGCGGGCCTGGCCTTCCGCACCCTGGCGGATGCGGTCGCCCAGCGCCTTCCAGTCGGATAGCCGCTAGCTCGCCCCATCGAGGTCCTATGTCCCGCCCAAGAAAAGGTCTGGTCGACAGCGAAGGGCGGGTGCACACCTACCTGCGGGTGAGCGTCACCGACCGCTGCAACCTGCGCTGCTTCTACTGCCGGCCCGAGTGCGGCGTGGACCTGAAGCCGCACCCGGAGATCCTGCGCTACGAAGAGGTGGAGCGCCTGCTGCAGCTCTTCGTGGGGCTGGGCATCGAGCGCATCCGCCTGACGGGGGGGGAGCCGCTGCTGCGGGCCCACCTGGATCGGCTGGTGTCATCGGTGGCGCAGCTGCCGGGCATCAAAGAGATCTCCCTGACCACCAATGGCCACCTGCTGGAGCGCAAGGCGGCCGCGCTGGCACGGGCGGGCCTGCAACGCGTCAACGTCAGCCTGGACTCGTTGGATCCGGCTCGCTACCGGGAGCAGACGCGGGGCGGAGACCTGCGGCCCGTGCTGCGCGGCATCGAGGCGGCCCGCGCGGCGGGCCTCGTGCCGGTCAAGATCAACACCGTGGTCCTGGCTGGCCTGGAGGAGTGGGAGGTGCTGGACCTGATCGCCTTCTGCTCCCAGCATCCCCAGGACTACCTGCCGCGCTTCATCGAGTACATGCCCTTCGAGGAGCGCCTGCGCGCGGGCAAGCCCCTGGCCGAGCTGCGCGCCCTGCTGCGCAAGCACTACCAGCTGGAGCCAGGGGCCCAGGTGTCGGGGGGCGGCCCAGCCCGCTACTGGCGCATCGCCGACAACGGTCTGCGCGTGGGCTTCATCGCCCCGCTGACGGACCATTTCTGCGATCACTGCAACCGGTTGCGGCTGACGGCCGACGGCCACCTGCGCACCTGCCTGGCCCATGACGAGACCCTGCATCTCACCAGCATGCTGCGGGGCGGCGCCTCCAGTGGCGAGCTG
This sequence comes from uncultured Enterobacterales bacterium, assembly GCA_964454135.1. Taxonomy (GTDB): domain Bacteria; phylum Myxococcota_A; class UBA796; order UBA796; family JAFGLY01; genus CAYVQL01. The sequence goes on along the minus strand of CAYVQL010000434.1, from coordinate 3,767 downwards.
GAGCGGGCCATCCGGCGGGCCGTGCTGGCCAAGCCGGGCGGCCACGCCTGCGCCTTGGAGGGGGGCACGCCTTTTCAGGGGCGCATGAGCCAGGTCGGCGGTTGACGAAAGACGCGGGGAGCGTCCAGGCGGGGGCTGGCGTCCCCGGGCGCCTCTGGACCCCCAGCTTCCTGCTGGTGGTGGCGGGCACCTTCCTGATGGCGGCGGCGTTCTTCTCGTTGCTGCCCGTGCTGCCCGTGCTGGTGGTGGGCCCCATGGGGCTGGGAGAGCGGGAGGTGGGCCTGGTGGTGGGCGTGTTCTCGGCCACCTCCCTGGCGGTGCGTCCCTTCGGGGGATTCCTGCTGGATCGCTTCGGCCGTCGCATCTGGCTGCTGCTCGGGGCCATCGCCCTGGTGGCCTGCATGGCGGCCTACACGGGAGCCGCCACGCTGGCGTCTCTGCTGGGACTGCGCCTGGTGCACGGCCTGGCCTGGGGCTTCGCCACCGTCACCACGGCCACGGTGGTGGCCGACCTGGTGCCCGCGGTGCGGCGCGGCGTGGGCATGGGCTTCTACGGCATGGCCATGCCCCTGGCCATGGCCCTGGGGCCCATGGCGGGTTCCATGCTGATGGAGGGCGGGCAGTTCGGGCGCGTGTTCACGACGGGAGCGCTGGTCTCCGCGGTGGCCGTGGTCTTCTTCGTGATGGGCCGGGCCCCCGCCGTGCGCAATCCCGCTACCAGGCTGAGCGTGGGGGCGATGGTGGAAGGGCGCGTGATCCCCGTCTTCGCCTGCATGACCGCCCTGACCTTCGGCCTCGGCGGCTGGCTGACCTTCGTGCCCCTCTACGCGCCCCAGGCCGGTCTCGAGAGCGCTGGGCCCATCTTCTTCTGGAACGCGGTGGGCGCCCTGAGCACGCGCCTCTTCGGCGGCCATCTCTACGACCGCTTCGGCGTGCGCCCGCCCGTGCTGCTCGGTCTGCTCCTGACAACGCTGGGTTGGACTGCCCTGGCCAGCAGCGCCACCCCCCTGGGCGCCCTGGGCGGCTCCTGCTGCCTGGGCCTGGGCTTCGGCGTGCTGGGCCCGGTCTTCCAGGCCATGGCCATCGACCTGGTCCCGGCGGCGCGGCGCGGGGCCGCCAACGGCACCTTCCACTCCTCATTCGACGTGGGCATCGGGTCGGGCGCCATCCTCTTCGGCATGGCGGCCACCCAGGAACAGGCCCAGGCCGTCTTCTGGGGGGCAGGGGCCATGGTGCTGGTGGCGGCCGGGCTGTTCTTTTTCTGGACCTGGCCCCATTTTCAGCGGCACGCGCTGCGGCGGCCGGGCAGGGGCCCTTCCAAGAGCTAGCAGTCCGGCGCCTCTTCGGACCAGGTGCCGTCGCGGTTGTCCGCGCTGTCGCTGTTGCCGCAGCGGCCGTCCAGGCCATTGTCTGAGCTGTCGATGGCGTCTTGGCCGCTCAGATCGTCCAGCTTCCACCAGCCCACCAGCCCGGATGTGTCACTGAGCTCGTACATATTGTCCAGGATCTCGGCATCGCTGCGGGCCACCTCCCAGAGCCTGACATCGGCCAGGTAGCCCTGGAAGCGGGTGATGTCGTCGCTGGAGTCGATGCCGATGGTGAGCGGCTCGTTGCCGGTCACCATGGCCGCCGAGTAGCCGCCGCTGTCCGCCAGCACGCCGTCCTGGTAGTTGTACCAAGCGCTGCCGTCCCAGACGCTGGCGATGTGGATCCAGCTGTCGGCGCTGATGGCGCCGCTGGAGCGGGCTTCCAGCCCCCAGCCCGAGGCATCGCCCAGCATCAGGCCGAAGCCGCCGTTGTACACGCCGAACCAGTACTGGCTCGTGGTGAACGACGACATCTTGGCCAGCACGGGCTCGTCTCCGCTGGGCGCCTCGGCGTAGATCCAGGCCTCCATGGTGATGGAGCCCGTGATGTCGAGCAGGTTGTCGTCGCCCATGAAGACGTAGTCGTTGCTGCCGTCCAGGTAGAGAGAGCCGTCCTGCAGCTCGTCCACGGCGTCGTCGCAGTCGTTGTCCAGCTCGTCGCAGAGCTCCTCGGCGCCCTCGTAGACGGTGCTGTCGGCGTCGTCGCAGTCGTCGAACTCGGCCAGGTAGCCATCGCCGTCGTCGTCGCTGCCCACGAGCAGCAGGGCCTGCTGGGCGGGATCGTAGGGATCGCTGGCGGACGAGCCATCCACGTAGTCGCAGTAGAGCCAGGTGACCCCGCTGTCGTAGGAGAAGCGGAAGGCGAAGGCGTAGTAGCCTTCATCTTCCACGGTCAGCTCGCCCATGTACTCGTCGTCGCTGTCGTAGGTCGTGTTGTAGCTGGCGTCCTGCCAGGTCCAGCCGGGATCGCTGCTGGGATCGCTGTCCACGTCGCCCCAGCCCAGCTGCCCGTCGATGCCGGGACCTTGCCAGGGGTAGATGGTCAAGCCGGCCATGTAGACCCGGCCGTAGAGCAGCTCGCTGGCCACGCCCACCTCGGACACGGTCTCATCGGGCCACTGGACGTTGCACCAGTCGATGTCACTGGAGTCGCCGGTGTAGAGGAAGGCCGAGCTCAGGGTCGAGCTGTCGCTGCCATCGCTGACGGTCACATCGACCCAGCCGTAGGCCTGGGCAGGGGTGACGGCCACCAGCTCGGTGGCGGAGAGCGCGGTGAAGCTGGCCGCCACGCCGCCGAAGCTGACCGTGCTCACCGTGTCGAGGCGCGAGCCGGTCAGGGTGACCTCGAGGCCGCCTGCCTCCAGGCCCTCTTCCGGAGAGACGGCGGTGACGTCCACGTAGCAGGAGAGGTTCTCCTCTCCCGGCGTGCCGTAGTCGCCGCTGTCGTAGACCTGCCAGGCCTCGCACCAGTTGGAGCCGTCGTCGTTGTCGCTGGCGTCTAGGGCGTACTGGTCCAGGCTCATGGCGTAGCCGGTGGGATCGGGGAAGCTGGCGCCGTCGTCGTAGGCGATGCCGTCGATGGTGATGCCGTCGCTGCCGTCGGTGCCGAAGGTGGCCAGGATCACCTCGTCGTCGCGATTGCCCAGCACGAAGTCGGCGTAGACGTAGTCGGCCGCGCTGCTGGCCAGCGCGTCGCGGGCCATGACCAGGTACTGCCCGGCGGTGATCTCCAGGCTGCCGGAGATGACGTGCAGGTCGTTGTCGTCGTCGCGCAGCACCAGGCCCTCGAGATCGATGGTGTCAGCCGACTGGTTGTAGATCTCGATCCACTCGCCCACCTCGTCCGACAGGGCGGAGGGGTTCTGCATCACCTCGGTCACCAGGATGTCTCCCACCGAGAAGCAGTCGTTGTCAGCCGTGCCGTCGCAGTCGTTGTCGTCGCCGTTGCAGAGCTCGGTGGCGCCGGGCTGGGCGTCGCTGTTGCCGTCGTCGCAGTCGCTGTCGTCCGAGACGTAGCTGCTGGGCTGGGTGCAGGCGGTCTGGCTGCTGGAGGCGTCGCCGTAGCCGTCCCCGTCGCTGTCGGCGTACCAGGTCAGGGCGTCGTCGGCGTCGCCCTCGTCTGTCTCGTCGTCGCAGTCGTTGTCGATGCCGTCGCAGACCTCGGTGGCGTCGGGGTTGACCGCGCCGTCACCGTCGTCGCAGTCGGTGTCCGCGGACACGTAGCCGATGGGCTGGTCGCAGGAAGGCATGCTGCTGGCCGCATCGCCGAAGCCGTCGCTGTCGGTGTCGGCGTACCAGGTGGCGGCGTCCAGGGCGTCGTCTTCGTCGGTCAGGCTGTCGCAGTCGTTGTCGATGCCGTCGCAGAGCTCGTCGGCGCCGGGGTAGGCCGCGGGCTGCGCG
>CAYVQL010000433.1:0-7506 GCA_964454135.1 uncultured Enterobacterales bacterium | reverse complement strand
GTGTTGATCCCAACCCCCCCCACCGCCCCCCCGCCCGCCGCCCCCCGGCCCCCCCTGCGGGCGCCGACGCCGCCCCCTCCCAAGCCCAAGCGCAAGCGCAGACTCTGGCTCTGGGTGCTGTTGCTGCTCTTCCTGCTGTCTGTAGTGGGCTTCGTGCTGGTGACCGCCCTGGGCGGCGCGGCCTTCTTCATCCTGGGCTAGAAACCTGGGTTCCTACCTCCACATCCCCGGCAAGCTGCTCTTGGGCGGGCTGCTGTGCGAGAAGCTGACCTCGAAGACGTAGCCCGCCGTCGATGTGAGGTAGCCCTTGTGCAGCATGGCGCTGCCGCTGCCGTCGCGGATGATCACCGAGCGCAGCCCCGGCAGCACCTGCACGGTGCACTGGGTGATCCCCCCGGTGAGCTTCGCCACCAGCTGCCCGTCGATGTACACCAGCGCCTCCTGACCCGCGGGCAGAGAAAAGGTCACGCTGGCCATATGGGCGACGCCCTGCGCTCCGGCGCTGGCCTGGGCGTGGGTCAGGGAAGAGGAAGCCACGTCGGACAGCTCGGTGCTGTCACCCCTGGCGTACCCCGAGGAGCCGCCTTCCGCGCCATCGTCCGAGCGGGCGGAGCGGATGGCGCGCACGCCCCGTGCCGCGCTGGCCGCCGCGGAAGCGATGGAGGCGGCGCTGCTGGCGGCGCTGACGGCCGCGCTGCCCGGAAGGAGCACGCCCGCCGCCGTAGTGGCGGTGCGGGCGCCCGAGATGGCCTTGCTGCCGGACGAGGCGGCGCTCTCCGCGGCCTCGTCGCTCGTCGCGCGCCCGGCCGTCGGCACCACCTGCTCGGGCGTGGCAGCCCCCAGCTGCACCGCCAGCTGGCCAGCTTCCCAGCGAACGCTCAGCTCGCCCGCAGCGGGCACCTCGAAGGATCCGCTGTGCAGCGGCACGCCCCCCATGGACACCAGGCGCAGCTCGTGGGTGCCCGCCGGCGCCACCTCCAGGGTCAGCTGCTGGTTCTTGCCCAAAAAGCCGGTCTTCTGGCCGTCGAGGTGCAAGGTGGCGCTCTGGTCGGAGCTGAAGACCACGAGCGCCGCCGCCTGGGCCGAGGCCAGAGGCAGCAGCAGGCACAGAGCTGACAAGGAAAGAAGCGCGCGTGTCGACATGGGAATTGAATAGCAGACGCCGGCCATCTCCGCCGACAATGTCGGCAGAAATGTCCGGCGCCGTTTTTCGGGGGGAAGGCAGATTCTTCCCCCCCTGTTCGAGGCGGACACCGCCTCTCCCCCCCATCTTCGCCGCTTGATGAGCGGCGCAGGGCTGCGCAAGCAGCCCTGAAGCAGCGCTGCGGAAGCTCCTCGAACTGCCGGTAGGATCGGTGTTTCTTGTCCTGTGCCGAATAGCAGAAGACGCCGCCATCCGAAACCCGCAGGCGCAGGACCGGCCGGCTCAATCCTGCGCGAAGACCCACACCCGACCAGCGCCGTTCCCGTAGCCGGGCGCCGCGATGATCACCTCGTGGTTCTCTCCGCTCAACAGATCGCCCCAGGTCAGCGTCAAGCCGAAGTGGTCGCCCGCCTCGTCACCGTGGAAGCTGACCGTGGCCTCATCGCTGCCGCTGATTCCCGTGATGCTGGCCCCTGAGAACAGGTAGACGGCACCCGGCTCGTCCCAGGTGCCCGTGGACGCCGTGGGATCGAGCCCATCGGGGGCGCTCACCAGCAGGTCGTCATGGCCATCGCCGCCGTAGTCGCCCACCAGCAGGCAGGCACCGAAGCGGCTGGGACCCTGGCCCTGGATGATGACATCCGCATCGATCACCTCTTCGTTCAGCGCGAAAGCCCCGCCGTCCAGAAAGACGTAGGCCTGGTTCGCGATAGCGCTGGACAGGACGACATCGGGCGCGCCGTCCGCTTCGAAGTTGCCCACCTGAGGCGTGCCCAGGCCCCCCAGCCGGTCGTAGTCCGCAGCGCCCTTGAACCTGGTGTCGTACAGCGTAGCCACGTAGCTGCCGCCAGTCCCGGGGGGACCGTAGATCAGGTAGACCGCTCCCGACTCCCGCATAGACCCGTTGGCCACGCCCGGCGCGCCCAGCAGCAGGTCGTCGTAGCCGTCGCCGTCGACGTCGCCGCCGCCCAGTGAGCGCCCAAGGTTGTCAGCGGCGGTGGAGCCGCTGATGTACCAATCGCAGTCGCCCCGCAAGTCGTAGCCGCCAATCTGGGCTTCCTCGCCGTGTGGGCCCATGAAGACGTACACGTAGCCGCGACCATCGGCCTGGTCTGCCTGGGGATCGCCGTAGATCAGCTCGAGACTGCCGTCAGCGTCCAGGTCCAGGTGGCTGCAGACCTCGCCGGGGATCTCGGTGGCGGCCGAGCCGGCCAGCAAATACTGCGCGTCATCCAGCGCGCTCTCGCCGGACAGGCCGTTGCCGCCGAAGAAGAGGCCCGCCGCGTAGTTGCCCTGGCTCGAGTAGTAGTAATCGCTGGCCCCCAGGAAGAGGTCGTCCACGCCGTCCTGGTTCTGGTCACCGGGTATGGGATCCACCGCGCCCAACAGGTTGTCGTCGTAGGCCCCTGCCACGAAGCCGTAGGCGTAGTCGCCCGCCGAGCCCGCCAGCTCGGCGTCGGCCGAGCCGCTCACGAGGAAGAAGCCCCCGGAGGAGGGGTGGTAGGGATCCACGTGGCAGCCCCCCACCACCAGGTCCATGACCTGGTCGCCGTTGAAGTTCCCCAGAGAGAGGCCGTCGGGGTAGCCCAGGTAGTGGCCGGGGCCGCCCTCGAGGTAGCCAAAGGCGACCTCGGTGCCCAGGTCGTCCTCCAGGCCGTTGCAGTCGTCGTCGCTGCCGTTCCAGCTCTCGACGGCGCCCGGGTGGCGCTCGGGATCCTCGTCGTCGCAGTCGCCATCGCCGATGCTGAAGCCGTCGCCATCGTGATCGAACTGGCTGCAGAGGTCGTTTTCATCCCCCGGCGTGCCCCGGTCCCCGTCGCCGTAGCTCGAGCCGGAGGCGCACCAGGACAGGTAGGAGCCGGCGGAGATGGAATCATGGGCCAGGGGATCCAGCGAGAACGAGGCCCCTTCCTCCAGCGGCCACTGGGCACCCCAGGTGATGCCGTAGATGAGCTTCACGTCGAGCCAGAGCTCGATGTCGTCCATGCTCTCCATGAGATCGAAGACGAAGTCGCCAAGGGCGTAGTCGGCCTGCACGCCGCCATTCTCGGTCTCGTTGCCGTTGCGCGCCACCACCAGCCTGCCCATGGCGGGCAGCACCAGCGGCGCGTTGATCTTGACCTCCTCCCCGTGCCCCGACACGAGCATCCAGTTGACCAGATCCATGTCCTCGTCTGTCAGGTTGCAGATCTCGAACCACTCGCCATCCTCGTCCGCCACGGCGGCCGGATCCGCCATCACCTCGCAGACGATCACGTCGCCGGGCTCGATCCAGTCCTCGTCCACCAGGCCGTCGCAGTCGTCGTCCAGCATGTCGCGCTGGACCTCGCCCGAGTCGAAGAACACATCCGCGTTCTGGTCCTCGCAGTCGGTGCCCCCGTGCTCGTCGGACTCGTGCCCGTCGCCGTCCTGATCGAAGTCGCTGGCGCCATCGCAGTCGGCGTCCGTCCCATCGTACCAGACCTCATCCGCCTCCGGGTGGACGTCGGCGCGCTCGTCGTCGCAGTCCTCGCCCCCGTGCAGGTCGCTGGCGAAGCCGTCGCCGTCCTGGTCGTAGTCGTCACCGCCGTCGCAGGCCTGGTCCACGCCATCGTAGAAGACCTCCTCCGCCCCCGGGTAGGACTGGGGGTCCTGGTCGTCGCAGTCATCCTGGTAGTCGAAGCCATCGCCGTCCTGGTCGGCGCTGGGCGGGGCCTGCAGGCAGGCCGTGACGAAGAGCGGCAAGAGGGTTCTGAACAAGGCGGGTTCTCCTCTTCACGGAGCGTAGCCTGGGCTGTCGGTGTCCTGGGGGCACGCAGGGGGCAGAAAAGAAAGTCTTTCCACTCCTGCGGGCTGGCGGGTCCAGCAAGACGGAACCGATGCCAACCACAAACCTGCCGGAGAAACCGATGAAGCGCAAGCTCCTCCCTGCCGTCCTGGCCCTGACCACCCTGTCCGCCGCCTGCTTCCAGTCCGATTCCGACGACGGAAACCTGGCGGACGTGCTGCCCGACGATCGGCTGCAGGTCAACATGCCCCTGGCCAGCGACCTGGCCAAATCCGAGTCGGGCAAAGACTGGGCCAGCTTCTACCTGTTCACCGCCGAAGTGACTGAAGACGTCAACTGGGTGATCGGCTCGGTGCTGTACTGGGTGAACACCATCACCACCAGCTACCAGCCCAGCTACGTGGACCGCGAGCAGCACGAGGCCGAGTGGGGCCCCTGGTCCCTGGGCGCCCTGGACCCGGTGGAGAGCCTGCTCTGGGTCAGCTACGCCCCTGCAGACGACACCTACGAATGGGGCCTGGACCGCTGGCCCCAGGAGCTGAGCCGCGAGGACGCCAGCACGGTGGTGGCCGGCCACGTGGACGCCGGCGCCACGCCTGAGGCCTCCTCGGGCGCCTTCGACATCGACTTCACGCGCATCAACGAGCTGGATCCCACCGAGCAGACCGTCGGCTTGTTCAGCGCCGAGTACGAGATCCGCAGCGACGGCGTGGCCGCCAGCGCCGGCTTCCAGGACTTCGGCTGGGAAGGCTTCAACGCCGTCTACGACTACGAGCAGACCTACGGCGGAGACGGCAGCATGGACCTGGTGCTGGAGGCCGACATGGATCCCCTGCAGGGCAGCGGCCTGCAGGAGGTGCTGAACATGCGCAGCCGCTGGACCCAGGACGGCTCGGGCCGCAGCGACGTGCTGGTGACCGGCGGCGACCTGGGTTCGGCCACCGCTTACGCCTCGGAATGCTGGAGCAGCTCCTTCGAGCGCGTCTACTACTACGACACGCTGACCGGCCTCGAGGAAGGCTCCGAGAGCGCCTGCGTCTTCGAGCAGGCCGACTACAGCGAGTAGCTCAAGGCGTCTTTGACCCGGACCGACGCTTGCCCCTGGCCTTGCTGGGGGCAACCTGCCTCACGTACTCGCAGTCGTCTCCCTGCGAGGCCAGGTCGAAGACCATGATGTGCGCGCCCAGCCCCGTCGGACGGCCAAAACAGCCGATCAGCGCGCGCGCCTGGTCGTCCGCGTCCAGGTAGAAGCGGGTGTGCAGCACCACCTGGCTGAAGCCCAGCTCCAGCAGGCCCTGCCTGGCCTTCTCGCTGGGCAGGCCGCCGCGCTCCAGGGAGTGCCCGACCAGGCTGACCAGGGGCTCCTGCGAGGGCGGCGAGTAGAGCGAGGTGCCCAGGGCGATGGGGCGCCCGTGCAGGGTCTGGGCGATGGCGTTGTGATCGCGCCAGGCGCCGTCTACGGGCGGCGGCCGCAGCACCAGCGACGGCCGCTCCAGGATGGCTCCGCTGGTTCCCAGCAGGGGCTGCGCATCGGGCAGGGCCGAGGAGTGCAGCGGCCAGGCCAGGGGCGCGCAGAGCAGCAGATCCGCCAGCACCAGCAAAGCCGCCAGGGGCCCCCAGCGGCCGCGCCCCAGCACAGAGACCAGCGGCGCGAGCAGCAGGCTGGCCACCGCCCCAGCCCGATACCAGCAGGTGATACGGCCGAAGAAGGAGGGCAGGGCCAGCGTCAGCAGGCCCGCCGGTCCCAGCACGTGGCCCTCACCCAGCTGCAGGGGATGCCCCCTCCAGTAGAGCCAGGGCCCCAGCGAGAGCAGGGAGAAGGCCAGGGCGCCGGCCAGCCAGGGCCAGAGCTCCCGCCGCCTCCACAGCGCGACGCAGGCCAGCAGCAGCGCGGCCAGCCCCAGGTAGGCGGTGTGAGAGGTGGGGTAGGCGCCGCCCCCGGTCAGCTGCACGGGCAGCCAGGGATCGGCCAGGTCCGCGCCGTGCTCGGCCGCCCCCCTGAACCAGTGGGGCATGGCGCGGATCTCGGGCAAGCCGGCCCTGGCGGCGCTGCCCGACATGGAGGCGAGACGCTGGGTGAGCAGCGCCCAGGCCAGGGGCATGACCAGGACCGCGGCCAGCCCCCCCACGCCCGTCAGGCGCAGCGCGAGCCCGCGCTCGCGGCGCCGCAGCAGCAGCGCCACCGCCACGGACAGGTCGATCATGGCCGCCCAGACGCCGTTGTAGGGGCCGCTATAGCAGGCCAGGGCCAGGGCCAGCGCAGCTCCCAGGCCGTGCAGCCGGCGCCCGCTGCGGGCGTAGGCCAGCAGGAGAGCCAGCTGCACCGCCACCCAGCCCACCCCGAAGGCCTCGGTCGCGCCATCGGCCGGACAGGCCAGCAGCGCTGGGCAGGCCGCCGCCACCAGGGCCCCCAGCCAGGCTGCCCCGCCCACCTGCCGGGCCAACAGGGCGCCCCCCAGGCCTGCGACTGCCAGGCCGCAGTACAGCACCAGGTTGTAGCCCGCGGCAGGACCGCCCAGGGCGTGGCCCAGGCCGAAGATCGGCATATGGGCGGGATCCGCCAACACGAAGCGCTGGCCCTGGGGAAAGGACACCAGCTCGGTGGCCACCACCAGGGGAGCGCGCGCCATCCAGGCCGTCCACAGCCCCCAGATATGCACCGCCCCCTCCATGCGCGGGTAGGTCAGGGGTTGCCGCGCGAAGTCCGCTGGCAGGGGCCAGGCCAGCGCCAGGGGCGCCAGCAGCACCACCAGGCCGGTCAGCAGGCGCTCGAAGCCCACGGAGCCCTTCCAGCTCAGCGTCCGCCCGGCCGGGCGGCGCTCAGCCACCGGCGCCACCGGGACCGGGCCTCGTCGCTTCATGAGCTCGCGTTTCCTCCGCCGTGGCATGGCTCCTTGCTCCCTATCACGCAGGCCCGCCAGCGAGCGTCCGTTCCTCTTACGGTCCCAGCCCTTGCGCCTCGGGCGAACCCGTGGAATGTTCCGGGATGCCGGGTGAGCCTGTCCAAGGCGCGTCCACGCCGCTCCACGAGGTCGCGATGCCGCACTCCAAGCTCCTGCACAGCCTGTCCCCTCTCTTCCTCGGCGCCGCCCTGAGCCTGGCGGCGGCTTGCGACGACAGCGAAGAACCCAACGGCCAGGGCCCCGACACCGACACCCCCAGCTGCCCGCACCCGGGCCCCTGGTACCAGGACGCCGATGGCGACGGCTACGGCGACCCGGACACGGCCCAGGATGCTTGCCAGCCGCCCTCGGGCACCGTGGACAACGGCGACGACTGCAACGACGGCAACAAGCACGTCAACCCCGAGGCCGTCGAGGCCTGCAACGAGATGGACGACGACTGCGACGACGAGATCGACGAAGAGGGCGCCGAGGGCGAGTTCCTGTGGTATCTGGACTCCGACGGGGACGGCTACGGCTACGAGGAGGTCACCATCGAGGCCTGCGCGCCGCCCAGCGGCTACGCCGACAACGCGGCCGACTGCCACGACGGCGACGCCGAGATCCACCCCCAGGCCGCCGAGACCTGCAACGAGATCGACGACGACTGCGACGACGAGATCGACGAAGACGCCGAAGACGCCGAGTTCTGG
>CAYVQL010000432.1:0-7510 GCA_964454135.1 uncultured Enterobacterales bacterium | reverse complement strand
GCGACGGCACCGAGCCCTACGCCTACGCCGCTGGCGGTGAGGCCGACCCGCTGGCCCACAAGGTGCAAGAGGAGGTGCTCGACCACCTGGGCACCAACGATCGGGGGGTCAAGTACGAGAACTTCTACGTGCTGGTCTACACCTCCATGCCGGCCGACCTGAACGAGATGGCCTTTCTGGACACCTGGGCGGGCAACGCCGAGCTGCTCTCCGATCCCGCCAATCTCGACCAGGTGGGGCTGGCGCACCTGCACGCCATCCAACGGCACCTGGGCCTGAGCGCCTACACGCCCTCGGAAGGGGGCGATCCCGGGGAGCCCTACGGCGAGGTGTCCTTCGCCTCCTACCCCTCCGAGGTGCAGGCTGGCGCCGAGTTCCAGGTGGAGGCGGACTACGCCACCGACCTGCACGAGTTCGGCCTGCTGGGGGAGCTGGGCCTGCGCATGGCGGACGCCGAGAGCTGGGAGACCATCGACGAGCAGATCTGGGACAACGGGGGCCTGGGCCTGCAGGGGCCTTCGGGATCCTACGGCTTCACGCTGCAGGCGCCCCAGGGCGTGGACGAGGTCTTCTTCGTGGCCTGGTTGGCCCCCCTGGGGGGCAGCTGGGACGAGCGCTACCACGACGCCAGCAGCGCCATCGATCCGACGGCTGTGCTGGACGACGAGCTGCCAGACAGCGGGCCGGAAGACAGCGGCGAGCCCGTGGAACCGGACGAGCTGCGCATCGCCAGCTTTCCCGGTACCGTCTTCCGCGGCGAGTCCTTCGAGGTCAGCGTAGCCTGCGGCGCCGATCTCTGGCAGGGGGCCGGGCAGGTGGGGCTCGAGCTGGTGGAGTCCTCTTCCGGCCTGGTCGTGGCCCGCGACAGCCAGGCCTTCGACGGGTCCAGCGCGGGTACGCGCAGCTTCCAGTTCACCTACCTGGGCGCCGCCACCCAGATCTGGTTCCACGCCTGCGCGGTGGAGGGGGAGGAGAACGGAGGAGACGAGTGGCGCAGCTGCCTGGTCGACGACGACACCGAGGGCGAGGCCACCCGCGTCATGGACCAGCGGGACCGGCTGGACGGGGGTTGCGGCTGCGCCACGCGAGGCGGACCAGGCCGGGGCTGGCCGCTGCTGGCCGCGCTGCTGCTGTTGCTGCCGGTGTCGCGCAGCGGCGGACGCGCTTCCCTCGGCGGCGTGTAAGCTGATATAGGGAAGATATGCGGCCTGCCGCGCGTCATGCCTGGGCAGCCCCGAGCCGGGCGCTCTTTCCTCCCGGAACCTCCATCACCCGTCAAACTGAGGGAATCCGAGTGTCTCTCCACATCGTTTCCAGAACTATCCTTCTCTGCCTCCCCCTGGCCGCGCTGCTCACTACGGGCTGCCCCACGCCAGAGCCTCCCAGCACCCAGCCCTCTCCCCCGGCCGGCGGCCCGCCGGCGGGTGGCGACGGAGCTCCGCCCGCGGGTGGCGAGCTGGGAGCCCCCCCGGCCGGCGGCGAGCTGGGAGCCCCCCCGGCCGGCGGCGAGCTGGGAGCCCCCCCTGCCGGCGGCGAGCTGGGCGCTCCCCCAGCCGGCGGCGAGCTGGGCGCCCCCCCTGCGGGCGGCGAGATGGGTCCGCCCCCCGATGGCTCGCCGCCAGCCGATGGCGCAGCGGGTCCGCCTCCGACCGACGGCGGGGTAGGCGCGGCAGGCGCGGCGCCCAACACCACCACCATGCCCTGCGGCGACGGCAGGTGCGACGAGGCCGAGACCAACGACCCCAAGCTCTGTCCACGCGACTGCAGCGACAGCCCCCCCGAGGGCGGTGACTGGTGCGGCGATGGCATCTGCGATGCCTACGAGAAAGCCAAGGGCGACTGCTCCAAGGACTGCAGCCAGTAGTTCTTTCTCGCAGGGTGGCTGGGCGGTCTCATCCGAGTCCCCGGCCTGGCCGCTTCACTCCACCTTGCCTAGGCTGCGCTTGTAGGTCCACAGGCTGCGCCCGTTTTCGCGCACGTCGATCTGCTGCTCCAGGTGCTTGTCGCCATCTACGAAGACGAGACGGTGTCGGCCCGGCGCCAGGGCCTTGGTGGCCGGGGTGCGCCCCTGCGGCTCGTCGTCCACCAGGATGCGGATCCCCAGGGGCACGGATGCGAAGCGCACGGTGATGGGCTGCAGCGCGGCGGGTTTCGGCTCGGGGGTCCGTCTGGCCTCTCTCGCGCTGGGCTCGGCGGGGCTGGCTGCGGGCTCTTGCTCGGTTGGGGGCTGGGGTTCCTCTTCGGGGGACTCCTGCGCGGGTGGCGCCTCGGGCGGGGTGGGCGCTTCGTCGCTCGGCCGAGTGGTCTCGGCGCTGCGGCCCACGGTTCGCGCGCGCAGCTCGGCCTGCAGCGCGTCCATCTCGGCGCGGTTCAACAGGAAGACCGCGACGACCGCCAAAAAGAGCAGGAAGAGGATGGCCAGGTATGCATAGGGTACGCGGCGGCCTTGCCTTGAAGCCTCCTTCGGCGGCCCCTCGGTCTGGGGTGGCTGCTCTTCGGCGACGGTGAGATCCTCGAACTCCAGCTCGGCCTCGGGCAGCGGCTGGCCGGGCTTGTAGGGACCGGTCTGCTCCTCGTAGAGCGTGCGGCCCAGCAGGGGGGCGTTCTCCGGATCGTCGGGGATGCGGATCAACGCGGCCCGCTCCTGCACCCATTCCTCGAGGGACGGCCCTGGGATTTCACGAACCAGCGCCCGGCAACGCTTGACCACGTCGAGCGCTGTCAGTCGATCATCGCCCTCGAAGGCCAGCATGCCCAGCAACAGCGCCTCGATGCCTTCCCGCGCATCTCCGGTCGCATTGAGATCAGCCTTGTCCAGGCGCTTGCGCAGCTGCGCCTCGTGGGCATCGGTGGACTCGCCGGCCCAGCCCAGGCGCATGCGAGACAGCAGCTCGAAGCCCACCACCCCCAGCGCGTAGATGTCGCTGGCGGGCGATGCGGGCTTGTCATCCATCAGCTCGGGCGCCATGTAGCGCAGCGAGCCCATCTGGTAGTTGCGGGTCTCGGCCTCGCGATCCATTTGGGTGGAGCGGGCGATGCCGAAATCCAGCACCTTCACCTCGCCATCGGGGGTGACGCGGATGTTGGCGGGCTTGATGTCCCGGTGCAGCACCTCCAGGGGCGCGCCCGTGATGGCTGAGGGGCGCGAGTAGGCGGCGTCCAGGGCGCTGGCCACCTGGCGGATGATCGCCAGGGCCGGACGCGGGTGGACGCGGGCCGGGAAGTGGCGCGGGTTGACGATCCAGCTCAGGTTGTAGCCGGGGATGTACTCCATCACGACCGCGGGGCGACCATCCAGCGTGATCAGGTCGTCGGCCTGCACGATGGAGCGGTGGCGCAGCATACCCAGCATGCGCGCCTCGTCCCGCAGGCGCGCGGCCACGCCCACGGTGTCCTCCACGTCCAGGCGCAGCAGTTTGACGGCCACGGTTTTGGAAAAACCGGTCGAGGTGCTCATCTTGGCCAGGTAGACCTCACCGAAGCCACCCTTGCCGATGCAACGGATCAGCTCGAAGCCGCGTCGACCTTCCTTGTCGATGTCCAGGATGTCCAAGCTGCAGCCTCCTGACGCGCAGCTAGAGAATGGAACAGTCTGACGTTGGGCGTCAACCGCCAGGGGCTGTCGGCACGCGGTTTTCGGGCTTCGAGAAGTACGCCGTGGTCATGGCGCGGGTCTTGCCGACCAGCAGGATCAGGGCGATCAGGTTGGGGATGGCCATCAGGCCCAGGGCGCTATCGCCGAAGTTCCAGACCACCTCGAGGGAGAATATCGCCCCCAAGAAGTGCACGATGCAGAAGACCACGCGGTAGGGCAGCACCATGCCGGGCCCGGCCAGGTAGACCACGGCGCGGTCGCCGTAGTAGCTCCAGCTGATGGCGGTGCTGACCCCGAAGAGCAGCACTCCCAGGGTGACGATCAGGTGACCCCAGCCACCCAGCAGGGGCGCCAGACCGCGGCGGAAGGCCATGGCCGTCAGGGGCGAGCCGTTCAGCGCCATCTGCCCATGCAGCGACAGGTCGTCCAGGGCGTCGTAGGCCATGCCGCCCTCTTCCACGGCGACCTCTCCCTGGAAGGCGGCCCCCGCGGCGTCGCGCAGCAGCGGCTCCAGCACCAGGGCGTGGTTGCGCACGAAGGCCACGCCTTGCGGCTGACCGTCGCGCACCGCGAAGCTGCCGTCGAAGAGGTCCTCTTCGCGCAGCTCGCCGTCGGGCTGCACCTGGGCGTCGGCCCGCACCACCGTGATGGCCGACTGGGCGTTGACGGGGACGAGGTCGTCGTGGCGCTCGCTCCAGACCCCGGTGACCACGATCACCAGGCCCGTGATGGTGCAGATCAGCAGGGTGTCGATCATGGGGCCCATCATGGCCACGGCGCCCTCGCGCACGGGCTCGTCGGTCTTGGCCGCCGCGTGGGCGATGGGCGCCGAGCCCTGGCCCGACTCGTTGGAGAAGATGCCGCGCTTGACGCCCCAGGTGAGCATGAAGATGAAGGTGCCGCCCGCGAAGCCCCCCAGCTGGGCCGCCGGCTGGAAGGCCGAGGCGAAGATGTCGACCAGGGCGCCGGGCACGGCGGTGATGTTGAGCAGCAGCACTACAAGACCGCCGCTGACGTAGACCGCGGCCATCCAGGGCACCAGCTTGCTGGTGACCTTGCCGATGCGCTTGATGCCCCCCAGGATCACGGCGGCCACCAGTCCGGCGGTGCACAGGCCGGTGATGGCCGTGGGGATGGACAGGTCCGAGCGCATCTGGTCGGCCACGGTGAAGGCCTGGATGCTGTTGCCGGAGCCGAAGCTGGAGATCACGGTGCACAGGGCGAAGAAGACCGCCAGGGGCTTCCAGGAGCGGCCCAGGCCCTTCTCGATGTAGTACATCGGCCCGCCGGCGGCGGTGCCGTCGGGCAGGATCTCCCGGTAGCGCATGGAGAGCGTGCACTCGTGGTACTTGAGCGCCATGCCGAAGATGGCGGTCACCCACATCCAGAACAGGGCGCCCGGGCCGCCGTAGTGCAGGGCCGTGGCCACGCCGGCGATGTTGCCGATGCCCACCGTGGCCGACAGGGCCGTGGTCAGGGCCTGGAAGTGGGAGAGATCCCCCTTGTGCTCGGGATCGTCGTACTTGCCCCGCAGCACGTCGAAGCTGTGCTTCAGCTCCCGCAGCTGGATGAAGCGCAGCGCCACCGTGGTGAACAGGCCGGTCAGCAGCAGCAGGGCCACCATCAGGGGGAAGGCGTCCGGCCAGCCCCAGACGGTGCCAGACAGCCTGCTCGCGAAGTTGCCGATGCTCTCCATGGTCTCGCTCTCAGTGGCTCCGCAGCGCGTGCAGGCGCTCGTCGAGCTCGCCTATCAGGCGCCGGGCCACGGTCTCGTTGATTTGGTGGTCGGCCAGCGCCTGCTGCACGGCCGATTTGCGCAGGACCAGGATCTGGCGCTGCAGCTCCGAGCGTTCCTCGTCCAGCAGGCGCCGCTCCAGCTCCCTGGAGTGCTGCTGCTGGTGGCGGGCCTGCTCCAGCTCTTCAGCCAGCTCGTCGTGCAGCGCCTGGTAGACCTCGGGCGCCACGGTGCCGGCGTCGCGCCGCTGGTCCAGGAAGCGCAGGCCGGCGTGCAGGCCGCGCAGGCGGCCGCGCAGCTCCTCCACGGCGGCCTCGTGCCCGCGGTCGGCCAGCAGCCCGAAGCGGCCCAGCAAGCGCCGGATGGTGGTGCCCTGCACCAGGATCGTCAGCAGGCAGGTGCCGAAGACCACGTCGATGACCAGCTCGCGGTGGGCCCACTCCCGGGGGATGGACAGGGCCAGCACCATGGCGATGCCGCCCCGCAGGCCGCCCCAGATGATGGCCCAGCCCTTGCCGCGCCGCAGGCTGCCCTCCACGCGCTCCAGGGGCGGCAGCACCGCGCCCACCAGCCCGGCCCGGGCCAGCAGCAGGGCCAGCCAGACCAGCACGATGGGCAGCCAGTTGGCCGCCAGGCGGGCCGGCGAGATCTCGAGCCCCACCAGCAGGAAGACCAGCGAGTTGGCCAGAAACGCCAGGTACTCCCAGAACGAGGCCACGGCCACGCGGGTGGTGGCGGACATGCCGTGCTTGGCGCCGAAGTTGCCTGTCAGCATGCCGGCCAGCAGGCAGGCTATGACGCCCGAGGCGTGGATCTCGCTGGCCAGCAGGAAGGAGCCGAAGGCGGCGATGGTGGTCAGCGTGATCTCCACCAGGTGGTCGTCCACCTGGGCCGTGAACCAGGAGACGGCGAAGCCGATGGTGCCGCCCACCAGCAGAGCGCCCAGGATCTCCCAGCCGAAGAAGCGCACCACCCAGGCCACGCTCAGGTGGTCGTGGTGGGCGTCCAGACCCAGGGCCACCAGCACCACCGAGAAGACCACCACGGCCACGCCGTCGTTGACCAGGCTCTCGCCCTCCATCAACACGCCCAGGCGCTTGGGCGCACCCAGCTCCTTGAACAGGGCCACCACCGCCACCGGGTCGGTGGCCGAGAGGATGGCCGCCACCAGCAGGGCGCCCAGGAAGGGCAGCCCCAGGTCCAGGAAGGAGGATGCCAGGAAGATGAGCCCGCCGGCTGCGAAGATGCCCACCAGGAGCCCGGGCGCGGCCAGGGTCAGGATGGCTCGCCAGTTGGCCTGGAGATCCCGCAGGTCGAAGTGGAACGCTGCCTCGTAGATCAGGGCCGGCAGCAGCACGGCGAAGAGCAGCTCGGGGGTGAGGTGCAGGCCGATGTCCAGGTCAGGGACCAGCTGCTCGCGGGCCAGCGAGACCGCCAGCCCGGTGACCACCAGGGCGATGGTGTAGGGGGCCCGCAGGCGGCGCGCGAAGACGGCCACCACGCTGGCCAGGATCAGCAGAAAGGTGAAGGCGATGGGGACGGACACGGTCTTTTTTGCGGACTGGAGGGTGGGGGGGAGTCTATCAGAGCGCTCGAAGGGAGTGTGGAAGGCACGCGGGTCCGTTACCTGACCCAGGACGATCGTTCCGACCTCCCCATAGCTCCGAGGTGCCATATGCGTCTCTGCGTCAACCTGCTCATGCTGGGCTGCCTGCTGGCCCTGGGAGCCTGTGATGACAAGCCGGAGGACAGCGGCGCCCCCCCCGAGGCGGACACCGACGCCGATACCGACGCCGACACCGACGCCGACACCGACGCCGACGCCGACGCCGACACCGACACGGACGCCGACACGGACGCCGATACCGACAGCGACACGGACACCGACACCGGTCCGACGGATGGGGACGGCGACGGCTACACGCAGGAGGAGGACTGCGACGATGGCGACGCCGCCATCTACCCCGGCGCCAAGGAGGTCTGCGACGGCGTGGACAACGACTGCGACGGCGAGATCGACGAAGACGTCGAGAGCACCTGGTACGCCGACGCCGATCTGGATGGCTACGGCGATCCCGATGACAGCACGGTGACCTGTGAGCCGCCCAAGGGCTACGTGCAGGACGGCACCGACTGCGACGACTCCGACATCAACACCTTCCCCGGCGCCAAGGAGGTCT
>CAYVQL010000431.1:0-7557 GCA_964454135.1 uncultured Enterobacterales bacterium | reverse complement strand
ACAGCGCGACGGGAGGCCGTGTTGGCGGCCATCCGGGGCATGGGTCTCTGACCGCCTCTGGACACGGCGGGATCCGAATCGGATCCGCTACAGCCCGATGATGTTGTCCGCCTCTCGGAAGCCGCTCTCCAGGGCACCCTGAATCAGCGCGGGGTTCTTGGGGCTGGTGTGCTCCCCCGCGAAGAAGACACGATCTTCGACCGATGCGGCGGCAGCGCTGCGGTCCTCGGGGGTGGAGCCGACCTTCAGATAGGAATACGAGCCCTTGGAGTAGGTCGAGATATCAGTGGGGCCGCTGGTGGCGGCCGCGGCGTCGGGGTCGAAGCGTATGAACACGGTCTCGGTGGGTTCGGGGATGTCGTCGCCGTACATGATGCGCAGGGTGTCCATCGCGCCTGCGATGATCTCTTCGTCGGACTTGTACTCGAGCGTGAGGGCGTCGGAGCCCGCGTGCCAGACCAGGAGCGCGTTTCCGCCGTAGTAGTTCCACGAGGCGTACTGGCCCGATGGCTCGCTCAGATACCCCTTGAAGTCGATGTCCGGATCCCAGAAGATCTCGGGAAAGACCAGCCAGAGCTTGTCCATCAGGCCCATGCCCAGGCGCTCGATGGCGTCGGTGTTGGTGCTGGGCAGGGGCGGATCGAACTCGATGTCGCCCGCTTGCAGCACGCCCAGGGACACGGTGACGATCACACGGTCGCCTGCATGCTCCTCGCCCGATTCCGTCATGACCGTGACGCCGTCGCTGTCGTATCGCACCTCGGTGACCACGGTGCTCAAGCGGATGTCGAGATCCTCCGCCAGGTACTCCGGAATCGCGCTCATGCCATCGGGGAACCACTCGTCACCGCCCAGGAGGGACTCACCCTCGTAGATGCCCCACGCGCGGTTGTCGCTGGCGTCCGACGAGTATTCCTGCTCGTACAGGGTGGAGATGCAGTAGTCGATCTCGCGGTCGTTATCCAGATAGGAGAACGCACCGTCAGCAGCCATCGACTCTATCATTTCTTCCAGCGAGACGTCAGGTTGGTCTTGGTATTGCGCCGCTTCCATGGTGGTGTCCCGGTAGAAGTCGTTCCAGTCGTCCTCTGACACCGGGTCCTTCGCGCCGTCGATGTCCCAGCTCTCGTGGGTCCAGTGGAAATCCTCGTTCTGCATGCCGATCTCTTCGATGATCGGCGTGAGGGTGCTCGATTGCTGCCCCGCGTGGTACTGGGCTGAAGCCTCCAGGATGGAGCCGGTGATCGGTGTCTGCACCGTGTAGACGCGGCCCCCCACGCGGTCCTGGGCTTCCAACACGGTGACGTCGCAGCAACCGTCGCTCTCGAGCTTCATGGCCGCGGCCAGGCCGGCCAGCCCCGCGCCGACGACGATGACTTCTTCTTTCGAGGAGCTTCCGGTGTCGGTGTCTGCGTCGGTGTCCGCGTCTGTGTCGGTGTCCGCGTCGCCCTCGGTCCTCGGCCGTTCCGGAAAACAAGAGCTGCACAAGAGCAGGATCGCGCCGACGGAGAGAATGGAGGCCGTGCGCCGCTTCATCATCGCGAAACCCCTGGAAGAGACGTCGAGCCACGAGTCGGGGCTTCGGTCGGAATGTTGGTGAAAGGAGGGTCCATCAGGGTGGCACCGTACCTCAGGGTGTTTTGGGTGGCAACGGAGAGGGCCGGGGAGCTGGAGGAGCGGCCGCGCGCAGCGCGCGAGCCCGCGACTGCGAGTCACCGCCCCCGTCGCCTCGAGCCCATGCCCCGCATGTTCCACGTGGAACATCCTCGCCTACCAGGCCCCCCCTTGTCCCCCTGCCCCCCGCGCAGCTACACTCCGGGACTTCCCCCCAAGCAAAAGGCCCCGCCCCCATGACCGGAGACAAGCCCGACACGGGGACCTTCGGCACCTGGCTGGGCGATGACTTCGGCGCGTCGGAGTCCGCTGCCCAGGAAGGGATCATCGCGGGCTATCGCGTGCTGCGGGAGCTGGGCTCGGGTTCCATGGGTACGGTGTACGAGGCCGAGCAGCTGGCCCTGTCGCGGCGCGTGGCCCTCAAGATCCTGGCTCCCCACCTCTCCCTCTCTTCCGGAGCCGTGGCCCGCTTTCGGCGCGAGGCCGAGGCGGCCGGCCGGCAGCAGCACCCGGGGCTGGTGGCGGTCTATGACGTGGGGCAGGCGGGAAGCGTGCACTACATCGCCCAGGAGCTGGTGGAGGGCGGACGCACCCTGGAGGATGAGCTGCGGCAGGCCCGCCGGCTGTCCCCCTTGCCATCCAGCTACTACCAAGAGCTGGCCCTGCGCTTCATCGCTGTGGCCGAGGCCCTGCAGCACGCCCACGCCTCGGGTGTGATCCACCGCGATATCAAGCCTTCCAACATCCTGATCACCGCTGCCGGTCAGCCCAAGGTCACCGACTTCGGTCTGGCGCGCATGGAGGACTCCCTGGCCCTGTCGCGCACCGGCGACTTCGCGGGCACGCCCTACTACGCCTCTCCGGAGCAGGCGGCGGCCGAGCCCGGGGCCGTCGACCACCGCAGCGACGTCTTCTCCCTGGGCACCACCCTGTACGAGTCCCTCTGCTTCCAGCGTCCCTTCGAGGGCGACACGCTGCAGCAGATCCTGCAGCGCGTCCTGGGCGAGGATCCCCGCGATCCGCGTCGCATCCGGTCCATGGTGCCGCCGGAGCTGGCCGCCATCAGCCTGCACGCCCTCGAGAAGCGGCGCGAGCGTCGCTACGCCACGATGGAGGACTTCGCGGCGGATCTGCGGCGCTACCTGGACCACCAGCCCATCAAGGCCCGCCCCCCCGGGCCCCTGCGTCGCGGCTGGAAGTGGCTGCGGCGCCACCCGGTCATCAGCGCATCGGGCGCGGTGGGCGCCGTGGCCCTGCTGGTGGTGAGCGGCCTGCTGGGGCGCATCCACGTGCAGAACCTGGCCCTGCAGGTGGAGGTGGCCACCGCCGAGAGTGCGCTGGAATTCATGTCCGACATGCTGCAGTCGGTGGATCCCAGCGAGGCGCGGGGCGCGGAGGTCACGGTCAAGGAGATGCTGGACAAGGGCGCCGTGGCCATCGCCGACAGCTTCGAGGAGCAGCCCGAGGTGCGGGCGCGCTTGATGGGCACCATGGGAGGGGTCTACCTGGCCCTGGGCAGGTACGAAGAGGCCGAGCCGCTGCTGGAAGAGGCCCTGCGGCTGCGTCTGAGGGTGCTGGGCGACGAGCACTCCGACACCCTGGCTTCGCGGGACGGGCTGGCTGAGCTGCGCTGGCGCCAGGCCCGCTACTCCGAGGCGGAGCCCTTGGTGCGCAGCAGCCTGCAGCTGCGTCGCCGCCTGCTGGGCGACGAGCACCCCGACACGCTGCAGGCCCTGGACAACCTGGGCTCGCTGCAATGGCAGCAGGAGCGCTACGCCGAAGCCGAGTCCCACTACCTGGAGGCCTTGGCCGGCCGCCGCCGGGTGCTGGGCGACGAGCACCCCGACACCTTGATCACCGTGAACAACCTGGCGGTGCTGTACAAGGTCATGGGCCGCTACGAAGAAGCGGAACCCCTGTACCTGGAAGACCTGCAAGGCAGCCGCCGGGCCCTGGGCAGCGATCACCCCGCGGTCTTCGTCAGCCTGCACAACCTGGCTAGCTTCTACACCTCGCAGCAGCGCTATGCCGAGGCCGAGCCGCTCTACCTGGAGGCCCTTGCGGGGCGGCGCAAGGTCTTGGGAGACGAGCACCCCCGCACCCTGAACACGCAGTCCAAGCTCGCGGACCTGTACCAGGCCCAGGATCGATTCGAAGAGGCCCTACCCCTGCTGGAGCAGGTCTTGGCCGCGCAGCGTCAAGCCCTGGGCGAGGACCACCCCAAGACCATCGAAGCCACCAGCCGCCTGGCGGCGCTGCAGTACGGCCTGGCGCGCTACGAGCTGGCCGAGGCCAGCTACGATCAGACCCTGGCCGCCGCCCGCCGGGTGCTGGGCGCCGAGAGCACCCAGACCGCTCGCATCCTGACGGGGCTGGGAGATCTGCACGAAGCCCTGGGGCGCTACGAGCGCGCCGCCCCTTTCTACGGGGAGGCCTACGGCATCTTCTCGACCGTGCTGGGGCAGGACCATCCCGACACCATCGAGGCCGAGGCCAATATCGCGCTCATCCACTGGCGCCAGGGCCGCAGCGACCAGGCCGAGGCCCTCTACCTGCGGTCCCTGGAGGGCGCGCGCGCGGCCCTGGGCGCGGACCACAACCTGGCCTTGAGCATCGCCAACAACCTGGCCGCCCTCTACCTGGTGGACGGACGCTCCGACCAGGCCCTGCCCCTGTACGAGGAGATCCTGGCTGGCTCGCGTCGGGCCCTGGGCCCCAAGCATCAGCTCACGCTGGTGGCCGCCAACAACCTGGCCTCGGTCCATCGACGCAGTGGCGATCTTCAACAGGCCGAAGACCTCTACCGCCAGACCGTGTCGGACTGCCGGACAGAGCAGGGGACCTCCAGTCCGCTGCTCTACAAGGTGCTGGACGGCCTGGTCCTCACCCTGGTGGCGCAGGGCAGGGGGGCCGAAGCCCTGCCGCTGGCCCGCGAGGCGCTGGAGGGCCACCGCCGGCTGCTGGGCGAGGAGCACCCCAACACCCGCCTTTCCCGGGACAACCTGGCGGCCCTGGGGGACGGCCCCGCCGCACCCTGAGTCCGCGCTGCTCGACTCGCAGGCCGGCATTCTTCCCGATCCCGCTGGTGTTCCACGTGGAACATCGACCCGCTCGCCGATGGTATATCCTCTTGCAGACAGGACCTGCGGTCGGGAACCTGTCCCAGGAGTCCCCATGAGAATCCCCTGCTTGCTCGCTTCGCTCTTCCTGCTCGTCGGCTGCCCCGGGGATGGTTCCAAAGACAGCGTCGCCCCCTACGTGGACGAGGACGGCGACGGCTTCTCCCTCGAAGACGGCGACTGCGACGACTCCGACTCCGAGACCAGTCCCGTCGCCGAGGAGGTCTGCGACGGCGTCGACAACGACTGCGACGGCGAGATCGACGAAGATGACGCCAGCGACGCCGCCACCTGGCAGCTGGATGCCGACGGCGATGGATACGGCGATCCCGACAGCGTGGCCACCGCCTGCCAGCAGCCCAGCGGCTACGTGGACGACGCCAGCGACTGCGATGACGCGGAGGAGGAGATCCACCCCGGCGCTTCCGAGTCCTGCAACGGCCGGGACGACGACTGCGATGGGGAGACCGACGAAGACATGATGGAGACCTGGTACGCGGACGGGGACGGGGACGGCTTCGGCGATGCCGGCCTGTCCTACGTCTCCTGCGACGCCCCCAAGGGCTACGTGGCCGCTAAGCGCGCGGACTGCGACGACGGCGACGCCGCGGTCAACCCCGACGCCGAGGAGCTCTGCGACGGCATCGACAACGACTGCGACGACGAGACCGACGAGGACGATGCCGTCGACGCCACGGATTGGTACGCGGATGGCGATGGCGATGGCTACGGCGATGCCGACCTGTCTTATGCCTCCTGCGACGCCCCCAAGGGCTACGTGGCCGACGACCAGGATTGCGACGACGGCGATCCGGCCATCAACCCCGAGGCCGACGAGCGCTGCGACGGTGCCGACACCGACTGCGACGGAGCAGTCGACGAGAACGATGCCATCGACGCGCTCACCTCCTACGCCGACGCGGACGGCGACGGCTTCGGCGACGCGGCCTATGCGCTGACCGCCTGCCATGTGCCCTCGGGCTATGTCGTCGGCGATGACACGGACTGCGACGACGCCGACGCATCCGTCCATCCCGACGCCACCGAGGATCCCTGCAACGACATCGACGAGGACTGCGACGGAACTGTCGACAACAGCATCGCCGGCGTGAGCACCGACTACTGCGCCGACGCGGATGGTGATACATTCGGTGACGCAACGGACTGCTTCAGCGACTGGGACCTCTGCGGCCCCTTCAGCGGCTACACCGCAGATGATCAGGACTGCGACGACGGCGACGCCGCGGTCAATCCCGACGCAGAGGAACTCTGTGACGGCATCGACAACGACTGTGACGGCGACACGGACGAGGACGAAGCCATCGACGCCAGCGAGTGGCATCCCGACCTGGATGGCGATGGCTACGGAGACGCGGCCCAGGCGGTCTCGGCCTGCAGCGCTCCCAGCGGCCACGTGGCCGACGACACGGACTGTGATGACACAGATGCGGCCGTCAACCCCGGCGCCAGCGAGGACGAGTGCAACGACCTGGACGACGACTGCGATGGGGACGTGGACGAGAGCGCCGCCGGTTCGCCCATCGAGCTCTGCGTCGATGGCGATGGAGATGGGTACGGGGACGCGGACGACTGCTACCACGACTGGGATCTCTGCGCGCCCGCCAGCGGCTACGTCGCCGATGCCGGCGACTGCGATGACTCCGACGCGGCGGTCAACCCGGCGGCCAGCGAGATCTGTGACGACGGTCTGGACAACGACTGTGATGGTATGGCTAGTGGTTGCGCGCCCGTGGGTGGAATCTCGTTGGCTGAGGCCGACGCCAAGATCATCGGCGAGGACGGCTACGACTACGCGGGCGACGAGCTGGCTTTCGCCGACGTCAACGGGGATGGCTACGACGACCTGGTGGTGAGCGCCTGGATGCGCGACTCAGGGGCGGGGTCCGGGGCGGGGGAGGTGTACCTGGTGCTGGGGCCCGTGAGCGGCGATTTCGACCTCTCCGGCGCCCAGGCCAGCTTCCAGGGCGTGGGCATGAGCGACTACGCGGGGCGCTCGGTGGGCAATGCCGGCGATCTGGACGGCAGCGGCCACGAAGACATCATCATTGGAGCCATCTACTACCAGGGCTCGGGCAACAACCAGGGAGCGGCCTACGTGGTGGAGGGACCCGTCACCGGAAGCATGAGCCTGGGCAGCGCCGATTTCCAGTTCACCGGAGAGTCCAGCGACGACGCGGCGGGATACGGCACGGACGGTGCCGGGGACGTCAACGGAGACGGCCACCCCGATCTGCTGATCGGCGCCTACGGCGACGACGTTGGCGGCAGCGACGCGGGCGCCATGTACGTGGTGCTGGGGCCTGTCACTGCGAGCTTCGTGCTGTCCGGCGCCCACGCCAAGCTGACGGGAGAGGCGGCTTCGGACTGGGTAGGCGTGCGCGTGGCGGGGGTGGGAGATGTCAACGGCGACGGCTTCGACGACGTGATGACGGGAGCGCGCCAGAACGATGCGGGCGGCACGGACGCTGGCGCGGCCTACCTGGCCCTGGGGCCGCTGAGCGGGGAGAGCAGCCTGTCGGTGGCCGACGCCAAGCTCATCGGCGAGGCGGCCGGGGATGAGGCGGGGAGCGGCGTGGCGGCAGCAGGCGACGTGGACGCCGACGGCTACGCCGATCTGCTGGTGGGCTCGCGCTACGAGGACAGCGGGGGCTCCAAGGCCGGTGCCGCCTACCTGCTGCTGGGCCCGGTCACGGGCAGCTTGTCGCTGTCGGCCGCCGACGCCAAGCTCATCGGGGAGGCGGATGGCGACAAGGCGGGAGAGGCCGTGGCCGGAGGGGGCGATCTGGACGTCGACGGCCACGAC
>CAYVQL010000430.1:0-7621 GCA_964454135.1 uncultured Enterobacterales bacterium | reverse complement strand
GGAGATGCTATGCGCCAGACCGTCCTGGTACTGAAGATCCTGCTTGTTCTCTGTTTCCTGGGCGTATTGACGCTCTTCATCGTCCAGAACTACGACCGCACCACGGACATCTCCTTGAACTTGGTGTTCTGGTCCACCCACGCCTCCACCCCCTGGCGTCTGCCGTGGCTGCTGGCGCTAACATTCGGCCTGGGAGGGTTCTTTGGGACCATCCTGGGCTTTGTGCTGCGCGGCCCCAGCAGCGCGAGCGACAGCAGCTACAGCAGCGGGGGGAGCAGCGATCTGGATGACGCCTGGGCCTAGCTGCGCTCGGTACAGGGCAGGTCGGTCTCTGATGGGTTCGTAGGCCTGGAAGAGCCACGCCTCGGCGGCTATGTGCTGACGCCGAAGGTCGGGAATCCTGTCTGCCGGCCGCACCACGCAAGAGCTAGGGAGCGAAAGTGCAGAAAAAGAACGAAGGCAACCTGGCGTTCGTCTTGGGAGTGGGCATCATCCTGGCGCTCATTGCCGGCGGCTTAGGTTCGTATGCCGCATACAATCTAGGCTACAAGCAAGCGGAAGCCGAGCTGCAGATCAAGCTCATCGCCAAGGACAAGGAGATCGCCGAGGCCAAGCAGGCCGCCGCCAAGGCCGCCAAGTCCTCAAAGAAGCGGGGCAAGGAGCCGCCTCCCCCCGTGAAGGTCTCCAGCCTGGGTGCGGCGGACCTCAACATCCCGGCGCTCACCGCCCTCGAGCCCGCCTCCAGGGATCTGGTCATGAGCGTGCTCAACACGGTGGTCGGCCCCTGCGATCCCTGCGTGGACGCGGGCCTCTCCGCAGCCACCTGCACCAAGGCCAAGCCCATCTGCAAGAACATGCCCGGCCTGGTGGGGCGGGCAGCGCGCCTTGCAAGGCAGGGCAAGGGCAAGCAGCAGCTCACCGACGCGCTGACCTTCGACGAGCCCTGGGCCAGGGTGGTCATCGGCAAGTCGCCCATCGAGGGTCCGGTCGACGCGCCCATCACCGTGGTGGAGTACTCGGAGTTCCAGTGCCCCTTCTGCCGACGGGCCCAGGAGACCATGAAGAAGATCGAAGAGACCTACCACGGCAAGGTGCGCTTCGTCTTCAAGCACTTCCCGCTCGCCAAGCACAAGCTGGCCAAGCCAGCGGCCATCGCCTCCATGGCGGCTGGCCACCAGGGCCAGTTCTGGCCCTACAAGGCGCTGCTCTTCGAGCGCCAGCGCGACCTGCGCAAGGACGGCATCTTCGAGGAGATCGCCGGAGAGCTCGAGCTGGACCAGGTGCGCTGGAAGCGCGACATGGAGAACCCGGAGATCGAGGCCATCATCAAGGCCGATGTCGCCCAGGCCAAGAAGCTAGGCGTGCGCGGAACGCCCACCTTCTTCGTCAACGGCTACAAGCTGCGGGGCGCCAAGCCCTTCGAGGCCTTCCAGGAGCTGATTGACGCCGAGTTGGCCGACCTGAAGGACTGAGCCGGTGGGCGGGCGACGGGTCAGCCCGGCGCGCGTGGCCGCGCTGCGCGCGCTGCTGGCCGTAGAGGCCGGCGAGCGCTCCGAGGACGCGCTGGCCCGCGAGGCCCCGCCCGCGGGGCCCGACCGAGCCCTGGCGTGGCGCCTGTGCCGCGGCGTGTTGCAGACGCGCGCCGAGGCCGACGCCATCATCGGCGCCCTGTCGAAGCGCCCTCTGCGGCGCCTGGATCCCGTCCCTCTGCAGGTGCTGCGCCTTGGGCTCTTCGAGCTGCGCCATGGCCGCACGCCCGACCATGCCGCTGTCAACGAAGCGGTGCAGCTCTGTCGCAGGCAGGGGGCTCCCCACGCCGCCGGCTTTGTCAACGCCCTGCTGCGGCGGCACGAGCAGGCCCCCCCGCCCAGTCCGGAGCAGCTGCTCAACCACCCGGCATGGCTGCTGGCACGCTGGCGGTCCCGCTACGGGGAGGCCGCTGCCGCGGCCTGGGCGCGCAAGAACAACAGCGTGCCCCCGCTGGCCTTGGTCTTCAAGAGGGAAGAGCCGGAGCTGCTCGCTTTGCTGCAGCGCGAGCTGGGCTGCTCGCCGGCCAGCGCAGCCGGCCAGCAGGTGAGCGGAGCCTGGTTGCTGCGGGCTCGCAAGCCCGTGCGGCAACTGCCAGGCTACGACGAGGGGCTCTGGTGGGTGCAGGATGGAGCGGCGGCCGCCGTGGCGGACCTGGTGGGCGCGCAGCCGGGCTGGCGCGTGCTGGATGCCTGCGCCGCGCCCGGGGGAAAGAGCTTCCGCTTGATCTCTCAGGGCGCCGAGGTCTGGGCCGCGGATCGCTCCAAAAAGCGCCTGGAACGCCTATCTGAGGGCGCTACGCGCCTGGGCATGGCGCCGCGCCTGGTGCAGCACGACTGGCAGTCGTCCGAGCCTTTTCCGCAGACGGACTTCGACGCGGTGCTGGCGGACGCGCCCTGCAGCGGTCTGGGCACCCTGCGACGCCACCCCGAGATCCGCTGGCGCAGGCGGCAGCAGGACCTGCACGCCAACGCCGAGCGCCAGCTCGCCATCCTTCGCGCAGCCGCGGCCTGCTGTCGAGTCGGGGGCGTGCTGGTCTACGTGGTCTGCTCTCCCGAGCCGGAGGAGGGCGAGCAGGTGGCGGAGCGCTTCCTGCAGGGACATCCCGGCTATCGTCGCCTGGGAGGCTTCTGCTCTGCGCCCCCTTGCGGCGAAGAGGACGCCTTCTGGGCTGTCAAGCTGCAGCGGGGGTAGTTCCCCACCGGCCAGCCTGGTCGTCCATGGATTACAAAAACCAGGGGCGGCCTGGCGCTTTCACAGTGGGGAACATCGCGGGGGAGGGGGAGCGCGGAGCGGGGGGGGGGGGGCGGGGGGGGCCGCCCGCCCCCCCCCCCCCCGCCCCCCCCCCCCCCCCCCCCCCAGCTGTTTTCATGATAGGTGGAAGGGAAGCGAAGGGAAGAGCAGGTGAGCAAGGCAACCGACACCCCCATGTTCAGGCAGTACCTGGCGCTGAAGGCCCAGCATCCGGATGCCTTCCTGTTCTTCCGCATGGGGGATTTCTACGAGCTCTTCTTCGACGATGCCCGGCAAGCGGCTCCCCTGATGGACGTAGTGCTCACCTCCAGAAATCGCAAAGATCCGGATCCCATCCCCATGTGCGGCGTGCCGCATCGCAACGTGCACTCCTACATCCGTCGTATGGTGGATGCCGGCCACAAGGTGGCCATCGCCGACCAGGTGCAGGATCCGAGGGAGGCCAAAGGGCTGGTGGAACGCCGCGTGGTCAGGGTGGTCAGCCCGGGCGTGGTGCTGGATCCGGAGGGCCTGGAGGCCCGCGAGCCCAACTACCTGGTGAGCGTGCTGGACGGCAAGCGCGGCCTCTTCGGCATCGCCTTTCTGGACGTCTCGACGGGTGATCTGCGGGTCACCGAGCTGCAGGGCCTGGATCAGGCCTGCGCCGAGCTCTCGCGTCTCTTGGTGCGCGAGGCGGTCCTGCCCGAGGATCTGCCAGCCCTGGACCAGGTGCTGGCCGTGCTGCCCGACTGCCTGATCAACCGCCTGCAGCGCTCCCGCTTCGCCCCCCGGGCCGCGCGTCGCAGCCTGCTGGCCGTGCTGGGCGTAAGCGATCTCTCCGGCTTCGGGGCCGATTCCCTGGGGCCTGCCATCGGCGCCGCCGGGGCGCTTCTGGACTACGCCCAGCAGAACAGCCACTCCGAGCTCAAGCACATCAGCCGCCTGCGGGTCTACCACCTCAGCGGCCACATGGTTCTCGACGCCTCCACGCGCCGCAACCTGGAGGTGGAGCGGCCCCTGCGAGGCACGGGCCGCAAGGGCACCCTGCTGGGGCTGCTGGATCGCAACGCCACCCCCATGGGTGCGCGCCTGCTGCGGGAGTGGCTGAGCTTTCCCCTGGTGGATCCCGCCGCCATCCGAGCGCGCCTGGACGCGGTGCAGGCCCTGCACGACAGCTCCAGCGAGCGCGAAGCCCTGCGCAGCAGGCTGCGCGAGGTGGCCGATCTGGAGCGCATCGGAAGCAAGGTGGCCCAGAGCACGGCCTCGGCCCGCGATCTGGCGGCCCTGCGGCGCTCGCTGGAGGCCCTGCCCGAGGTGATGGACTCCCTGCGTCCGCTGGAGATGCTGACGCGGCTGTGCCCCTCCGATCTCTGCGGCGACGTGCTGCAGGATCTGCAGGCCACGCTGGCGGACGAGCCCCCCCTGGTCCTCACCGAGGGGGGCTTGATCCGTGACGGCGTCGATGCGGACCTGGATGAGCTGAAGACCCTGTCGCGCAAGGGCAAGGGCGCCATCGCCGAGATCGAGCTACGCGAGCGAAAGGCCACCGGCATCGGCAGCCTGCGCATCCGGCACCACAAGACCAAGGGCTACTTCTTCGAGGTCACGCGGGCCAACCTGCACAAGGTCCCCGAGCACTACCGCCGCTGGCAGACCTTGACGAACTGCGAGCGCTTCCTGACTCCCGAGCTGAAGGAGTTCGAGGAGCGCGTGCTGAGCGCCGACGCCCGGCGCAAGATCCTGGAGTACGAGCTCTTCTGCGCCCTGCGCGAGCGCGTGGGGCAGCAGCTGCAGCGCCTGCAGGCCCTGGCGGCCGCCATCGCCATGCTGGATGTGCTGGCCTGTCTGGCCGAGGTGGCGGTGCGCAACCGCTACAACCGGCCCCAGGTACACACCGGCGAGACCCTGGAGCTGGAGGACGCCCGCCATCCCGTCGTGGAAAACATGCTCACCGAGGAGCGCTTCGTCCCCAACTCCATCACGCTGGAGCCGGATCGCCGGCGCCTGGTGATCCTGACCGGGCCCAATATGTCGGGCAAGTCCACCATCATGCGGCAGGTGGCCTTGAACGTCCTGCTGGCTCAGATGGGGTCCTTCGTCGCAGCGCGCAAGGCGCGTATCGGGCTCTGCGACCGCATCTTCGTGCGCGTGGGTGCCAGCGACGACCTGGCCCGCGGGCGCTCCACCTTCATGGTCGAGATGGCCGAGACCGCCAACATCCTGCACCACGCCACCCAGCGCTCACTGGTGCTGCTGGACGAGATCGGGCGTGGTACAAGCACTTACGACGGGCTGGCCATCGCCTGGGCGGTGGCCGAGGCCCTGCACGACCGCATCCGCTGCCGTACGCTCTTCGCCACCCACTACCACGAGCTGGTGGGCTTCGCGCGGCAGCACGCGCGCGCTGTCAACATGCGCGTGGCGGTCAGCGAGATGGGAGAACGGATCATCTTCCTGCGCCGCCTGCAGGCCGGTGCCACCAGTCGATCCTACGGCATCCAGTGCGCTCGCCTGGCGGGCATCCCGGAGGAGGTGGTCGCCCGCGCCAAGGCAGCCCTGCTGGAGCTGGAGCGTCGCCGTCCCCGTGACGATCGGCAGCTGTCCCTGTTCGATCTGCAGCCAGGAGCGGAGCAGGAATCCGCGCCCACCGAGTTGCAGGCGCCGGCAAGCGACCTGCTGCGCGAGGCCGTCAAGGTCCTGGATCCCGACGCCATGACGCCGAGGGAGGCGATGGACGCCCTCTACCGGCTCAAGGCCATGATCTAATCGGGCGACATGCCTAGCCCTCCACCGACCGAGCGCGCCAAGTCCGCCCTGGCACACAGGCTGGCGCTCTGCCTGGCCCTGCTGGCCCTGCTGTGCTCCAGCGCTCCAGCCACGGCCGCCACACTGGAGGACGTGCTCATCTTCCTGGGGCAGGACCACGCCCGGCTGCTGCTGGTGCTGGACGCACCGGCTCCCGCGGTGCAGACCCGCTCCACGCCCGCCTTCGGGCAAGCTCCGGCCCGCGCCATGATCATGCTGCCTGGCACGGTTTTCTCGCCGGCGTTGCTGGCGGCCTACCACCAGCGCCCGGCAGGCACCGAGATGCCTGTGGACCAAGCGGGCGTACAGCGCCTGGTCTACTCCAAGCTGGGCAGCGCAGCCCAGGTGGCCGTGGAGCTGGATGGGGCGCGCGACGTCAGCGTGCGCCAGGTGGGCAGACGGGCCCTGCTGGTAGACCTGCAGGCTCCCGAAGCCTTCGAGGACAGCAGCCTGCCGGACAAGGAGGCGCTGGCCCTCTGGTTGGTGGGCCTCTCCTTTGTCGACGACGGCGAGCGCAGGCCCCACCCGCGTCCACGGATCGTGGTTGACGCGGGGCATGGCGGGCACGATCCCGGCGCAGTGGGCGGCACGGGGACCGAAGAAGCCGACATCGTCCTCGCGCTGGCGCGCATGGTGGCCACGGGCCTGGAGAGAGAGCTGGACGCCGAGATCATCCTGACCCGCGACAAGGACGAGTTCATCAGCTTGCAGGACCGCGCTGCCATGGCGAATGCGCGCGACGCGGACCTCTTCTTGTCGATCCACGCCAACGCGGCGCCCTCATCCGAGCTGCGGGGCGTGGAGACCTACTACCTGGACGTAGCCTCGGATGAGGGCGCAGCCCGCGTGGCCATGCGCGAGAACGCCTCTGGCGCGACGGGCCCCACGCGTGATCCCACGGCGCGAGTCGTCAGCGATCTGGTCATCTCCGGAACAAGCGCGCTGTCGCGCAAGCTGGCCTACGAGGTGCACGAGGCCGTGATCGCCGAGCTCAACGCCCTGTTCGGCGCCGAGCAGGTCAGGGACCTGGGCGTCAAGTCGGCCGTCTTCTACGTGCTCGTCTCCACACGCATGCCTTCGATCCTCTTCGAAGCTTCTTTCGTGAGCAACCCCGACGACGAGCTGCGCCTGCGCACCCCCGCCTTCCAGCGGGCCACGGCCGACGCCGTCGTGCGCGGCGTGAAGGAATACCTGCAGCAGACGGAGAAGAAATGAGCCCGCCCAGGCGGCCAGCAGGGCAGGGGAGGGGAGCCCCGCCAGAGATCCCTCCCCCCTTCGAGCTGGCCATCGAGGGCTACCTAGGCCACGGACGCGTGGAAAAAGGCCTATCGGACAACACCCTGGAAGCCTATTTCCGCGACCTCAAGCGCTTCGCCCTCTGGCTATCTTCCGAGCTGGACATCCGGACCCCCCAACAGGTGAGCCGCGACGACATCGCAGCCTACCTGGCCTCCTTGCTGGCCGACGGCCTCTCCCGGCGCAGCCTGGCCCGGCACCGCGTCTCCATCCGCCAGCTCTTCCGCTTTCTCTTCCTCGAAGGCCTGATCCCCGCCGACCCGGGTCAGCTCGTGGAGGGCCCGCGCCCATCTCACCGCCTGCCCACGGCGCTACCCCAGGCCGACGTGGAAGCCATCCTGGGCGCCCCCGACACGGCCACAGCCCTTGGCCTGCGCGACGCCGCCATGATCCAGCTGCTCTACGCCACCGGCCTGCGGGTCAGCGAGCTGGTGCAGCTGCCCATGGCCGGCCTGCGCCTGCGCGGCGGCTACCTGATCGTACGCGGCAAGGGCGACAAGGAGCGCCTGCTGCCCATGGGCGAGCGCGCCTGCGACCTGGTGGCGCGCTGGCTGCGCGAAGCCCGACCCCAGTTCGACCCGGCCCTCGCGCAGGCCGCGCTCTTTCTAGGCCGCGGCGGCAAGCCCATGTCGCGCCAGAACTTCTGGAAGCGCCTCAAGCAACACGCCCTCCGCGCCGGCGTGACCCGCCCTGTGTCCCCGCACAAGCTGTGGCACAGCTTCGCGACGCACTTGCTGGAGAATGGGGCGGACCTACGCGC
>CAYVQL010000429.1:0-7634 GCA_964454135.1 uncultured Enterobacterales bacterium | reverse complement strand
GGACGCCTGCGAGGTTCCCAGCGGCTACACCGACGACGCCACGGACTGCGACGACGGCGACGCGGCCATCAACCCGGCGGTCGAAGAGGTCTGCAACGGCATCGACGACGACTGCGACATGCTGGCGGACGACGCCGACGACGGCGTGGCGGACCGGGGCACCTGGTACGCGGACGCGGACGGCGACGGCTACGGCGACGCGGGCTCCAGCGTGGACGCCTGCGAGGTTCCCAGCGGCTACACCGACGACGCCACGGACTGCGACGACAGCGACGCGGCGGTGAACCCGGCGGCCGAAGAGCTCTGCAACGGCATCGACGATGACTGCGACGGAGCCGCGGATGACGCCGACGCCGACGTGGCCGACCAGGGCACCTGGTACGCCGACGCCGATGGAGACGGCTACGGCGACGCGGATTCCAGCGTGGACAGCTGCGAGGTGCCGAGAGGCTACACCGACGACGCCACGGACTGCGACGACGCGGACGCCACGGTCAACCCGGCGGCCGAAGAGGTCTGCAACGGCGCGGACGACGACTGCGACGGCCTGGTCGATGACGACGACGGCATCGACTGCGGCGCGGAGGACTGCGACGAGCTGGTGCCGGACGACTGCCTGACGGTCTGGCAGGCGCACGCGCGCGGTTGGCTGGACATCACGTCCACGGGCTCCTCGGGCGCCGAGGTGGTGTTCACGAACGCGGGCCCCTACGACATCTGCCTGGACGAGCAGGTCTTCTACAGCTCGGAGACGAGCCAGAGCTTCTTCGCCGAGGAGGCGGTGGCCAGCGCTCCGGTGGAGCTGGCTCCTGGCGACAGCTACACGCTGTACTACGCCAGCTGGACCACCTCCAACGGCTACTACAGCCCCTATGCGGGCCTGCCTGCCTGGTGGTGCGTGGAGTACGGCCAGTACGCGGCGGCCGGCGCGACCTACGACTACTACGGCGAGTCCATCCCCGACGTGCTGGCGTACTGGGCCAGCGCCACGACGGACGAGGACGGCGACGGCGTGGACGACGACGTGGACTGGGCCGGCAGCTACGGTGTGCAGGCCAACTACAACATCTGGGACTACCAGTCGGCCAACGCGGTGCTGACGGCCGGCAAGCTGGCGGATGCGGACGGCGCCGAGGTGCTGGTGAGCCTGGTGAGCCGCAACATCGGCTCCTCCGACGGCAGCGGCGTGCTGTACGACACGGTCCCCGCCAGCTGGAGCGCGGGCGACTACTCCGTCGAGCCTGACAGCGAGACGGACAACGGCGACGGCACGTCGACGCTGGCCTGGAGCGTGGACGTGGCCGGCACGGGCGGCGGCACCACCGTGGACGCGGTGGAAGTGAGCTACGTGCTGACGCGCGACTGCGACAGCGACGCGCCCTATGTCGAGCTGGAGGCCGCCTGGGTCGAGTACGGCGACGACAGCGGCGACCAGGTGAGCTACTCGCTGCCCGCCGCGGCCTACAACGCGGACGTGGACGGCGACGGGGTCATCACCTGCGCCGAAGAGGAGATCTGCGACGGTCTCGACAACGACCTGGACTGCGGCGTGGACGAGGGCTTCGACACGGACGGCGACGGCTGGGCCGACTGCATGGAAGAGTGCCTGGTGGAGGAGAGCTTCTGCTCGGGCGAGGACGGGCTCAACCTGCTGGAGGACGGCTCCCCCGCGGTGCTGACCTACGACGGCAACAGCCGCTGGACGGTGACCATCGACGGCGCCCAGTGGATCTGGGACGAGTACTACGAGACCGACCCCGAGAACGACGAGATCCACTCCATCTTCCGCGGCTTCGCCGTGCAGGCCGGCTTCTACGACATGGACGCCACGCTGGAGCTGGGCGCGGACAACTCGTACGAGGCCTGGCTCAATTCCTCCTCGGTGGGCTCGGACAGCACCGAGTTCAACTACTTCGCACCTTCGGACATCTGGGATCTGACGCCTGAGATCGTCGAGGGCGAGAACCAGTTGGAGTGGGAGATCTGGAACTGGGCGCAGCCTGGCGGCGATGCCTACACCAACCCCGGCGGCCTGCTGTACTGCGTGGACCTGTCCTACGCCTACGAGATGGACCCCGAGGTCTGCAACGGCGTGGACGACGACTGCGACGGGCTCGTCGATGAGGACGACCCGGACGTGAGCGGCCTGGGGACCTTCTTCGCGGACGCGGACGGCGACGGCTTCGGCGACGCCGCGGACTCGCTGGAGGCCTGCGCGGCGCCCGAGGGCTACGTGACGGACGCCACGGACTGCGACGACGGCGACGCGGCCATCAACCCAGGCGCCAGCGAGGTCTGCAACGGCATCGACGACGACTGCGATGGCCTCGTGGACGATGCGGACGACGATGTCAGCGACCAGGGCACCTGGTACGCCGACGCGGACGGCGACGGCTACGGCGACGCGGCCAGCGCCGTGGATTCCTGCGAGCTGCCCAGCGGCTACACCGACGACGCCACCGACTGCGACGATGCGGATGCCGCGGTGAACCCGGCGGCCACGGAGGTCTGCAACGGCATCGACGACGACTGCGACGGCCTGGTGGACGACGCGGACGACGGCGTGACGGACCAGGGCACGTACTACGCGGACGCGGACGGCGATGGCTACGGCGACGCGGGCTCCAGCGTGGACGCCTGCGAGGCTCCGAGCGGCCACACCGACGACAGCACGGACTGCGATGACGCGGAGTCAGGGATCAACCCGGCGGCCACGGAAGTCTGCAACGGCATCGACGACGACTGCGACGGGCTTGTCGACGACGACGACGCCAGCGTGGCCGACCAGGGCACCTGGTACGCCGATGCCGACGGCGACGGCTACGGCGACGCCGACAGCGCCACGACCTCCTGCGACGCGCCCAGCGGCTACGTGGCAGACGACACCGACTGCGACGACGGCGATGCGGCGGTCAACCCCGCCGCCCTCGAGGTCTGCAATGACCTGGACGACAACTGCGACGGCAGCGTGGACGAGGGCGATGTCTGCGGCGACGAGGACTGCCCCGAGGTGGCGCCCGACAGCTGCCTGACCCTGTGGCAGGCCC
The DNA here is from genome assembly GCA_964454135.1 of uncultured Enterobacterales bacterium. Classification (GTDB taxonomy): domain Bacteria; phylum Myxococcota_A; class UBA796; order UBA796; family JAFGLY01; genus CAYVQL01. The sequence goes on along the minus strand of CAYVQL010000429.1, from coordinate 4,587 downwards.
ACGCCCGCGGCTGGCTCTACCTGGAGTCCGCGGGCTCGGGCGAGCAGGTCAGCTTCACCAACCTGGGCCTGTACGATGTCTGCCTGGACGAACAGGCCCTGTACGCCTCTGACGACACCCAGTCCTTCTTCCTGGACGAGGCGGTCGTCAGCCTGCCCGAGCAGCTGGCCACGGGTGAGAACCTGGACAGCTGGTACGGCTCATGGACCACCGACAATGGCAGCTACAGCCCCTACCTGGACGAGGCGGCATGGTGGTGCGTGGACAACGGCAACGCGGCCGTGGCCGGTGGCAGCTTCGCCTACTACGGCGAGGAAGCCCCGGACGTGCTGACCGAGTACGCCGACAACCCCGGCGACGAGGATGGCGACGGTGTGACGGACGACGTGGACTGGGCCGGCAGCTACGGCGTGCAGAGCCAGTACAACATCTGGACCTACCAGGCGGGCTACCCGGTCCTGACGGCTGGCAAGCTGGCCGAGGAGAGCTCGGGCGACGTGCGGGTCACCTTGACCAGCCGCAACCTGGGCGACGTGGCCGGCGAGGGCTGGCTGCTGGACACCATCCCGGCCGGCTGGAGCCTGGACAGCGCCGACGTGACGCCGGACCAGACGGTGCCCTACGCCGACGGCAGCACGGTGCTGGCCTGGAGCCTGGCCCTGGAGCCCTACGGCGACGCGGCCGACACCGTGCAGGTCAGCTACGTCATGTACCGCGACGTGGTGGCCGATGTGCCCTACCTGGAGCTGGAGCCGGCCTCCATGAGCTACGCCGAGTCCTGCGGGGGTGACGGCAGCAGCATCATGGTCTGGCCTCCCGACTGCGGCGGTGAGAACAGCTACTCCTTGCCCGCGGCGGTCTACGGCATCGACGTGGATCAGGACGGTGAGCAGGACTGCGTCGAAGAGGAGATCTGCGACGGCCTGGACAACGACCTGGACGGCGACGTGGACGAGGACCTGGCCGACAGCGACGCCGACGGCCTCTGCGACGAGCTGGACGAGGAGGAGTGCGACGGCCTGGACAACGACGGCGACGGTGAGACGGACGAGGACTGCCCCTCCGCCATCTCGGGCCTGGTCTTCATCGACACCGACGAGGACGGCGCTCAGGGCAGCTGCGAGCCCGGCCTGGCCGACATCCCGGTCACCCTGACCGGCCCGGACTGCGACGGCGACGGCAGCGACGATGTCATCGAGACCGGCACCGACGCCGAAGGCCTCTACGAGGCGCAGGAGCTCTGCGCCGGCGACTGGAGCGTGGAGATCGAGGTGCTGGCGTTGGACAGCGTCACCACCGACAACCCGGCGGAGCTGGTCCTGGGCAACGACGACGCCCAGGTGGCCGACTTCGGCGTGTCCCGGCCCCTGACCCTCAAGAGCGTCTGGTGGTGGCTGCGGCATCGCAGCCAGGTGGAGGCCGCCCTGCCCCCGGACCGGGGCGGGCCCCCCCTCTCCACCAACCCCGCGGTGCGCGGCCGCCTGAGCCAGTGCCCCAGCAGCTTCGAGGATCTGCTGGTGCAGCTGGTGCTGCTGGCGAAGCTGCACGACGCCACCTTTGGCATCGGCGCTCTGCCCTGGTGCGACTTCGACGGCGACGGCGAGTGCGAGACCCTGGGCGATCTCATCGAATGGGCGGATGAGGCCCTGGCCGACGGCTGCCTGTCGGGCTGCATCGACTGGTGCGCTGAGCTGAAGGCGTACTTCTAGTCAGCCGTCGGGCCCCGCAGCCCGCCTCCTCACCCTGGGATCCTCATCCCGCGCCGCCTTCTCCAGGGCCGGATGCTCGGGATCCAGCTCAGCCAGGATGCGCGCGGCGGTCCAGCGCAGCACGAAGCGCTCGTCGTCGAGCTGGGCCGCGAACAGGTCCAGCGGAGGGGCGTTGCGGTAGGCCTGCACGATCAGGCCGGCCAGGAGCAGGTCCAGCTCCGCGTCGTCGGAGGTGGGCCGGCGGCCAGCGCCCTGCACCAGGAAGAACACCGCCGGGATGGTCTCCTCGCCCTGCAGGTCGCGGGCCCAGCGCAGGCCCTTCATGGCGAAGCCCTTGTCGGGTTCTTGGTCGATGCGACTGCGCTTGGAGGCGTCGCGCGGGCTGTCGACCGGGGCGCGGCAGGCCACGCCTTCGTCGCCGCGCCGCTGGGTTGCCTGGCTCAGGGCGGCCAGTGGATCCGGGCAGTTCGCCAGCTGCCAGGCCAGGGCGGCGCGAACATGGGGCCAGGCCTCGGCCGGCAGCTGATCGAAGAGATCCCCGTTCACCGGGCGTTGGGGCTCGTAGAACCGTTCGCTGACCGTGGCCCAGTACAGGTCGACCATCGTAGGTATCAGCTGCGGATCCAGCTCGTGCCATGCCCCGCGCACCTGCTGGGCTCCGGCCTTCAGGTGAACGGCGAAGCTGGGCGCGCCGGGCCGGCGTGGGCTCAGCCGCATCAGGAGATGGCCATTGCACTCGTGCACGAAGCTGGCGCTACCCAGGCAGAGCGAGGCGGCCGTGGGATAGGCGCCGGGAACGCCGGCCAGGTCTTCGGCAGTGCTGAAGAAGCAATCGCGCTGCCAGCGCTCTTCGCGGGCCGCGCTGCACGCTGCGGCGGCGGCATGGGCGTCGCCCTTGCGCGCCGCCTCCAGGGCGCGCTGGCTCAGGCAGGGGTGATAGGTGGCGTCCTCGCTGCGGCAGGGACCTGGGTCGGCCTGCTGCTCCTGCCAGGTCTCCAGCAGCTCTTGGGAGATGGGCACGGTGGGCGTGGAGGGACCGCCCCCCGCGCGCTCGCGATGCCGGCGATCCCGCGGGGTCTGCTTGTCCAGCGGACTGGCCAGGTGCGGTCGGGCGGCCAGGCGCTGGCAGTAGGCGCGGCTCTGGCCTTTGGGCAGCTCCCCGCAGAGCGGGCCCACGCGGCCCGGGTAGGCCTCGGAGAGGCGCAGGATGGCCGCCTCGCGTCGCACGGGGTCCTGCAGGGCTAGCACATGGTCCCGGGTCGCCCGCGGATCGCGAGCGAAGGACGCCAGGAGATCGTCGTCCGGCTCGCTGGCGCAGGCGAAGAGCAGCAGGGCGGTCAGCACGGGCAGGGGAGGGTCAAGGGACGAAGTCGTAGAGGTTCTCGATGGGCCGCGTATCGCCCAGGCGCGGCGTGCCCTCCCAGAGCACATCCCAGACCACCTGGCCATCGGGGGTGATCTCCCTCAGGCGGGCATTGCTGCCGAAGTTGTGGTGGGTATTGCCGTTGGCCAGGCGCAGGGCGACGCCTCCGGTGGGGGCGTAGACGTCCTCTCCGATGCCGAAGCTCCAGATCTCGCGCAGCAGCTCGTTTTCGCTGTCCAGCTCGTACTCCCGCGCCACGGTCTCTTCGGCGCCGTGCGCCTTCTGGGAGGAGAGCAACAGGGTGCCCTCTTCGGTGAAGCGAGCGCCGTGCTGCCACCAGAAGGCCGAGTCCTGGGGCGAGAACTCCCAGGAGCCGTCCAGGTGGCCGAACCAACGCAGCGCCTCCCCGGACTCGAGATCCACCTCCACCACCGCCTCGGTGGTGAAGAAGGAGTAGAGGAAGCTGCCGCGCTCCTGGCTCCAGAAGAGGTTGTTGGCCGAGCAGTTGCCCTTCTCCTTCAGTGAGGCGTGCAGATCCTCGCAGCGCCACAGGGTCCGCTGCTCACCGCTGGGATCGAGGATCTCCAGCGTCTCCATGGGGGCGTTGGCGCCCCAGGCGATGGAGCCGTCCTCCATATCCGTGTAGGCGTGCTGCAGACCGGGCGTGTCGTAGGTGGCGGTAACGGTGCCGTCGATCTTGAGGCGCAGCACCTGCGAGCCCACGCCCTCGTCGTAGAGGCCCCAGTAGGTGTTGTGGTCCACCAGCAGGTCGAGGCCATCCTGCGAGATGCGTGGCTGCAGGGTGACGGTGCCCTCGGGAGATTCCATGGCCCACAGGTAGCGCGCCTTGCGGTCGATGATGAAGGTCCACCAGAAGCCCAGGCCGTCCTTGTTGATGCTGGCCACGAAGTAGGGGCTCTCCGCGTCCCAGTGGTCCCAATCACCCTCGACCGATGCTACCCGCGGCAGGTCCGGCGGCACGCCCCCGGTCTGGAAGCCTTCCGTGGCGCTGGTCCAGGCGCCCCCTTGGTCATCGAGGACCACCCGGTACTCGAGATCCATGCCAAAGGGGATGCCCAGCAAGAGCTGCTCCTGCTGGCCAGGCTCCAGCTCGCGCTCAGGCGTTCGCAGCCAGTCCTCGGCCTCGAAGCGATACTCGACGTACGCCGTCGAGGAGACCTGCTGCTGCCAGGAGACGTAGACCAGCGAACCGATGGTCTCGTGCAGGTCCGCCGAGATCCCGGTGGCCAGCGGCTCGGCGGCGCTGTCACCGGGGTCTTTGCAGGCCGGAAAAACTGCTGCGACGAGCGCCAGGGGAATTGAACGGGCCATGAGAGCTGCCGTCTTTGGGGTGCGTGGGGCCCATGAAACACGCCAGGGGGGTGATCGTCAAGGACTGCTTCGCGAGAAGTCGCGCGCGGGTCGGCCATCCTCGCCTGCAGGTAGCCGGCGCCGAGGATAGTCCGCAACCGGCCAGCCTGGCCGCCCCTGGATTACGAACCCAGGGGCGGTCGG
>CAYVQL010000428.1:0-7650 GCA_964454135.1 uncultured Enterobacterales bacterium | reverse complement strand
GCCGTCGCCATAGCCGTCGCCGTCGGCGTCGGCGTACCAGGTGGGGGCGTCGGTGGCGTCGTCTTCGTCGATGTCGCCGTCGCAGTCGTTGTCCGCGCCGTCGCAGATCTCGCTGGCGTCCGGATTGATGGCGGCGTCGCCGTCGTCGCACTCGGCGCAGGCGGCCCAGCCGTCGCCATCGGCGTCGGCGTAGCCGGTGGAGCCGTCGCAGTTGTAGTCGTTGGGATCGGCGCAGTCGCTCTCTTTCGCGCCGGGGTTGTAGGCCGGGTCGCCGTCGTCGCAGTCGCCGCCGTAGCCGGCGTAGCCCTTGGGCTGCTCGCAGGCCTGCGCGGTCTTGTCGTCCTGCCCGTAGCCATCGCCGTCGGCGTCCGGATACCAGGTGCCGGGATCGGCCACGCTGGGATCTTCGTCGTCGGTCAGCCCGTCGCAGTCGTTGTCGATGCCGTCGCAGATCTCGAGCGCGTCGGGGTGGATGTCCGAGTTGGCGTCGTCGCAGTCGCCCAGGCTCTCTGGGGCGACGTAGCCGGCGGAGGGCTCGCAGGCCTGCTCGCTGACCGCCTCGTCCCCCCAGCCGTCGCCGTCGGCGTCCAGATACCAGGGCAGGAGCACGTCCTCGTCCGTCTGCTGGTCGCAGTCGTTGTCGATGCCGTCGCAGACCTCTTCGTTGCCGGGAAAGGCGGCGGCCTCCTCGTCGTCGCAGTCGCCGCCCTTGGCAGCGAAGCCCTCGGGCGCGTCGCAGGCCTGGACGCTGCTGTCGTCGTCGACGTAGCCATCTCCGTAGGCGTACGGGTACCAGGTGTCGGCGTCGGCGGAGTCGTCGTCGTCCTCCTCGCCGTCGCAGTCGTTGTCCGTGCCGTCGCAGACCTCTTCCGCGTCCGGATGGATGGCGGCGTCCGAGTCGTCGCAGTCGTCTTGCTCGTAGCCATCGCCGTCGCCGTCGGTGACGGCGGGAGCCTCGCTGTCCTGGGGCTTGTCATCGTCCGAGCGACAGGCGAAGAGGGCGAGCAGGAGCAGCCCTGCGAGGGAAGGGGAGTTGTGGAAGCTGGCCATCGCGCGCTCCTGATTGCTGTCTGGCGAACACCGATGGTAGCACAGCGCCGGGACCGCGCTTGTCGGCCGCAAGGGGCTGCGCGCGGCGCTGCCATTGACGCCTGCGCCCCACGAGTGGGTATGCTGGGCGGGCCCCCCCCCCTCAGGAAGTTTTCGTGACGCGCCCCTCGCGCCAGGACCTGCTCGCCGCAGCCGCCCATGTCGGCCTGGCCTTGCTGGCCAGCTGGCCCATGGCCGCCAGCCCCATGGCGCGCCTGGTGGGGCATCAGGACGTGGATGTCTGGAACCACGCCTGGGGCCCCTGGTGGTTCTGGACCTGCCTGTCCCAGGGACGCCTGCCCTACCGCACCGATCTGCTGCTGGCGCCCGACGGGGGCGTGCTCTGGTACATCGATCCCATCGGGGCCCTGGCAGGGGCGCCCCTGGTGCCGATCTTCGGCGCCACCCTGGCCTACAACGCGGTGATCCTGTCCTACCTGGCGTTGGCCTCGCTGGGCGCGCGCCGCCTGGCCCGCGCCCTGGGGGCCTCGCAGCAGGCCTCGTGGCTGGCCTCGGCGGCCATCTGTTGCTCGCCCTACCTGGGCTGCGAGGTGCACAACGGGATCAGCGAGGTGGTGGGGATCTGCTGGCTGCTCTTCGCCCTGGCTGCGGGCTGGCGGGCCGTGGAGGGAGCGCTCTCCGGCGACCGCTTTCGCGCGCGTCCCTGGCTGGTCATGGGCGCCTGGATGGCGCTCACCGCGGTGGGCTCCTATTACTACGCGGCCGCCGCGGGGCTGGTGCTGGCCTGCTGGGCCCTCCTGGCGCTGCGGCGCCACAGCTGGCTGCCCCTGTGCAAGGGAGCACTGTTGGCCTGCGTGGTGGCCGGTATGGTGGTGGTGCCCCTGGGGCTGGCTATTCACGCCACCACCTCGGCGGCCGACGCCATCGCCCTGCGTGGCAGCGACGCCGGCATGCAGCAAGAGATGCTGCTGCGGCACAACGCCGTGGACCTGCGCAGCTACTTCTGGCCCGGGCTGCAGTCGGTGGACCTGGCCGCCATGGGGGAGCGCTTCCTGCACTCCAGCTACCTGGGCCTGCTGGCGCTGGTCCTGGCCCTGGCCTCGCGCCGGTGGCGGGCCCTGGCCGGGGCGCTGTGCGCCCTGGTCGTGGGTCTGGGCGCCTGGCTGTGGTGGGATGGCGACTGGGTGACCTTGTCCGACGGCCGCCGCCTCGCGCTGCCTTTCCACTTGCTACTGGAGCTGCTGCCCGCCTCGGCGGCCACCCACGCCCAGCGCATGGGTTTTCCGGCCCTGGCCGTGGTGGCGGGCCTGGCGGCCGTGAGCGCCTCGCGCCTGCCGCGGCCCTGGCTGCTGGGCAGCCTGGCCCTGGTGGCCGCGGAGGGGCTGCTGGCTGGCCCCTGGCCCCTGCCGCGCACGCCCCGCCTGGACCTGGGGGCCCATCAGGCCATCGCCGCCCGCCCGCCAGGCGAGCTGCGCAGCCGGCCCCTGAACGGAGTGCTGGATCTGCCCGTGGCCGTGGGCAACACCATGGCCACCTCGCGCTACCTCTTCTACCAGACGGTCAGCGGCCGGCCCATTCCCTACCGGCCCGACGCTCGCGGCGGGGCCAGCTCGCTGGTGGGCCTGCACCAGTTCTGGGTGCTGGCGGCGCCCAGCATGGTGCGCTCCGAGCACCGCGACGCGCTGATGAAGATGGCCTCGGGCATCGACGAGATCGACCGCGGTCAGCTGGCCGAGCACGGCATCCAGTGGGTGGTGCTGCACCGGGAGCTGGAGCGCGGCGAGCAGAACGTGGATTTTCTGGAGCGCCAGCTGACTTCTTGGTACGGCGATCCCGAGGTCTACGGCAGCCACGCCCTGTACTCCACGCGGGTGGAGCGCAATCGCACGGGGTATGTGCTGCCGCTGCCCTGAGAGGGTTCCCTACTCCTCAGCCCCCTCTTCCTTTTCCTCGTCCTTGCCCTTCCACAGCAGCGGGCTGGCCTTGTCCAGGCGCACGTGGCCCTGGCGCAGGTCCTGGGCGCTCATGCCCTGCCCGTCGTTCATGGCCACCATGCGGTTGAGCAGGCCGTGCAGGCAGTGGATGCAGGCCAGCACGTCGCCGGTGTGCCCGGTCTCCGAGATGGTGTGCATGTTGCGGATGGGGAAGGCCACCGAAGCCACGGCTGCGTCGATGGCGGCGAAGGCCGCGGCCATGGCATCGGTGCCGGTGTCGCGGCCCACCACGTCGCGCTGCAGGGGGATGTCCAGATCCATGGCGACCTGCTCGATCAGGGCGGTCAGCGGCTGGCTGACCACCGAACCCACGTCCACGATGAAGCCCTTGCCCATGGCCAGCGGCGGGTAGCGCTTGTCGCTGGTGCCTGGCGCGGCCGCGTAGTCGTGGCCCACGTCGGCCGCGATGAGCACGTCGGGCTTCAGGCTGCCAGCCATCACGCGGCTGCCCATGCGGCCGATCTCCTCGTGGCTGGCGAAAGCGAAGAGTGTCCGCACCTTGTCCAGGCAGCCCTGCTCGGCCACCAGGCGCGCCACCTCGGCCGCCGCGAAGCAGCCCAGCCCGTTGTCCAGAAAGGCCCCGTAGAAGCTGTCGGGGCTGAAGCCGCGCCGGATGGGCCGCTTGAGCAGGACGGGATCGCCGGGTCGGATGCCCAGGCGCTCCACCTGCTTCTTTCCCTTCTCGCCGTGGATCTGCAGCTCCAGGTAGAGCATCTCGGGCTTGATGCCCTTGGTGCCGTTGCGCAGGCCGGGGGGGGCGAAGTGGATGGCGCCGATGGCCTCGACGGTGCCGCCCTCCAGCATGCGGTAGCGGCTGGGGGCCTTGGGATCGGCGCTGAAGAGTACGGCCTCGTGCCCGATCAGGGTGGTGGGCAGGAAAGAGTCGCTGTTGATCCAGATCTTGCCGTCGTCGCCGATGTGGCGCACCTGCATGCGGATCTTGTCGGCGTGGCCGACGATCATGACGCTGAACATGTCGTCGCGGCCGGGGTGGGTGTCGAGCACCACGCCGGCGTTGCCCCGGAACTGGTGCAGCTGCCAGCTGCTGGGGGCGAAGGACGCCAGGTGCGGCTTGAGCACGCCGTAGGTCATGGCGCCTTCCAGCCCCACGGGGCTGGGTGCCGCCAGGATGCTGCGCATGAGCGCGAACTGCTCCTCGGGCATGGGAGAGGTCCAGGGTTTGTCTTGGCTCATGCTTCCCTCCAGACTCGCAGCGGTGAGCTGCCCGGCGCGCTTCGACGCGCGGCTCTACTATGGAGGGGGGCGGGGTTGTCAAGTGGGCCGGGGCTGCGTCGCCAGGCGGCTACTCCTCCTCCCCCTCCTCCTCCCGCCCCGCCCCCAGCCCCTCGGCCAGGCCATCCACCACCCGCCCCAGCTGCTCGCGGGTGAGCGTGTAGGGCTGGCGGCTGCGCTGGCCCTCGTCGCCCACCTGAAAGCGCTCCAGCTCGGCCTCGCGCCCGCCGTCGCCGATGGAGACCTCCCAGAAGCGGCCCCCGTCCATCTCCTGCGGGTCGCTGCGCACTACGGCGCCCCCCAGCTCGGGATCGGCCTCCACGGGCAGCAGGCGCTCCCCCAGGCTGCGCAGCCGGCGGGGCATGGCTGCGGCCTGGTGCCGCACATCTCCGCCCGCCGGATCGCGCACCTTCAGCCGCTCCACGGTGGCGCCCAAGCGGTCGCAGTCGGAGACCTCGGCCTCGACCACCAGGTCGTCGGAGGCCGCGTCGATGGTGGCGCTGCCAGCCTCGTCGTCGTCGGGCAGCACGTCGGGCTGGGAGAGCTTGTCGTCGAGGGCCTTGGCCAGGGACATCGGTTTCCCGTGGTTGAAGGGATGGGGTTCCTATTTCTTTTTCTTGGGTGGCGGCTTCTTCTTCACGACCTCTTTCTTGAAGTTGTCGCCGTCGTGGCTCAGGTGCACCTCCTTGTTGTCCACCTGGGTGAGCAGATGCACCGGACGGGACCAGATGCGCGCCAGGTTGCCCATGGTCTCGTCGGCCCACGAGAGCTTGATGTCGGCGCCCTCGTGCAGGTGGGTCAGCTCCAGCTCGCCGCGGTTGCCGTGGTTGCCGTCGGTGACCACGATGCGCGGCTGGCCGCGGTTGGAGAGCATGAAGAGCAGCTTCTGCTTGACGGCGGCGAACTCGCGGCTGTCGATCTTGAACTGCCGGCTGCGGCGGTCGTACTCGTAGGCGAACAGGCCCTGCTGGCGGCAGAAGTCGGCGGTCAAGAAGGCGTCCACGAAGGTGACGTCGTTGTAGATGCGCCGCACCTCGAAGATCTTCTCACGCCCCTGGCCCGCGCCCGTGTCCCAGTCGCGCCGCTCCAGGGCATCGTCGCAGTCCAGCCAGTCTTTGCCGAACTGGCCCTTGTTCCAGCGTTCCTCGATGTGGCGGAAGAGCTCCAGGCCCATCTTGTAGGGATTGAGCTGGCCCGGTCGAGTGGCCACGGTGCCCGAGTGGTGGTCGGCGTAGTCGATCACCTCGGCATCAGACAGGATCTGCTCGGTCATCAGCTTGGAGTGCCAGTAGCTGGCCCAGCCCTCGTTCATGATCTTGGTCTGGGCCTGGGGCGCGAAGTAGTAGGCCTCCTCGCGTACGATGGCCAGCACGTCGGCCTGCCAGGGCTTCAGGGGTGCGTGCCGCAGCAGGAAGAGCAGCACGTCGCGCATGGGGTCCTTGGGGAACATCTGCCGCGGCTGGCGCTCTTCCCTGGCCCTCTCGCGCATGGTCCGCAGGTAGGCCGGCGGGTTGATGTACTTGTCCATATAGGCTTTGGACGGGAGCTTGTGCGGACCTGCGATCACCGGATCGAGCGCTTCCTCGGGGCGCAGGCGCTCGCGCCGGATGTGGGGCAGCATGGGGTCTATGAGGTTCTCGAGGGACAGACAGGCGTCCAGGAAGCTCTCCACCGCCTGCAGGCCATGGCGGTCGATGTGGCTGCGCACGCGAGTGGCGTGGTTGGCCATCTCATCCAACATCTTGCGGTTGGTGTGGGCGAACCACGCGTTCTGCTGGAAGAAATCCACATGCCCGAAGACGTGGGCCATCACGAGCTTCTGGTCCACGATGGTGTTGTTGTCGAGCAGGTAGGCGTAGGATGGCTCGGTGTTGATCACCATCTCGTAGATCTTCTGCATGCCCCACTCGTACCCGGTCTTCATGCGCAGGTACTCCATCCCGAACTTCCAGTGGGGATAGCGCGTGGGGAAGCCCCCGTACGACGCGATCATGTTGATCTCGTCGAAGGAGCACATCTCGAAGATGGTCTCGCAGAACTCCAAGCCGTGGTCGCGGGCGATCTGCTCGATCTCCACGCGTGCCTCTTCCAGCTCGGGGGGCAGGCCGCGGCGGGTCCAGCCGTGGATCTTGGTCGGCATGATCAGCGCCCCTTGCCCAGGAACTCGCGGATGGAGTCCATGATGCCGGCCCGGTTGGGGATGCGGGACAGGATCAGCCGCTCGTCCTCGGGGATGTTCTCCTTCAGGTCGTTGTAGAACTGGCCCGAGCCGTAGTCCGAGTCCACCTGGCCGTAGCCGAAGAGGTTGGCCACCGGCAGCATTCTGTCCTTCAGCAGATCCATGCAGGTGCGCGTGTCGGAGCCGGACCAGTTGTCGCCGTCGGAGAAGTGGAACAGGTAGATGTTCCAGTCGTCCATGGGGTAGTCCTCGTCCAGCATGCGGACGGCCAGCTTGTAGGCGGACGAGATCAAGGTGCCGCCGCTCTCGCGGGTGCGGAAGAAGGTGTCCCGATCCACCTCGCGCGCCTTGGCGTCGTGGATGATGAAGCGGTTCTCCAGGTTCTGGTAGTTGTGGTTCAGCCAGGTGTCGATCCAGAAGGTCTCCAGCCGCACGATGTCCTTCTGCTTCTGGCCCATGGAGCCGGACACATCCATCATGTAGATGATCACGGCGGCCGTGGAGGGCTCGGTCTCGACCGTCCAGCTGCGGTAGCGACGGTCTTCCTTGATGGGGATGATGACCGGCTTCTTGGGGTCGTAGGTGCCCATGGCTATTTGCCGCTTGAGGGCCTGGCGGTAGGTGCGCCGGGTGTGGCGCAGCGACTCGGGCCCCACCACCGAGATGCCCGTGTAGCGGGCCTTGGCGCTGGACACCTCCTTGCGCCCGCGGGGCTGGATGCGGGGCAGCTCCAGCTCCTCACCGATGATCTCGGCCAGCTCCTCCAGGGTGATCTCGGCCTCCAGCTCGTGCTCGCCCGGCTTGTCGCCGGCCTGGCCCGCGCCCTGCACCTCGTCGCCCTCTTCACCCTCGCCCTGGCCCACGCCGCCCTCTTCGTTTTCGCCGAAGCGGAAGCGCGGGATGTGGATCTCGGGGATGGGGATGGACACCACCTTCTTGCCCTGCTTGCCCAGCATCTCGTCCGAGGACATGTGCTTGCGCAGGTCCTTGCGCACGCGTCCCCGGACGATCTTCTTGAAGCGGTCCAGGTCTTGGTCGATGGGGAGGACCACGGCTAGACTCCCTCGGCGGAAATGCCGGAGCATTTCCGGCGAGTGAGGATAGGGCCCGCGGAGCGGGCCGCTGGGGGAGCGCCGTAGGCGCGGGGGGCGCAGCCCCCCTGAAGAGCACTGGATGACCTCGGCCCCGCGTAGC
>CAYVQL010000427.1:2015-7661 GCA_964454135.1 uncultured Enterobacterales bacterium | reverse complement strand
CACGCTGGACAAGAGCCAGCAGACCTCGGACTGGACGCGGAGGCCGCTGACGGCGAGGCAGGTGGCGTATGCGGCGCTGGATGCGGAGGTGCTGGTGATGCTCTACGCAGCCTTCGCAGAGAACAGCGTGTGAGGCACGGTGGGGCAGGAGTGATATGGGATTCGAACCAGGTTCATGGAAGAAGAGAGGAGAGACCAATGGCCCTGCCCGTTTCCAAGCTCCACTACCTCGGCCAGATCTACTCGCCCTTCAGCGGTCTTCCCGCCGACGGAGAGGACGGCCCCAACGAGGGAGATCCGACGTTGCTCTTCATATACTACGGCAACGCTTCAATGTTTGGCTATGTGAGCAAGCGCGTGCAGGATGCCGTGAGCGACGTGGAGGACATCGACATTGATGAGTTGCCAGGGATCCTGTCCGTTGATGGGGGTGTCGTCTTCGAAGTCGATACGGACTGGAATGGGATCAACTACTACGGGTTTGCACCAACGGCGGATTAGCCAGTTCCTGTCCGTCAACGTGGCCCAGGGGCCTTCCATCATCAGGCTCGGCGCGATCTCGATGGTGTGGTTGTGCCGGATGCCGAGCAGGTTGCGGTCGTAGGCGCCGTGATGGAGGCGGCACAGCGCCAGGCCATTGGGAACCTCGGGGCGGGCCCAGGCTACCATGTCGACTTGACGACGTTGTTTACAACCATGCGTGCGCGCTTCGAAGAGGACGTTGCTGAGGAAGAATTCAGCAACAAGGCGCGATACGCACCTGTCAGAAAACCACAGCGGGAGTTCCCTTCAGGCACACGTAGACGAAGTGCTTCACTCCAGGAGAGTCGAGGTTCTTTGCCTGATCGAGAGTCTCGCCCGCTGCCGAGGGATCGTTGAGCAGGAGATTGCGCAGGGAGGGATGGCGCAGGGCGAAGCCTACAAGCGCCGCCTCCGTGGCGGCGATGCGATCTCTGGACTCCGATGCGCCCATCGCGAACATGTAGCTGAACTTCCCCTTGTACGTTGCCTGCTGGGCACGCGCGGAAGGGTCGTTGGTGATTCCGATCTTGAACCGGGCCTTCAAGCCGGTGACGTCCACGATGAACCCCATCATGGCTTCCCAGACTGGGAGGTGCGCTGCGTTGCCGCAAAACAGCTCCTCCGTAATATCAACCACTTGCGGGCGTCGTCCTCGGGACTCTCGACGAACGGCGAAAGGAACCCTCATTTTCGGTTGTCCAACGACCGAGTTCTCATCAATGGAGCCCGGCGAAGCTTCGATGGAGCGGCCCTCTCTGGCCGCTGCACGCCGAGCCCCCGCTCTTGATCGAAACGCATATCGCGCGGAAACTTGCGGGTGGAAAGCCCCTGTTGAAGCGTCCCAGTAGCCCAGCGCCCACCGAAACGCGGGCCGGCCTTCGAAGGTGCCGCAAATCAAGGCATTGACGGTGGGTAGCTGCTTGACTCGATTCCACTCATGGATCGCATCGACTTCAGATGGGTCATCGGCGTATTCGTTGGCGACACCAATGGCCCAATCAAGCTGGGAGAAGTACTTGTTGGGAACGGGATTGCCGTCGAAGTACACATGGAACCATCGCCCTTTTTTCCGCACGCTGGCACGGCCACGTTCATACAGTGATTCGGCCACTTGTTCCTCCATAGAAGCGAACTTGACTCGGGAGCCCTCGCGTAACCTATGCCGAGTGGCCGTGCTCCATTGCGGGTGGGCGCATCAACGGCACCCTGCGCCATGCCCTGGACGCCGTCGGCGGCGACTGGAAGGTGATCCCGGACAACTACCTGCTCAAGGTGCGCGGCGAGCACCTGGACGAGCGTTCCTTCCGCGAGGCAGTGGCTCTCCTGCGCGAGCTGGAGATCGGGAAGACGACAAGCTCTGGCAGGAGGTGGCCGCGTCGCTGCCCAGTTACCGTCTGAGCAAGTTCCAGCCGCTCATGCCGCCCTGGGTGGAGCGGGAGATGGTGGCGTCGCACCTGCTCGACCTGGAGGGTGCGTGGCGTTTTCTGGGCGGCACGCTGGCGTAGCCGTCTGGTTGCGGGGAGGCGGCGCTCTGGAGCGAAGCTGGATGGCGTCCAGCAAGGCTGCCACCGCCTTGACCGAGGCACCAGCGTCCCGCGCAGCTATCCTTCTGCGCGAGCGCATGGGCGCAGGATGCGCGGGGGCGTGCGCCAGGTCGGGCCGGGACAGCCTGGGGACGCGACCCACCGGGCGTCCAGCGTGACGCTGGGCGCCCACAGGCGTCCCAGGAGGCGTCGGCGGAATCCTCCGGTGCCTGTGGCTGACGGCGCGCTAGTGGCGGGCCTGCGTAGCGCTGGGAGGCCATCGCAGCGTGCATGCTCTTCCTGGCACCATGTTCGTCTACGCCGCGACGTACCCGCAGAGCTGACGCAGCTTGCCATCCGGCCGCACCGCGACGGCGTGCCGCTCTACCCGGCCTTCCCTCAGTCGTTGGCGACCTCGAACCTGGCCTCCAGCGTCCCGCTGCTGGTCTCCAAGGTGCAGGTGGCGCCGTACGTCTCGTCGGCGGGCACGGCGGCCTCGACGCAGACGGCGTAGTCGCCGGCCTGGCCCACGTCCAGCGGCATGGCGTAGTTGGAGCCGGAGCAGTAGTCGGGATGCCCGAGCCACGCCGAGATCCAGGTCAGGCCTATGGAGTCGGTCTCGCACGTCGCGGAACAGACCACGCCGTCGCCCTGCAGCGGCCAGGCGCCGGCGTAGGCCTGGCCAGGCTGCAGCTCGACCTCGGCCCCGTCGAAGGTCGTGGTGATGGTGCCGGTGCCGCAGTGGTTGCCGGTGTCGCCGCTCACCTGGCCGTATGCGTCATTCCCCCAGCATGAAACCTCGCCATCCGTCCCGACTCCGCAAGCGTGCTCGCCGCCCGCGTCCACCTGGATGAACTCGCCCGTCGGAGCCGTCGCCTGGCCGTGGCTGTCATCGCCCCAGCAGGCCACCTCTCCGCTGGTCTGCACGGCGCAGCCGAAGAAGGTCAGGCCGAGACTGACCTGGGAGAAGAGCCCAGCGGGCGGCGTGGTTACGCCTTCCTCATCGCTGCCCCAGCACGTCAGCGCGCCGTCAACCGAGACGCCGCATGAGGCCTGGCCGCCTGCGCTGACCTGGGCGAAGGCGCCGGAGGGCGCGGCGGTCTCTCCGTCCCCGTCGTAGCCCCAGCACTGGGCGATCTCATCCGACCTGAGCCCGCAGGTGTGAAGCGCGCCGGCGCTGATCTGGGTGAACTCACCGGCGGGAGCTGAGGCCTGACCGTAGCTGTCATGGCCCCAGCATTCGGCCTCGCCGTCCGTCAAGATGCCGCACGAATGGCCTCCTCCAGCGCTGACCTGCAGGTAGGCGTGGCCGCTCGGCGCGTAGGTCTCGCCGTAGTGATCGGCGCCCCAGCACTCCACCGAGCCATCGGCCTTCAAGCCGCAGGAGTGCGTGCTGCCCGTTGCAAGCTGCACGAACGGACCCGCAGGCGGGGAGGCCTGGCCGTAGTCATCCCAGCCCCAGCACTCGGGATCGCCGTCGAGGTCGAGCGAGCAGGTATGCGCGTAGCCCGCCGCCACCTGCGGCAGGGATGGGCTGCCGGTGTCCGCGCCGCTGTCGCTGTCCGAACCGCCGTCGGAGTCGGTGTCGCCGTACCACGTTTCGTCGGTATCGGAGCCCCCAGGGGGCACGTCCCCGCTGTCGGGCTTCGCCGGCAGCGACTTCAGACAGCCGAGAGCCAAGGAGACCAGGAGCACTGCCCGGCGCGCTTGAGCCATCGCGACCTCCTCTGGTGCCCGACGGGACGGGCTTACAGACGCGGTTTTGCCGAACACACACCCGCAGCACCCGCCCCGACGAGCGCGGAGGCCGCGCCTGTCGGTGCTGCTGCGGGTATGGCTGCGTGTTCGGCTCGATGAGCATAGCGCAGGAGGCGGCAGGAATGGAAGGGGGAACGGTGGCGGACCTCTACGTCGCGGTCCACGAGCCGGGCCGCGGCGTACGACGCACGAGTGAGACGGTCCCGCCGAGGTCTGCCTCTGCCACAGCGCGCGGGTGGAGCAGAGCAGCTACCGCACAGGGCGCGCCCGCCAGGCCTTCGACAAGGGCCCGCGGAGCGACCGATGCTCGCCCTGACCCCACCGTTCACACCTCGGGCGCCACAGCCCTGCCAGGAGCCGGCGTGGCGGTTTCCTCACCCCGGGGTGCCCTGGCAGGCTGGCACGCCGCAAGCGGGCAGCGCGGGCCTGCTACGGGGTGAGCCAGGTCCAGGAGCGGACAAGGAGGGAGCAGGCTTCTGGTCGCGCACACTCGCCGGCAGCCCGTGCCTGCTTCGCCCATGAGGCACCTGACGGCCGCGGCTAAGCCGTCCAGCATCCCGTGGTATCGATGGCTACTTGCACATGGAGCCCGCACCGCGGCCAACCGGATCGGCGAGGCGAGACTACTTGGCCTCGACCTCGGCCCGAATCCGATCCCAGACGTCCAGGACACCGGCCATGAAGCCGGTCCAGTACAGGGCCGCGTCGTACTCGCATTCGCGGATGCTGTCCTGGTAGGTATCCGCCAACTCCTGCATGCCTCCCCACACACTGGCGCCGATGTCTTCGGAAGTTCCGGCCTCCCGCAGCTCGGCGAACCAGAGGATCTCCTGGTAGTCGGCGTCATCGGCCGCCCACGCGCCACCAGCGAGGAAGCCGGCTTCTTGCGACTCTTCCTGGTGTTCCAGACGTTGAGCGCGCAGACGCGCGATCGTACCGCGGAGGCTCTGCGTGTCTTCGCTGACCTTCTTCCGCAGGTCGACCTCCTTGCGTAGGGCTTTTGCGCAGACGCCCGAAATGTTCATGCTGTCCTTGTGTGCCTTCAGCTCCCCGGCGAGGTCGTCGGGGAGGCTGATGGAGATTCTCGTGGTCATAGTATTTCTCCTACTTATGTACCGCCTGGACGATATTGCCTGGCGGCACGTAGGAGTATATACGCCCTACCAAGACACCGCAACCCGCGGGGGCGTGAGATTACTGTACACACTCGTAACACCCAGCCTCGTCCCCTGCCCCCGCGGCGGTGCCCCCGCCAGCGTCCTGGGCACCTCCGCCGTCACCGATGACGCGCATGGCGACCAGACCTACCGCCGGCACGCGTAGAGGACGAGGGCCCTTGCCCGTCGATGACGCATACGCATGCGTCCTGCCAGGTCCGAGCCCGCGACTTCGTGTGGCTGGCAATGCCGAACGCCGAGGCAGTCCATGGTATCCTCGCCCTGGTCATCCAGGAGGACAACATGGCCCCACAAGGGCGCACGTTGGCGGCGCGCTTGATAGCCACCCCGGCCGCCTTCTCGGTGAGGCCCTGTCTGGTCCTCACGCACGGGATCGCTCGCGGGCGCAGGGACTGAAGGGGCATGGGCCGCAGGCGAAGAAAGAGACGCGCGGTTGACCCCCAGGATGTTCTGACAGGGCGGGTGAAGCTGGACCTGCGCGAGCTGTTCCGCTTGATCCACGAGGTGAATCCCAGCGACCGCGGCCTGGCCAAGGAGGAGTGCGACGCGCGCTACGCCCGCAAGGCCGCGCTGCAGAGCCTGCTGATCCGGCAGCACGGCGCCCAGCTGCGCGCCATGCCGGAAGAAGACCGGCCGGGGGTGGTCAGCCTCCAGCACATCTCGGG
>CAYVQL010000427.1:0-1915 GCA_964454135.1 uncultured Enterobacterales bacterium | reverse complement strand
GCGCCATGCCGGAAGAAGACCGGCCGGGGGTGGTCAGCCTCCAGCACATCTCGGGTGGCCGCGACGCCTGCCACGCGCTGGCAGAGGCCCTGGACGAGGACGCCCGCGCCTGGCTGCGCCAGCAGGAGGTGGAGCGGGGTTGGGGCGAAGAGGGGCCTGGAGACGAGCGGGGCCTGGCGCCGGAACGGCAAGGGGATGGACGCGTACTAGGCCGGGCCGCCGGTGAGCAGGATCCCCTACAGCGCGGAAAGGCCGCCCTGGACGAATGGGATTTCGAGGAGGCCCAGCGCTGCTTCGAACAGGCCTTCAAGCGCAGCGCGGGCGGCGTCAAGGCGTCCAGGGCGCTGCTGGACCTGCTGGTGAACTACCTGGCCCAGCACGAGGAGGCCTGGCAGCTGCGAGATAGACTCCGACCGCGTGCGCTTCGCGATCCTCAGGTGCGCCACCATCTCGGTCTCGCGGCGGCGCACGTCGGGGAGCTGGCGCAGCTTCGCAAGCTGCTGGCGGGGTTGGATGGTGAGCAGGTGGCGGAGGCCTGGGCGGTCGCCGGCCGCCTCGCGGTCCAGACAGGGGACTTGGAGCAAGCCGAGGCGACGCTGCACGAGCTGCAGCAGCTGGATCCCCAACACCCGCAGGCCGTGGACCTGGAGGACGCCATCACCCAGGCGCGCGCCGACGCCCGCGCGCCCCTCGAATCCCAGGCGCGACAGCTGCTGGAGAACGGCGATGCGGACGGGGCCGCCGATGCCGCCCGCGCCATCTTGGAGAGCTGGCCGCGCAGCCAGGAGGCGCGTCGCATCCTGTCGGAGGTCGAGCGGTTGCGGCGCGAGGCCAGGATGGAGGAGCAACTGGAGGCCGCCAGGGAGGCAGAGGAGCAAGGAGACCTCGGCACCGCCCTGGCGCGGCTACGGTCCCTGCTCGACGAGCTGCCCGATCCGGACCTGGCCCAGCGCGTGGAGAGCCTGGAGCGCCGGCTCTTCGAGGAGCGCGTCAGCGAGGAACGAAGGCGCGTGCGCCAGCTGCTGCGTCGAGACCGAGCCCGGGGGCTCATGGCGTGGATGGAGCTGGAGGAAGCCTTGAGAGGGGCCGTCGCAGCCGATCTCGAAGAGCCTCTGCTCGTACCCCTGGCGGGCGTCGCTGGGCGGGTGAGGCCCGCTCAGCGCGAGGAAGCCGTGGGAGCCCTGATGCGGCTGCCCGCGCTGGAAGATCGCCAGCGAGCGGGCGATGCCGATGGCGCCCTTGGGATCCTGGCGGCCGGCGCCCCCTGGTTGCGCATGATCGAGGAGGGGCGCCGGGTCGAGCGCTGGGCCAGGGCGAAAGCGCTGCAGGAACGGCGCGAGCGGACCCGGGCCGCTTGGAACGAGGCCCAGCGCTGCTGGGAGGAAGGGGACGCCGAGCGGACGCTGGAGCGCCTGGCGGAGACGGACGCCTCGCTGCTGCCGCCTCGGCAGGCGCAGGATGCCCGCAAGCTGAAGGTCAGGGCGCTGGCCCGGGTTGACCGTGACCGGAACCAGCGCGTCATCCAGCAGCTGGCAGACGAGGGCAAGCTGATTGCGGCCAGGGACAGGGCCGGGCAGCTGGCGGATCAGACCGACGCTCCGTATTGGGGCCGCCGCTACGCCGAGCTGGCGGCCGCCGTGAGCCAGTCTTTCTGCCTGCGCATCCTGGACGGGGATGCGGGTTGGGCCGACATGCGGGACCACATGCCCGTGATCCGCAATCTGCCCGAAATCTGCCTGGACGCCGAGGGGGAGCGAGCAGTGCTGGCGGACAGCTATGGGCGGCTGTTGGTCTTGCGCATCGTGGACCTGGCCACGGGGAAGCCGGAGCGCATCGTGCGGCTGCGCACGCCCCGGCCCATGCGCCTGCCGGTGGTGCACCTGGAACGCACCGGAGCCTGGGTATGGGGCGAACG
>CAYVQL010000426.1:0-7712 GCA_964454135.1 uncultured Enterobacterales bacterium | reverse complement strand
GGGCCATTCATCGCGCCTGTCTCCTGCGGCGGGGTTTCCTGTGGAGGGAGCGGTCTCTGTGGACGTTCATCGAGAGGGGGGCCAACGACCGCTTCATCAGTATCTGAGCTCGGTGGCGTATTCGCTTCTGGTTCTTCCTCATCCGTTGAGGCCGGGTCGCGCTCAGGGGGAGGGGGACCTGTGGGGGTATAGAGCGCAGCGAGGCAAGTACGGACGTCCTCTGCTTTGATGGCTCGATCAGCCGGATGCTTCGTGATCAACCGCTGGCGTACCAGCAGCATGAGCTCCCGTGCGGTGCCATGGTTTCCAGAGGGAACTCCGTGGGCATCGAGCCAAGCCCTGAGCGCTTCCTCAGACTCTGCCGTCAGTTGAAATCCTTCCCCCATCCGATCCAGAAACAAGTGGCAGGAGGCCACGAACTCATCGTGTTGTAGGTCGGGGAAGACGAGCACGTCAGGAAGACGGCTCTTGAGGCCCTCGTTCACGTGGTAGAGCGCATCCAGCTGAATACGGCTGTACATGACGAGTACTACCACAGTGCTCTCGCGGTGGTCTTCCAAGAAGCGATTCAGCTCATCGATCGCCGCTTTCTGAAAATCTGACTGGCGATCGCGAAGCTTGGGCGGCATGAGCGAGTACGCCTCATCGATGAAGATCAGCTTCCCGATACCTTTTCGAAGCTGCGCCGCTGCCTTGCTGTTCGTCTCGCCGATGTGTCGGCCAATCAGGTCGCTGCCCCGCAGTTGATGTACCTCGGGCTTCGATATGATCCCCATTGCATGGTACAGCGGAGCGAGGTGGTTGGCGAAGGTGGTTTTGCCGGTGCCAGGATTGCCGAGCACCACCAGATGGTTCGTCAGGCGCGAGTTGATGAGCCCCTGCCTCGTCCGAGCGCGCTCAGTTGAGAGCAGCCGAGCACGCGCGTCGGCCCAAGAGGCCACGAAAGGGCCGGTCATCGCACGCTTGAGACTCTGGATGGAACGCTGCACGGCGGGATCTGGTGCTATCGCCGAATGGGCGGACGGCCCATCGTCGGCACGTTCGAGGCCCATGTTCATTGAGCGCCCCGGGAATTCGGCCTCGAAGGCCTCGATGATGTCGTGGTCCAACAAGGTGGTCAGGTCGAAGACCGTCCCAGTTCCCGCGAGCCGCACTCCCTGTGCTCGATATGCAGCGTGGAAGAGGTTGCGCGCTCCGCGTGCGTTTTCTTGCTCTTTCTCCTGACGCACGTCTTCCTCGCTGAGTATTCTGGCCAGCGCGCTTCGTGCGTTCTCTGACAATCTCAATCCGGCGGGGCCAGCGAAGGAATGCACGATGTCCAGGAGCTCCCCCGGCGTGTAGGGATCGAAGTTCAGTGCCTGGCTGAAGCGGCGACTCAAGCCAGGGTTGAACCGGGTCCACGCCTCCCACTGGGAGGGTTCGTAGAACACAAGGAAAACCGCGACTCGGTTACGGTACTGCTCGGACAGCTCGTTGATGACGTTGATCGCCGAGCCGTGGAAATCACCACCCGCTTCCGGGTCTGGGCTCAGCATGTAGGCCTCGTCGATGAACAGCATTCCACCGAGCGCCTTCTCGAAGACCTCACGGACAGCAGGCTCAGTATGACCAAGGTAGCCCTGCACCAGATCACCCGCTCTGGCCACCGTGATCTGGGGGACTAGATCGCGAGCGCGTGCGGTTGTCACTCGGCTCGACTCCAGCAGCCCCAGCGCCAGAAACAGCTCGCCGAAGAGCTTGGCCACGGTGGTCTTCCCAACGCCAGGTGGCCCGAAGAACAATCGATGCTGGGCAGCTTTCGGCGGCCAGACGAAGCCTGCCGATTTGCTCTGGTCCCGAAACAAGACCAGCTCCCGCGCCTGGGACTTGACCTCGTCGAGCCCAACGAGTTGATCGAATTTCTCTATGATGTCGCGGGCGCTCATGATGGCCGTCTAGCATGGGGCCGAGTGAGCACCGGAGGGGATTGCATGGCGTGGAGGGTCAGATAGCATCGGTGGGTGAAATCCCGGCACCTGGATACCTGGATTCCCGCCACGCGGGCGTACCGCGAGTTGCGAAGACGTAGCGATGCGCGCCACACTTGCCGCCTTGGTCCCGGAGTTTCTGTTCGCATAGCGAAGAATCCTGCTAGCTCCCGACTGCGCTGCCTGACAGAGCGTATCCTGATGCCAACCTCTTCCTCAACCTCGGCGGTGTTGGTACCGGTTTCCACCGCGTCACCTGTTTCGCAGAGTCCCGGTATATGCGCCTTTTCCTCGGCTAATAGGGCCTGCCTTCCCTGGCCTGGGCCCGTACCTCGGCGAGCCGGGAGCACCGCCTCGAGTGGATTCGGTGCTGGCAGAACGCCTGGCGTGCGCGACGAGCGCGCGACGGCAGTTCGCCCCTGGGCCACCGTTCACGACAGCAGCTCGCGCGTGAGCTGCGTGCCTTCATACGCGACGACGAGAGCCGCAGGGTGCGCATCCTGGCCCTGTACTGCGCCGGCAACCTGGGCCTTTCGGAGCTGTCCGACGAGTTGCTTCGGGTGCTGGCCGAGAGTCCGGACCTGGAGGAGCGCCAGGCGGCGGCCATCGCCCTGGCCGAGGTGCCCCGCGCGCGGCTGGTTCCACACCTGACCGCGGCGCTGGAGCGCGAGCATGAGCCCATGCTCTCTTCCCGACTGGTGCAAGCCTTGCTGGCCTGCGTGCGGCGGGACGACACCAGGCATCCCGAGCTGGTCCAGATCCTGCTCGCGCGCCTGGCGCAGGCCGATCCGGAGGCGGGTCCGACAATCCTGGCCCTGCTGGGTCGCTGTGGCGACGAGGCGGGCCTCCCTCCGCTGCTGGAAGCCGCGCGCTCCGACGTGCACCGGCAGGCCAGCGTCGCCCTCACCGCCCTGGGCAGGCTCGGCGACGACCGCGCTCTCGGGACCCTCCTGGATGCCAGCGGCCACGCCGATCCCGAGCGCCGGCTGCGCGCGGTGGAGGCCCTGGGACACATCAGGGGCAGCGTGGCGGCCGACCGGCTCGCGGTGGTGCTGCTGGACCGCGATGAGGAGAGCGACATCCGACAGGAGGCCGTGCGTGGCCTGGAGCGCCGCCTGGGTGACCTGCCCGACGGTGCCCTGGCCCCTCCTGATCCGACCGATCCCCTCGCCGCTCCGATCATGGTCTTGCTGCGCGACGCCAGCGCCGTGGGTGCGGGCCTGGGGACTCGGGAGCTGGATCGCCGGCTCGAGGACGCCGTGCCCGGCTTGAGCACCCGGGAATGAACCGCAGCTGCCGGGACGCCCTGCAGGCGCTGCGCACGGCGGAGTTCCTGCACACCGCAGTGGAGCTGCCTGCCGGGCTGGACGCCGCGCCCCCGGTGCTGCTGTGGGTCAAGGGGCTCGAGGTCTGGCTCAACCACGTCCTGCGGCCCCAGCTCACCTCCATGGCCACGCCCGGGCTGCGCGAGGCGCTGCGCCAGCTGGGCCCGCGCTGGCCGCGCATGAAGAGCAGGCTGACGCCCGGCTGGCAGGACGACCTGCTCCCCGGCAACAGGGGCGACCTGTGGCACGCCCTGGCTCGCGACACGGCGAGGAGCGCTCCCCACGGCTTCAGCCGCGCCCAGCTGGGGGTGCGTCAGCTGGCCACCATCCTGCTGGCGTGCGCCGATCCGCCGGTGGACTGCGGGCTTGGACGCTGGAGGGTGGCGATCCCCAGAGACGAGCTGGTGTCCCTGGCCAACGGCCTCGCCGCCCTGGCCAACCAGCGCAATCCCCTCACTCATCGCGTGGCCGGCCAGCGAGAGGTGATGGAGCCGGTGCGCGACCTGGCGTTGGGCTGCGCGCGGGTGGCGGCGCGGCTCGGTCAGCCTGGGGCCTGCGCGTAGCAGGCATCTGTTCCGCCTCTCAACTGCATTCTCGGGGAGGGGGAGCGCCCGTTGGCGCCCACTCCATCCGGCGCGGCACGAGGTTGTACATGGTCAGCTCCGGCTCGGGAGCCTCGGAGGGAGCCAGGACCATGCAGTCCAGGATCCCGTCGTCGAGGAAAGATGCGGATTGCTGCACGAGCTCGAGGTCGAGGGTTCGCATGAACAACCAGAAGCCCTCGGTCCCAACCTCCGTGATGGGCGTCGATTCGTCGAAGCCCCGGCCACGGATGACCTGCTCCAGCACATGACGCAACGCCCCGACCGCGGCGTCCCGATCCTCGAAGATCACGATGTCGAAATCGCTGATGGGCCAGTGGGCCGGATCGTTCTCCAAGACGCCAGCGGCGGATCGCTGCAGCGATTCTGTGAGGCTCTCCATGGGCACGTCGTCCTCTCGTTGGGGGGGAGGCGGGGGCGAAAAGGGGCGACTCCCGGTGCATTCGTCTGACTATTCTCCATCGCCTGGGGAGGCGAGACGGCACAACAGGAATGACCACCGCGCTACTCGCGGGCCTCCCAGCCGCAGACCGTCACCAGCTCCGCAGCCGCGCACCACATGGCCCCCGCCAGCGCGCGCTCGGACGCCCGGGGCTGGGCATCCAGCACATCGAGGGCTGCCCGGCCCAGGGCCTCGAAGAAGCTGTACTTGTCCAGCAGCAGCCCGCGTCCGCATACGCGCTCCCACAGCTCCACGGTCAGCCAACCCAGGGCCAGGGCGTGGGGCGTGGCGACCGCGGTGATGCGCTGGCAACGACCCCAGGGATCGTCCTCGGGAGCCGGTGGCGGCGAGGGGCGATCCACCACGACGAAGTCCGCTCCTCCCCAGGTCATCACGGCCCCTTCGGGGAGCAGGGCCGTGGAGTCTGGGCCGTCGCAGCGCCAGGGGATCATGCGCAGCACCTCGTGCAGCCCCTGCAGCGGGGTGGGCTCTGCAGGAGGGCGCGTCAGGGAGCGGAAGCGCCAGGAGGCGCTCGGGATAGCGGGCCCGGGCCTGGCACCGGGGGCGAGCACGTAGACCCAGGCCTCGTGCTGGATGCAGCCGGTCTCCACGCTGCAGCGGGCTCTCCGGAAGAGGGCGCCGCTGCCTGGCGTGCACCCCTCCACCTGGTCCTGGAGGGGCAACAGGCCGTCCAGGTCCCGAACCAGGAAGAGCTCGCCCTGGACCCAGCCGTGATCCTCTGGATCCTCGTGCTCCACCATGGCCGGGAAAGCGCCCAGGTCGAGCAGCCGGCCCGCGACCCGAGCTGGGCAGGCGGCCAGCAAGCGCTCCGGGGGGAAGACGTGGTGCCTGCACTGCTCCCTCATCAGCGTTCCGTAGACGAACAGCGCGTCCATGGGTTCCTCCTCGCCGGCCGGGTTCGGCTGGCCGGCACGAGGGCAGGTTGCCCCAGCTGGTGTGACCAGGGCGTGACAGACCCGGGACGCTGGCGGCGCTTTCAAAGGGAGAATACGCCCTCGAAGACGAAGCCACGCGAGGAGGAGATAATGCCCATCCAGACTGTGGAACTCGACTTTCCCTTCGGAGCCGAAATCCCTGCCATCTTCTGCCCGGCATGCGGGGAGGCGTTGCAGCTCCCGGAGCAGGAGGTCGAGCAGCCCGCATGTCCACATGTCGCGTTCTGCTATCTCGACATCATCCAGGATTTCATCTATGTGAGCGAACCGCTGAGGAGCCTCATCGAGGAGGCGGAAGAGGGGCCGGAAGGGGAGCGGTACGACCACCTCCACTACGAGACGGTAGAGGCGCTCATGGGGAAGCAGGAGGGAGGCAGGACCAGCTTCGTGCTGTCCGTGCAGACCAGCGGGATGGCATGTGGGCCCACCTCGTCCACGGTCGTCTTCGGTATCTCCTTCCTGCCTGAATAGCCGCCCGACCCGCGGGCGGCCCTGTGCCCGGGGTGCGCGTCGCCAGCAGCTTCGCAGGCGCGGTCAGTGCCTTGCCCAGCTCCCGCCGTGCACAGCGCCAAAGAGCACCAGCCCTTCGCCCGGTACGAGTCGCTCGGATTCGTCCCAGAGGAGCACGGCGTCATGGTGCCGCCCGGTAGCCGAGGCCAGCAGCTCGCGCGTGCGCTGCAGGAGCTTGCGACGCGCCGCCGGTGACAGGCCATGAGCCTGGCGCTCCAGGCCGCGGCGGCCCCCCTCGCTGCCCGTGAGCGCCCAGGCCAGCAGCAGGGCGTGCTGGCGCCCTACTAGCCGCGGCGGGGAGTCGGGATCACTCCAGAGCTGCGCCTGACGCTCCCCGGGGGGGAGGAGGAAGCTGAGGGCGCCGGGCTGGGCCTCGTGCAGCTGCCTCAGGGTCGCGGGCAGCATGGTCCAGGGAAGACGGACACGCGGGCCCTCCAGGTCGGGGCCCGCCAGGAAACCCCAATCCAGCTCGCAGTGCAGCGCGTGCTCCAGGGCACCCAGCCCCTCCAGGCCCGAGAGGTCCAGGCCCAGGGCGTAGGCCAGCGCCTCGGCGGCGTTCAGGCTGCCACGCTGGACGATGGGATCGTCGCGGTCGGGCACCTCTCCGGGATCGAGCTGGACCTGGGTACGGACCACGTGGTCCCAGCAGTCGGCGAGGCGCTGCCGGAGCCGGGCCGCAGCTGAGGGCCTTCGCGTCAGGGCTGCCAGGCGGCCCAGCACCGCCAGGTGGTACAGGCCCACCCAGGGCTCGAGGCCCTCGCCCAGCCGCCTGGCGCGCATGAAGTCCTGCTCTGCCAGCTCCAGGCTGGCGAAGTCCGAAGCAGCGCGCATCCGCAGGTGGCCCATGCGGTAGGCCACCAGCCCACGCAGGCTGCGCGGGAGGTCGGGGTGCTCGTCACAGAGGGCGTCGGCCTGGGACAGCAGCGCGAGGGCGGCCTCGCTGCGATGTCGCAGAAGCTTGAGGTCCGTAGCGCTGTGGAGCAGCTCCAGGAGGCGAGGCAGCGGTCGAGTCATGGGCGAACCCAGTAGGAATCGTGGCTTCTCATATCGAGCCTTCGACGTAATGCCGATGGAGGCTGAAGATGACCATCTCTCGTCGTGCCCGGGACTCAGCGGCCGCTGTGCGGGCCCGCCATTTCCTCGAAGGGGAGCCAAACGACCTCGACCTGAGACCTATCGGCTAACGGAAGTCCCGTCCGCTCGCCCACTCTCGTGTCGACCTGACAGGCGCGCAAGCTGTTTCGCG
This sequence comes from uncultured Enterobacterales bacterium, assembly GCA_964454135.1. Taxonomy (GTDB): domain Bacteria; phylum Myxococcota_A; class UBA796; order UBA796; family JAFGLY01; genus CAYVQL01. The sequence continues at coordinate 664 of CAYVQL010000426.1, read as the reverse complement.
TAGTTTCAAGGTGACTATCGGCTTTCCATTCGCCGATAGTCGACGTTCCTCGACCCATGTCCGGCACCCTCCGGACGAAGGGATGGCATTCTGAGCGAGAATCTCAGATAACAGGCCTTCTTATTGCAAAAAGGAGGCAAGATGCCAACCCATGAGCACCTATCATACCAGCAGCACGTCCACACCTCGATCCAGGGCCATGCCGCCGATCCCGGACTCAAGGATCTTCTGCGGCTCCACGCCGAAGCCATCGACGTCTTGTGGGGGCTGGACCTGGAGCCTGCCCGCGAGATCCTCGAGCGGTGCTACGCCGAAAACCCGCGGGGCACGCAGCGCAAGGACCCGGTGATCATGCTCCGCTCCCACCTGCTCGCCATTCTGCTGATGGTCGGGATCAACAAGTGGGTGCCCACGATGAGGGCCTCCTGGCTGCTGCGTGTGCTCGTCGGCTTGCCCGAGGACGGGTCCGTCCCCGGTGTGGGCACCCACTACGACTTCCAGCATAGGCTCCACGATGGTCCGCTGCGCCGTCGAGGCGACGTCATCCTCCCGAGCGAGCACGAGCGCGAGCGCGCCAAGACGCCCAAGAACCTGCGCAAGCAGCGGGAAGAGGCCAAGGAACGGATGCCGAAGGGAGAACCCAAGAGCACGCGCGCCACCACGC
>CAYVQL010000425.1:0-7715 GCA_964454135.1 uncultured Enterobacterales bacterium | reverse complement strand
GAAGCCGTCTTCCGTGCGCCGCCTTCGGGGCACCAGAGAGACCACCACGCGCCGTTCCACCTGCGGATGGTCCTGAACCAGGTGGCGCAGTCCCTTCAGGTGCTGGCTCACCACCCTGGACGAAGCCTTGGCTTCAAGGGCGATCCTCATATGGTCCGCCACGAAATCCACCTCGATGCCGCTCGCAAGACGCCAGTAGCTGAGCTCCGTCAGGGAGTCCGTGTACTCGACATACGCGCGGAGTTCGTGGAATACCCAGTTCTCGAATGCTTTGCCGAATAGCTGCGAGCCTGGCTCCAGCCGGCCGCGTTTGGCCAGCAGGTTCACCAGGCCGACGTCGTTGAAGTAGAACTTGGGCGCCTGGATGACCCTGCGCTTGGGCCTCCTGCGGTAGGAGGGGAGCCACCGGGCCAGCAGGCTGTCCTCGAGGATCCCGAAGTAGGCCCGAACGGTGTGAGCGGAGACGCCAGTCTCGCGGGCGATGTTGTTGGCGTTGACCAGCTCGGCGTCGGAGAGCGCGGCGACCTCGAGGAAATCGGAGAAGGCAGGCAGGTTCCGCACCAGGCCCTCCGCCACGATCTCTTCCTTGAGATAGTCCGAGATGTAGGCGTTCAAGCGCTGCCGGGGCCTGGACGAGCCGTAGAACGAGGGCAGGTAGCCGTTGTTCAACATGCGCACCAAGTCCCATTCGGGACCGATCTCGGCGGCGGAAAGCCCGAGGAGCTCGTGGCGAATCGCCCGCCCCCCAAGGAGGTTGGCGTGCCCGCGGCGCACCTTTCGCGCGCTGGAACCGCAGAGCGCGAACCGTACCCCGCGATTCTCCATCAGCCAGTGCACCTCGTCGAGCAAGCCAGGCACCTTCTGGATCTCGTCTATGACCACCTGCGTCGCGGCATGGGCCTCCACCTCCTGTCTCAACACCTCTGGGCGCGTCGCGTAGAGGCGAAACTGTTCTGAACGCAGCAGGTCCACCCAGAAGGCGGTTGGATAGCAGCCGCGCAGCAGCGTGGACTTGCCTGTCTGGCGAGCTCCCCACAGGAAGAAGCTGTACTCCGACTCGATGGGCAGCGTTCTCCTTCTCGTGAACATGTACTTCTTTTTATCATGATAAACGGAGGTTGTCCTTCATGTGATAAGCGGCCGAGCGCTGCACGGAGGGATGCGGGGACCACATCCATGAAACGCTTCGCCCTGCTCTTCCCTCGCAAGGTTTATCGTACCTCTGACGGCACGCTCCAAGCGTACTTCCACAGCGAAGATCTCTGCGACGTCCTCGGTCAGGCGGACACCATCCGGCTGCACTTCAACGGCATCTCCCGCTCGGCCAGAGGTCAAGCCACGCTCACGACCTACGAGTCGGGCCTGCCTACGGGCCGGCCAGAAGAGGTGGGAGTCCAGATAGGCGCTGCGACGGTGACCTCGGTCGCAGGGCCCACCCTGGCGACGATCAGCGGCCCCTTCGCCGGCCGCGTCGGCGTGAAGCTGGAGATCGACGACACCGGCGGGCCGGCCGCCCAGTGGTTCGAGTGCGAGGTGTACGCAACCGTGATCATCACGGGCTGAGGTTCGAGGAAGAAGGCGAATCCCCGCGCTGCGGCCTGCTGGCGTCCGCGGCGGCGCTCCATCTGCGCTACACTCATGATCGTGGAGTACGGCATGCGCGACGATGACGGATCTGGCTGCTGCACCGACCACGGAAAGCAGGTCGCCTCCAGGCCTTCGGTCGCGGAGGGGCTGGCTGCCTGGCAGGAGCTGCGCGCGGCACGGCGCAGCCGCAAGCAGCGCGCGCTGCAGCGGCGTTGCCAGCCCGCGGTCCCGCTGGTGCGCAAGCCGCGGGCGCCGACCGGCATACAGCTGCGCGTCCCGCGCTTCGTGCCGCGCGACCTGCTGCCTCTGCCAGAGAACGCCCGTCAGCGCGCCAAGGCGGAGAGAGATGCGATCTTCGCGCGGGCCGAGGCGCGGCTCGGGCCGGGTGTGCTGCCTCCAGCGCCGGATACGGATGGCTGGCGCGTTCCCGACCTGCCGCTCTTGAACCAGAAGGGCGAGCCCTTCGGTTCCCTGCGGCGCCTGTTCGCGGCCCTGCGCGAGCTGGGCCTGCGGCCCCATCCCTACGGGCGGGAGCGGGACGACGATGTCATTCAACGGCTGTGGTGCATGCTGCCGGTGGACGATCCGCGTATCGAGAAGGCGGAGAGGACCGACTTCACGTCGTCCTACGACAACGAGGCCGATGTGGCTCCCGACAGCAGCTTCGGGGTGAACACGTTGCGGCTGGTGATGGATCCCGACACTCAACAGGAGTATGCCCGCATCGCCGAGTTCGGCGAATGGGAGCAGATCGTCGCGGATGTGTCACGTATCGGGGTGGGCTCCCTGCGGCATCCGCAGACCGCGGATCTGCGTTGGAACTCCCTGGTCCCCGACAGCGAGATCCCCCTGCCTGTGGACATCTACGACCAGCTGACCAAAGACGACGGTGATGGCGATTTCAGCGCTATCCAGCGCGGCTTCGGAGCGCTGCTCATGCGCTGCGCCGTCTTCGGGCTGCAGGTCGTGCCCACGCTCTTCACATACGGGGGTTCCAAGAACTTCCTCGAGGGGCTCTCCAGCAGCATCCAGGACGCCATCCGCGCGGCTCGCCCTTCCTCCATGGACGCGCCCTACGCCTCCTGTGCCGAGGGCTGGTCGAGCCTGTACGTGTCGCAGCCGGAAGGTCTCGGGTATGGCTTCGACTCGGACGACGAGAAGGTCTTCGCGCAGTACATCCTGCACGTCTGGTGGGATCCGGACATGAGCGAGGGCTTGCAGATGTGCGCGCGGCTCAAGGCCCTGGCGCTGGCGGCCTTCAGCGCAGCCATCGGTGAGTACCTGGCTACCTGGGACGCCGGATATCGTGGCGGGACATTCGACTTCGCGGCCCTTGATTCCCTGGTGCCCTGCCTGGAGCTGGGCAACGAGATGGAGGCCTACTTCCCGGCAAGCGAGTGCGGGCGCATCATGGCCCTGCTGGCCGGGCCCATCAAGCTGGCGCTGGACTCAATGCAGTTCAGGGCGGCCTCGCTGGCGAGCTGGGTGGCCGAGCCCTGGGACGACAAGCTCGATTGGTTGAAGTACTCGGTCGTCGGCCTCGGTCTGGAGGTCGGCCTCTGGACGACGAGAAACAACGACGAGGAGCAGCTCGATGCCAGTGCGTTGGGCGGCTTCTGGTGGCCCTCGAGCGCTGGACAGGCACCGAGCGATCCCACCAGCCTGCTGCACCAGGTGGGCTTTCACTGGTATCACCACGACCAGGAGATATACGAGACGGACGGTCGGCTGTACTCAGACGTATCGACGCTCAAGATCATGCTGGGTGAGCTGCACAGAGCCGGGTATTCGCTGACCTGGGTGGTGTCGGAGGTGGGGTTTCATGTAAGGAACAATCCCAACCAGAATGCCGATGGCTCCCTAGCCCAGCCGTACAATCCCGAGGCATCGCCGGAGTTCCAGGCCGGGGAGCTCGTTCGCCGGCTGCTGCTGCTGCTGCACGCGCTGGGTGCCGAGCGCGTCTCCTGGCATACCTTCATGTCCGACATCGCCCCTTCGAGCTGGAGCCTCTTCAGCACCACGGGGTTGCGCAACGACTACGGCGGGGCATTTTCCCAGAGCGCAAACGCCTGGCGGCGCCCTTCCTGGTTCGCCTACCGCCGCCTGCTGTGGCTGCTCTCCCATGCTGACAAGCTGGACACGGTCACCACGGGATCCGGCTTGGTGCAGATCGTGGAGCTGCGGTCAGACAAGGGTTTCCCCATCCCCTACGACCTCGAGTTCCAGACCCTCGCCGTCATCAAGGGCCCGCAGAGGCGCTACAAGAGGGCCTACGTGGCCTGGATGGACCAGGAAGCCGAGGCCTCGTATCGCTACCGCTTCACCCTCTGGGACGAGGGACAGGCAGGCTATCGCCTTCTCTCCATGGTCCCGTCCGACACGAAGCCTACCGTTGCCTCCCAGGACGCCAACGGTTTCGCCACTGGCGAGACCGTCGACTGGGAGTGGAACGGCTGGGACTGGCCCCAGATCACGACCACCGTAGTCAAACCGCGGGGGGGGTTCTCACCTGGACGAAGCAGACCGTGGAACGAGATCGAGGTGGAGCTGCAGCCTCTGAGCACGGCCGGCGGCAGACCCGGCCCCATCTGCATCTTGACGGACGCCGTCTCGCAAACGAGGTTTCGAGCCTCGGAGATGTCAACGACGACGGATACGACGACGTCTTCATCTACCGGTACGGCGTGGACGGGCCATCTAACTGTGTTTTCCTCGGACCTCTCAGCTCCAGCGATGGACTCGAAACAGCTGATGCATACATAGAAATAGGCACACCTTCTGCGAATGTCGGGTACGGAAACCGGTGGGCAGATGGCGCCGGAGACATCAACCACGACGGCTTCGACGATCTCTTGCTCGGCACTCCGGGTCGAACGGCCGTCTGCGACGAGACGACGGAGCACGAGTACGCCGGTGGCGCCTACCTGCTCTACGGCCCGCTGACCGGTACGCTCACCGAGCAGGACGTGGACCTGACCATCAGCGCGGGCGCCTGCGCCGACGACGAGCTGCTGGGCTATGAGGCGGCCGGCCTGGGCGATGTCAATGCCGACGGCTTCGACGACATCCTGCTGGCCGCGCCCAACTTCTGGCTGGCCGACTCCTACTACGGCGAGCTGGCCTACGGGGCGGGTGGCGCCTACCTCTTCCTGGGCCCCCTGGCCTCTGGCGAGCTGAGCACCAGCCAGGCCGACCTGCTCTTTCAGGGCGAGGCCGAAGGCGACGTGGCCGGATACACCGTGGCGGCCGCCGGGGATCTGAACTCGGACGGCATCTCCGACTTCGTCATCGGCGCACCCATGCTGGACGATCCGGTGGACAAGTCCGGCGCCGCCTACGTCATCCTGGGGGGCGAGGATCTGCTGGAGCGCTACGCCGCAGAGGAGCAGGACTAGGCGATGGCCGAGACGGGCAGCGCCTCGGTGTGCGCGTCGAGGGGTACGGGCTGGGGAACGAGGCAGACCAGGGCCGACGCGCCGATGGGAGCGCCGGTGCGTCGCAGGGTTCGGATCCCTGCCAGGTGGCGCGAGGAGGGGCTGGCCGTGAGCTTGACCTCGACGGGGAAGAGCTGACCGTCTTCCTCGATGAGCAGGTCCACCTCTTTGCCATCCTTGGTGCGGTAGAACCACAGCGGTGGGATCCTCCCCCTGTGGCGGTAGCTTCTGAAGACCTCGCTCACGATGTAGTTCTCGAACAGGGCGCCCGCCATGGCCCCCGAAGCGGCCGTCTCTGCCGTCCGCCAGCCGCAGAGGTGGCTCGCCACCCCGGTGTCCGAGAAGTAGAGCTTGGGGGTCTTGATCTGTCGCTTCCCGAGCTTGCCGAGGTATGGCCGCAGCAGGATCACCTGGTAGCTGGCCTCCAACAGCTGCATCCACTCCCGCGCGGTGCTCACGGCGATCCCCGCGTCTCGGGCCAGGTTCGAGTAGTTGACCAGGCCGCCGACCCTGGCGGCCGCGAGCCGCAGGAAGGTCCGGAACGCCGCCAGGTTCGAGATCCTGGTCATCGTGAGGACGTCCCGCTCGATGTAGGTCTGGAGGTAGGAACCGTGAAAGGTCTCGAGGGGAGGGGGGTGGGGCTGGACGAAGCGTGGAAAGGAGCCCCGGAGGATGCGCTCGAAGACGGGTAGCAGCAGGCCGCGTTCGTCCGTCTCGCCAGCAGTCGCGCGGTCGGGGCGGAAGGGAAGAGGGGCCGGCTCCCTCCCGCTCTCCTCCGCTGTGGACAGGCCCATCAGCTCCACCACGCCCACGCGCCCAGCGAGGGATTCGCTGACACCCCGCATCAGGGGGAAATGCTGGGAGCCCGTGAGCCAGTACTGTCCCGCCCTCCCGGTCCGATCCACTGCAGGCTTGAGGCGGGAGAACAGCCCGGGTGCGTGCTGGATCTCGTCAATGGTGATGGGGGGGCGATATCGCTGCAGGAACAGGTCGGGATCTTCGTTGGCCAGCCGTTGAGGACCGAACTCGTCGAGGGAGACGTAGCGACGTGGAGGATCCTCGCGATCGCCAAGGTGACGGAGCAGCGTCGTCTTGCCCACCTGGCGCGGGCCCGTGACGAGGAGCACGGGAAAGCTGCGTGAGATCGCCTGGATGTGAGGTTCGAGGGTGCGATGCAGGTACATGCGACTAATTTACGAAAGAATCGAAGGATAGTCAAGCTGTCGGCTGGGCCCCGCTTGAATGGGCTCATCCCGAGCCGCGGCGCCTGCGCGGCAGCGGCCTGTACAAGGGAAGGCCTGTGAGTGAAACAGCCGTGCAAGAGAACCACGGCGAATGGAACATCCGGGGGCGGGAATGCCCCCCTTTGGCGGACATCACTGCCAGTGGAGGAGCGGACGCCAGGAGCGCTGCGCGGCAATGGGACACCCCGCTTCGTGGCTTGACCGATGGATGCGTCCACACTACAATAGTGCACACGAACATAGTGTGGAGATGCGGTGAACCGGAATATCACACTCAATGCCGACGAGCTCCTCATCGAACGCGCTCGTGCCCGTGCACGCCGGCAGCAGACATCGCTCAACGCCGCCTTCCGCCAATGGCTGGAGTCCTATGCGGCCGAGCAGGATGCGCGGGAGAGCTACGAGAGCCTGATGGCACGCCTAGACGAGGTGCAGGCCGGCCGTTCGTTCAGCCGGGAAGAGATGAATGAGCGCTAGGTATTTCCTGGACACGAACATCCTGGTCTACAGCTTCGACCAGACGGACACGCGCAAGCGAGATCGGGCCCGGGAGCTGATCGCGGCGGCGCTCGCGGGTGCCGGGACCATCAGCTTCCAGGTCGTGCAGGAGTTCCTGAACGTGGCTCTCCGGAAGTTCGCGCGGCCGATGACCATCGATGGCGCCCTGGAATACCTCGATGCGGTCTTGGTGCCGCTGTGCCGGGTCCAGTCCGATCCGGAACTCTACAGGGACGCCCTGGCCGTTCATCTGCGATGGCGATTCTCCTTCTACGACTCGCTCGTGGTGGCGGCCGCCCAGCGCTCAGGCTGCAAGATCCTGTACAGCGAGGACCTGCAGCACGGCCAGCAGCTTGGGGAGCTCAAGGTCGTGGATCCCTTTCGGCAGGAGTAGCCGGGGGCCTGACCCGTGATCTCGGAGTCGAGGCGCCCTCGGTAGCGTGACTCATTGCAGAGTCACCCCGCCCAGCCCAGCTATTGACGAACCCCGGGCCCTGGGGTATCCCGCAACGTTCGGATCGATGCCCTCCACCCGCAGCCCCGGGTCCTGAAAATGGCCGCCCCCACGCTGACCTTCCAAGACCTGATCATGAAGCTGCTCCAGTACTGGGGCGATCGCGGCTGCGTGGTGCTGCAGCCGCTGGATCTGGAAGTGGGGGCCGGCACGTTCCACCCGGCCACCTTCCTGCGCTCCCTGGGGCCCGAGCCCTGGAACTGCGTCTACGTGCAGCCCAGCCGGCGGCCCACCGATGCGCGCTACGGCGAGAACCCCAACCGCCTGGGCCACTACTACCAACTGCAGACCATCCTCAAGCCTTCGCCGCTCGAGGTGCAGGACCTGTACCTGGGCAGCCTGGAGGCCATCGGCATCGATCTGGCGCGCCACGACGTGCGCTTCGTGGAGGACGACTGGGAGAGCCCCACCCTGGGCGCCTGGGGCCTGGGCTGGGAG
>CAYVQL010000424.1:0-7796 GCA_964454135.1 uncultured Enterobacterales bacterium | reverse complement strand
CGAGACCTGCGACGGCGACGACAACGACTGCGATGGCCTGACCGACGACGACGACACCAATGTCACGGGCACCAGCACCTACTACCGCGACGCCGACGGCGACAGCTACGGCAACACCGCCATGACGATGGACGCCTGCAGCCAGCCCAACGGCTACGTCTCGGACGGCACGGACTGCGACGACACCGACGCTGGCATCAACCCGGCCGCCAGCGAGATCTGCGACAACGACGACAACGACTGCGACGGCCTGACCGACGACGACGACCCGGGCGTCACCGGCACCAGCATCTGGTACGAAGACGTCGACCAGGATCGTTACGGTGACCCCGCCTCGTTCCAGTACGCCTGCGCCCAGCCCAGGTACTGGCTGTCGGACAACACCGACTGCGACGACAGCGACGCCTCGGTCAACCCGGGAGCCACCGAGACCTGCGACAACGTGGACAACGACTGCGACACCCTGGTGGACGACGACGACACCAACGTCAGCGGCCGCACCACCTGGTACGCCGACAGCGACGGCGATGGCTACGGCGACGCCAGCAGCACCACGCCGGCCTGCGCCGCACCCACCGGCTACGTCTCCGACAACACCGACTGCTACGACTCCAACGCCGACGCCAACCCCGGCCAGGCCGGCTGGTTCACCACCGACCGCGGCGACGGCTCCTACGACTACGACTGCAACGGCAACAACGACCAGTACTACACCAGCGCTGGCAGCTGTGGCGGCTGGCCCGCCTGCACCACCTACGCCGGCTGGGTCAACGGCGTGCAGCGCTGCGGCGTCTCCGACGACTACATCGAGAGCTGCAGCACCGACTGGACCGCCTGCATCGAGTACACCGCCACCTACACCCAGGCCTGCCAATGATGGACCGGCTCGCTTCTCTCGCCCAGCTGTCCCAGCCAGGAATCCGAACCGATCTGACCGCTTGGCATGATGGCAGGCCTCCCCGTAGGGCCGCGAGCTGCGGGGTGAGGGTGCCCCGCAGGGGAGGGGGACCCCCGCGCGGGAGGCCCGTAGGGGAAGTCGGAGCAGCCACCCTCTGCCTGGCCCGCCTGGCGCCCATGGTCCTGCTGCCCCTGGCGGCCTGCTTCAGCTCCGGCGGTAGCGGCGACAGCGGCGATCCCATGATGCGGGACATCGGCGAGTACAACGAGCTGCAGGCCGCGCTGGACGAAGGGCGCAGCGAGTTTCTGGGCGAGGAGGCCGCCGAGCTCTACGCGCCGGGGGACCTGCTCTACTGGCTCGACTACGCCAGCTGGGCCCCTGGCCTGCACTCCTACGACCCGGTCAGCGGCGCCTATGTGGACTACGCCTTCTCCATCGGCGAGGGCGACACCTACAACTACCGCGCCGCCGACGAGGCCGTGGCCACCGCGCAAGATGCCGCCGGCGGCATCGTCTACTCGGTCTACGACCGCAGCCAGGCCGACAGCCTGCTGAACGAGGTGGAGTTCCCCACTCCCACCGACGGCCAGCGCTGGTGGGCCTACGACGTGGACGGCAGCGACCTGTACGTGATGACCACCGGCAGCGCCACCACGCTCTGGCGCTGCTCGCCCGGGCAGGACTGCGCCGATGTCACCACCCTGGAGAGCGCTGGCGCTTCGGTGGCCGAGTTCTGGGACTTCGGCGTCGAGGACGACACGCTCTACTTCATCGAGAGCGGGCGCCTGTGGCGGCTCGACATCAGCGCCAACCAGGCCACCTGGCTGGGCAATGAGACCGAGATCTCCGGCAGCGTGGAGTGGCGCGACGGCGGCGTGCTCTACATCTCGGCCAGCGGCCCCTTCTACTACGACTACGCCAGCCAGCAGGTGACCGACCTGGAGCGGGCCATCGAGAACGATCCCTACCAGCTGAATCAGACCTTCGCCGCCAGCCACCACTACCTGCAGGACGGCACCCTGTACGGCGACTACCTGGTCTACACGGGCAACGACGGCGTCTATGCCTACCAGTTCCGGCAGGGCGGCGTGGTGCCCCTGCTGCTGGAGCCGCGCAGCGAGGACCTGCGCATCGAGTACCGCTACCCGCAGATCATGGACCGCGGCAGCCTCTTCGTCACGGGGTTGACCAGCACCTCGGGATCCGTGGGCGCGGATGGGCCCGTGTACCGGCTGGAGGCGGCGGAATTGTTGCCCTGAGGGGCTCTCAGGGCGCGAAGTCGTACAGATCCTGCACCGGTATCGTGCTTCCCAGCCCGCCCGGGCCCTCCCAGCTCACATCCCAGACCACCGTGCCGTCGGGGGTGACCTCGCGCAGGCGCCTGCCCGTGCCGTAGTTGTGCAGGGTGTTGCCGTTGGGCAGGCGGTGCACCTCGCCCATCTCCCCGGCCTCCACGCCCAGGCCGACGCCGAAGTTCCAGACCTCGCTCAGGATCTGGCTGTCCTCGTCCAGCGCGTACTCGCGTACCACCAGTTCGTCGCTGCTCTCGTCCACGTGGGAGGACAGCAGCAGATTGCCCTGCTCGGTGTAGTGGGCGCCGTGCTGCCAGTAGAAGGGCGCGCTGCCTGGCTCGAAGGCCCAGGAACCCTCGGCGTGGCCGAACCAGCGCAGGCTGGCACCGGTGGCGTGGTCTATCTCGATCACGGTCTCGGCCGAGTAGAGCGAGAAGAGGAAGCTGTCGTCGGGCTCGTGGTAGTAGAGCGTGTTGGACTGGCAGTAGCTGGAGATGCCCACCGTCTTGTGCCACTCATCGCAGGACCACAGGCTCTGCTGCAGGCCCTCCGGGGTGAGCTTCTCGATGGTCTCGCTCCAGCTCTCGGCGGCGCCCCAGACGATGGAGCCGTCGGGCAGCTCGGTGAAGGCGTGGTGCAGGCCCGGCGTGTCGTAGGTGTCCAGCACGCTGCCGTCGATCTTCATGCGCACCACCTGCGAGGCGGCGCCCCCGTCGTAGATGGCCCAGTAGCTGTTGTGGTCGATCAGGATGTCGCGGCCGTCGTAGGAGGGGCGCGCGTAGAGCGTCGTGGCCTGGGCGGGCGTCTTGCGCGCCCAGACCAGCCGGCCCTGGCGGTCGAGGACGAAGGTCCCGGAGGACTGGGAGTCCATGCAGGCCAGCACGTACTGCAGGCTGGGCTCCCAGGCCGTGTCGTCGGAGGTCAGGATGGTCATCACCGGAGCGCCGTCGGGCAGCGCCCCGGTCTGGGCCGCGGTCTCGGCCGTGGCCAGGGGGCCGTCGCCGAAGTCGTTCACCACGCGGAAGCTGAGCTCGGCGTCGTAGGGCAGGCCCAGCAGGAGCTGCTGTTGGGGGCCCGCCGCCAGCGCCAACGACGGGCTGCTGCGCCAGATCCCCTCGTCCACGCTGAACTCGACGTAGCCCTCGGCGTCCGCCAGCTGCTCCCAGCTGACGATCACCAGCGACTCGAATTCCTCGTGCAGCGCCCAGCTGATGTCGCACACCTGGGCCTCGTCGTAGGCGGCGGGCGCTTCTCCGGTGTCTTCGGGGACGCTGTCGCCCGGTTGGGGCAGGGCGGAGTCCTTGGTGGTCTCGCCGCTGCCGTGGCAAGCCGCCAGCAGGCCGAGCAGGACCGGCATGGCCAGGGAGAACGATGCGTGGGTCATGGGCGGCTCCTCGGAAAGCGCCGGTGCACCTTGACTGCCGGCTGGCCTGTTGGGCAAGCGGCGTTGCATCTTGTGACAGGGGCTTTGCATGTCCGCTAGTCCAAGCGCCTGTGCACGGCCGACGCGCGCTCGTCCGGGCCGTAGTAGCGGTACACGAAGCTGCGGGGCACGTGCAGCGGGTGATCGTCGTCGATGATCCGGGCGCCCGCAGCGGCGTCGGCCATCTGGCCGGCGTCGAGCCAGATCTTCTTGCTCGGGTGCGGACGGCGTCTGGTCGCGCTGCCGTCCAGCGGGAGCTCCCCCTTGCGTCCCACCAGCATCACCAGGTCGGACTGGAAGGGATCCCAGACCGCGGCGTTGGGGAAGACTTTCAGGAAGGTGGCCAGCTCGCGCTCGAGAGTCTCTTCGGAGATCAAGCCCATGTGCAGCCGCCCCACGTACAAGCCCTCGGGATTCAGGGCGTCCCACGCCAGCTGAGTGAACTCCAGCGTGCTGAGCTCCAGATACCAGGCGTAGTAGGCCGCGTCGTTGACGATGATGTCGTAGCTGCGATCCGTGGTGAGCAGGTAGTGGCGGCCGTCGTCCTCGACGATGCGCAGCTTGTCGCTGTCCAGCGCCTGGTTGCGCTCGGGCAGGCCCATCAGGCGGATCTTGCTGGGCAATTCCCGCTCCGGATCCACCGCCACCACCTCCTGCAGCTGGCTCTGCCGCACCGCCTGGGTCACCACGGAGCCGCTGCCGATGCCGATCACCAGCGCCTTGCTCGCTGCGGGATGCAGCCGGCAGGCCAGGTCGATGTCCGAGCCGCCTCCGCTGGCCTTTTCGCCGTGGATGACGATCCGCCGGTCCCCGTTCGGGAGCTGCACGACGGCCGTGGCGGAGAAGCGGCCCTCGCTGAAGGACTCCAGCGTCTCCCCCGGAGTCAGCTGGACATGGGCGTAGGGTTTGACCTGCCAGAGCGTGCCGCCCACCAAGCCCAGGACCGCGGCCGTCATTCCCAGCGCGCGCAGCAGCGTGGCGGGGGCCGCGGTCGAGCGCCGGGCCAGCGCCCAAGCGCTCCAGATGGCGCTGAGCAGGCAGAGCCCTGCCATGACCAGCAGGCAGTGGGGCGCTCCCAGGGCAGGCATCAGCCAGAAGCCGGTCAGGGCCGAGCCGGCGATTCCACCCAGGGTGGACAGGGCCCCCAGCGAGCCGATGCCCCGGCCCAGCGAGGACAGGCCCCCGATGGAGAGCCGCGAGGCCAGGGGAAAGAGCGCGCCCGAGAACATCGCGGGCAGGAAGACGCCCAGCGCCAGCATGAAGAGGCGCTGGGCCGAGATGCGGACGCCCAGGAACATCAGCAGGGCTTGCTGGTTGACGGGCTCGGCCGGGATCAGGAAGACGACGCTTACGACCACCAACAGGCCGATGCCCAGCTGTAGCCCGACGAAGAGGCTGCGCTTGCCCAGCCGAGGCGCCAGCAGCCGGTAGAGCAGGCCCGCGCCCAGGGCGTGGCCCAGCAGGAAGATCAGCAGGACCAGGCCGAAGATGAGCGTGGCGGGGTTGGCCGTGCTCTGCGCCAACACGCGGGTCCAGAGCACCTCGCCAGCCACGCCGCAGGCTCCCACGGCGAAGTAGGCCGCTGCCACGGGCAGGGCGGCCGGGTTCCAGGCGGGCGCCGGGGTGGGCGCGGGAGCGCCCGGCGGCTCCCAGCGCGCATCGCTCAACCAGAAGAGCAGCAGCACCAGCGCCGCCGCCGCCAGGTTGGCCGCGCTGCCCAGCCAGGCGGTGGCCGGAAATCCCCACAGCCCGATGGTCAGGAAGGTGGTGAGCAGACAGCCCAGGCCCGCGCCCACCACGTTGAAGCCGTACAAGAGGGAGGCGTCGTCTCCGATGTCGTGCTTGCGCCTGACAAAGGCCTTGCAGGCCACCGGCAGCGTAGCCCCTGAGGCCAGGGTGGGCAGCGCCAGGACCAGGAAGGCGCAGAGGAAGCGCCAGGCGCTGTGCCCGGCAAAGGAGATGTCCGCGGAGGCGAGGTGCAGGTAGACCCCCTCCACGGCATCCAGCGCCATGGGGAAGAGCTGGGCGAAGATGGCCAGCAGCAGCTCGAGGCCTGCCAGGACCAGCAGGGGAGGCAGGCGCCAGCGGTCCGTCAGCCAGCCCGCCACCACGGCGCCCAGGGCGATGCCGCCCATGAAGACCACCAGGATGGTGGTGATGGCGTGGTAGGTGACCCCGAAGAGGGAGACCAGCTGCCGCATCCACGCCATCTCGTAGTTGAGCGCGGCGTAGCCGGACAGCAAGAAGGCCAGGGGCAGGAGCGCGCGGAGGACCGGGGAGCCCTGCTCTTGCGCGTCTCGGTGACGGGGTGGCGCGTGCAGCGGGTTCTTCCCTGGCGTGGCGTTGGGCGACCGGCGGGCGATGCTGGCAGGTTAACGACGCGCATCCTGACGGGCCAAGAACCTGTAGAGAACGGCCATGTCATTCGACGAAGCCTACGAGCTGGAGCAGGGCCTCTTCGGTCGGGAACCAGACGCCCTCTTGCGCGACTGGTGGCAGCTGCTCGAGCCGCCGGGAGGGGGGCCGTGCCTCAGTCCTGCCCGCTGGCCGCCTGGCAGGCCTTCCAGGCCGCGCGGCTGCTGAATACCAGCCCGTCGAAGCGCCCGCCGGGGACCAACTCGTCCAGCTGCTGGGCCAGGCCGGCCGTACTGCCCAGGTCGCTGCCCCGGGCGCAGCTGAGGCCGCTGCGCGCCAAGGCGGCCACGCGGAAGGCGACGAAGGCCTCCAGCGCCGCTTGTTCGGCGTCTTCGGCGGCTCCGACGAAGGCGCTGCGCACGCCCCTGTCCAGGGGCATGCTGCGGAAGACCGAGGAGTCCGCCAGGCGCGCGACGCGGCGGGCGTGGGTCACGGCCCCGTCGAAGAAGCCGTCGGGGGAAGTTTCATTGACTCCCTTGATCTGCAGGGCGTCGACGCTGCGGCGCAGGGCCGCGCTGGCCACGTGGCAGGGAGGCGCGTCCGGGGCGGGGGAGCGTCCACCCTCGCAGACCGAGGCCGCCACTACGGAGAGCGCGGCCGCCTCTGCGTAGCCCATGGCCAGCTGGACGTCCCAGGAGACCTCGCGGGCGCTGCGCACCGCATCCAGCCGCAGCTCGGCCTCCTGCCTGGTGATCTGGCCGCGCTGGTGCAGCAGCAGGGCCTGGTCGGACTCCGCCCTGGCCGCGGCCTGCAGCCCGTCATCCGCCTCCTTCAGGCGGATGACCTGGCGGTAGGCGGCCCTGGCCGCGGCTTCGGCCTGCGGATCAGCGCTCTCGAGGGCGGCCTGCCAGCGCGCCATGGCCTGATCCGAGAAACGGGGGCAGGCCGTGCGCATCTGGTCCTGGAAGAGCATGCGCAGGCTGGACTTGGCCAGGTGCTCGTCGGGCAGGATGGAGAGCACCCAGCGGGCTTCATCCACCTCTCCTGCCGAAGCCAGCAGGCGGATCATGGGCTCGGCGTCCATGGCGTAGGCGTTCCAGGCGTCGGTGCAGTGCTCGTTCCCCAGGGGCGCCCCCTCCAACAGGCGCCCCACGGCCTGGGTGCCACCGATCTCCACCAGGCCGGGCATCATGGGCGTCACGCCGGCGCAGTACTCGCTCCACATGCGCTCCGAAAGCGACGCGGGCAGCTGCGGATCCGCGGCTGCGGCGCGCGCCTCGGCCACACGGTCGCGCTCCAGCAAGCTGCGCAGCACGTAGAGACGGTCCTTGGTGAAGAGCGCGCTGTGGCGCAGGTCCAGCACCCCGGGCAGCGGCTGCTGACCGACCCAGACCTGCAGCTCCATCGGCACCCAGCCCGTCTCCTGGAAATCCAGGTCCAGCACCAGCAGGCCCTGCGCGTCGGACCTGCCGCTTCCCACCACCGCGTCGTGGGCGGCCGGCTGCAGGCCGACGGACGCAGGGACGGCCTTCAGCTGCACGTCCTGGTCCGGAGCTGGGACCGGAGGCTCTTCGTGGGAGGTGATCCGCTCATCCAGGGACAGGGTGCGGCGGCGCAGGCCGCGCCGCTGTACGAGCTTGTAGGACTGCAGCCGCTGGATGGTCTGTACGTGGTGCAGGCTCAGGTCGAGGCGCAGGCCGGTGGGGCTCTCTTCGATCTGGCCCGCGCAACGCAGCTCGGGGGGGGCGATGGCGGTCTCTTGCGGCCTGCCAACGGGCACCTCGTCGCGCCTCCATGCACGCTCGGCTCCCGCGCTGGGAGCCAACAG
>CAYVQL010000423.1:0-7808 GCA_964454135.1 uncultured Enterobacterales bacterium | reverse complement strand
GGCTACGGCGACGAGGACGACGCCGGCACCCTGTACTGCCACGCCCCCAGCGGCGCGGCCACCGAAAACAGCGACTGCGACGACGCCGACAGCGGCGTCAATCCGGGCGCCACCGAGATCTGCGACGAGGGCTCGACCGACGAGGACTGCAACGACCTGGCTGACGACGAAGACTCGGGCATCGATCCGAACAGCCAGACCACCTACTACTACGACGACGACGGCGATGGCTACGGCGACGAGGACGACGCCGGCACCCTGTACTGCCACGCCCCCAGCGGCGTGGTCACCGATGCCACAGACTGCGACGACGACGACGCCGAGATCAATCCGGCCGCCAGCGAGGTGCCCTGCTCGGGGGTGGTCGAGAGCTGCACCGGCTCGGACGGCGACTGGAACGTGCCCGGCGACGTGACGACCCTGGCCGGGGCAGTGGCGGTCGCCAGCGCCGGCGACAGCATCTGCGTCGAGACTGGGCTGTACGCCGGCCCCATCACCGTCGATAAGGAGCTGCAGATCCTGTCCATCGACGGCGCCGCCACCACGGTGATCAGCTCCAGCGGAGCGGACCGGGTGCTCTCCCTGGACGGGGCAACCGGCACCACCATCCAGGGCTTCATCATCACGGACGGCTTCACCCTCGACAACGGCGCAGGCATCTACATCGTCGATTCTGACGATGTCACGGTCAGCGAGTGCATCATCGAAGGCAACGAGGCGG
Organism: uncultured Enterobacterales bacterium; assembly: GCA_964454135.1. Lineage (GTDB taxonomy): Bacteria > Myxococcota_A > UBA796 > UBA796 > JAFGLY01 > CAYVQL01. The sequence continues at coordinate 7,087 of CAYVQL010000423.1, read as the reverse complement.
TTGGCAATGGCGGCGGAATCGCTGTAGAAAACTCCAGCTCCGTCGTGCTGCAGGAGCTGACTGTGCTGAGCAACGAGGCGGAAGTCGGGGGCGGCATCGGCATCCTGACTGGCGCCACGGACATCTACGTCAACGGCTCCAGCTTCGAGGGCAACCTGGCCACCTACGGCGGCGGCCTGGGCACCAACCTGGCCACAGGCGCCTATCTCGATGACAACAGCTTCGACGGCAACTATGGCGGCGACGGGAGCTCGGGGTACGGCGGGGGGATCTGCCTGCTCGAATCCGAACAGATCGAGGTCTCCGACAGCAGCTTCACCAGCAACCTGGCCGATTACTTGGGTGGCGGCGTGATGGCCTTGCTGTCGACCAACGTGAGCTTGCAGGGCAACAGCTACTCCTCCAACGAGGCGGCGTGGGGGGGCGGCACGTGTCTGTTGGAGAACATCGGCTTCAGCGCTATCGACGAGGAATACGAAAGCTGCATCGCCAGCGACGGTGGAGGCGGGCTCGCCATCGCGGTAACGGACAACGCCTATCTCGAAGGGATCAGCTTCACGAGCAATGAGGCTGAGATTGGCGGCGGCCTCTACATCGAGGTCAACGACCAGGTCACCGTGACGGGCGCCACCTTCGATGCCAACACCGCCAGCGCCAGTGGCGGCGCGTACTACGGCACAGAAGCCACCAATACCAGCTTCGACGGCTCCAGCTTCTCCAACGGCAGCGCCGAGTACGGGGGCGCGATCTACCTCGACTATTCCGACGGGCTGACCGTGACCGACTGCACGTTCGACAGCAACAGCGCCAGCGACTACGGGGGCGCGGTCTACGGCGAGGGCTCCGACGACGCTCTCTTCGAGGGCGGCGACTTCACCAACAACAGCGCTGGGGCCAACGGCGGTGCCGTCTACCTCACCAATAGCGACGCCGCCTCCTTCGCCCTGTGCGAATTCGACACGAACACCAGCGGCACGTACGGGGCTGGCATCTACGCCTACTCCTCTGGCAGTCTGTCCGTGGCCACCTCAACCTTCGCCTCCAACACGGCCGGCTCCTACGGCGGCGGTGTCTATGCCAACGACTACTCGGCGGTCTGGGTGGATTCGTGCGAATTCATCAGCAACTCTGGGTCTTTCGGAGGTGGTATGTACCTCGTGAGCAGCGATACCGTCCTGGTCTCCAACACCAGCTTCGACGGCAACGCCGCAGATACCAAAGGCGGAGGAATGCGTGTTAACGGCGTCACCTCCTTCAGCGGCGACACCAACGACTTCGCCAACAACACCGCCGATGATGGTGGCGCCATCGCCGTCTATGGCGGATCAGCGGCTTTCACCAGCGAGCTGATCCGCTACAACACCGCCGGCGACGACGGCGGCGGCATCTATTGCGACGACTCCTCCTACTCCGAGACCGGCTGCACCATCACCTCCAACACCCCCGACAACGTCTACTGCACTGGCTGCGGCGCCGCGTGCATCTCCCGCTGAACCGCGGCGCCACGCCCGGGGCCGCGCAGACAGGCCTGGCGCTTCTCTGCCTGGCCGCCGCCTGGCCCCGGGCCGCCCTGCCGGCGGAGGAGCTCACCGCCATCGATGCGTGGCGCGAAAACGCAACGCGGGGAGCCCAGGTCGTCCCCGGCCAGTTCGCCATGCGTTCACCCGGCAGGGCATGGAGCCCCGGCGAGGAGGGGCCGCTGTCCTGCCAGGTTGAACGCCGCTTCGGCCGCAACCCCGTCTACCGGATCCAATGCCCTCCTGATCTGCCAATAGAGCAAGTGATCGCAGCCTGGTCCCAGGCACCCGGCGTGGACTGGGTGGAGCCCGGCTATCGAATCGAGCTGGCGTACACCCCCTCCGACTACCTGACGGAACAGTGGCACCTGGAGAACACGGGCCAGGAGATCGACAGCTCCTGGGGCGTGGCGGGCGCAGACATCTGCGCCTTCGACGCCTGGGACATCACCACGGGCGACGCTTCCATCGTCGTCGCGGTGCTCGATACCGGCAGCTACCTGAGCCATGCGGATCTGGCAGGGCAGCTCTGGCAGAATCCTGCCGAGAAGTGCGGCGACGGCCTCGACGACGACGCCAACGGCTATGTGGACGACTGCTACGGCTGGGACATGTCCAGCGACGATGACGATGTGGAGCCCTTCTCCATGTTGCCCACCAAGCCCAGTGGCGACTCCTGCCCCCGCCACCACGGCACGTTCATCGCTGGCCTCATAGGCGGCATCGGCGACAACGGCGTGGCGCTGCCCGGCGTGGCCTGGGACGTGCAGCTGATGACCCTAAAGGTCTTTGACGACATCAGCTGCACAGCCTCCACCGCCGTCGAGGCCGAGGCCATCCTCTACGCCATCGACAACGGCGCGCTGGCCATGAACATGTCCTTTGGCGGCGGCTCGTACAGCAAGCTGGTGGAGAGCGCCCTGGCCGCCGCCGACGCCGCAGGGGTCCTGAGCATCATGGCGGCGGGCAACGACAGCATGGACCTGGATCCCGCGCCCTACTACCCCCCCTGGTACGGAGCTGCGAACCAGATCGTCGTGGCCTACACAGACAACACGGACGAGCTGGACATCGACTCCAACTACGGGGAAACCCTTGTGGACCTGGCGGCTCCGGGAGAAGACATCTACTCCCTGGACATCGACGACCCCACCGACGTGCGTACTGGCTCCGGCACCTCCTACGCCGCGCCTCTGGTGGTCGGAGCCGCGGTGCTGGTCTGGGCGGCCTACCCAGGTCTCTCGGCTGAGGAGGTGAAAGAGGCCATTATCAGCGGCACGGATCCCCTGGACTCCCTGGATTGCGACCTGGTGCCTACTTGCGTCTCCAGCGCGGGCAGGCTGGACCTGGTGGGCGCGCTGGACTGGGCCGCGGCCATCGATGGCTCCCTTCCCATCCTGGCCTACGCCGGTTCAGAGGGCCTGGACGACGGCACCGGCGACTCCTCCGGCGACGGAGATGGGGATTTCGAGCCCGGCGAGACCGTGGAGCTGTGGGCGGACGTGCTGAACCAGGGCTATGGCGACGCCGCGGACGTAGTGGGCGACCTCAGCACCAGCGCGACCGACCTGACGCTCAGCCGTTCCAGCGTGGAATGGGGCAGCATCGCCATGGACGCGCTGGAGACCTCCAGCGAGGGCTTCCTGGTGCAGGTGTCCGGCAGCTGCACCACCGACTCGACGGCCGAGCTGGAGCTGACGCTCGAGGACAGCACCGGAGTCACCTGGACCGCCCAGCTCGAGCTTCCCCTGCTCTGCACGCTAGGCCCCGACCTGGCCGTCAGCAGCCTGTCGGTCGTGGGCAGCGGAGGCGCCGCGGGTGACGCGCTGTCGCTCTCCTACCTGGTGGAGAACCTGGGAGACCGCGAGTCAGGCGCCTACGCCGCCAGCGTCCGTTTCTCGGCCGACACCACCATCGACGCCAGCGATGCCGAGGCCTGCGCGGCGGCCCAGGCTTCCCTGCCGGCGGGCGCGGCCAGCAGCGTCTCCTGGAGCACGTGCAGCGTGCCCACCATCGTCGCGGGATCCTACTACGTGGGCGTGATTGTCGATGACGGCGACGACATCGACGAGCTCGACGAGAACAACAACACCGCCTACGATCCCGTGCCCTACGTGGTCAGCGCCGCCAGCTCCCCGCTGCTGGCCTACGCCTCCCACAGCATCGACGACGACAGCAGCGGCGCCTCCAACGGGGACGGCGACGGGCTGGCTGAGGTGGGAGAGAGCATCGAGATGGGTCTCGAGGTGGAGAACCTGGGCACGGACCAGGCCGATGACGTCGTAGCCACCATCTCCACCTCCGCCGCCCTGATCACCATCACCGACACCCAGGAGAGCCTGGGCGACATCGCGGCGGGCGCCACGGCGAGCACCGCCTCGTCCCGAGACTTCGACTTCGAGGTGGACGCCGCCTGCAGCAGCAGCTTCAGCGCCAGCTTCGACCTGGAGCTCGAGGACTCCTCCGGCACCACGTGGAGCGACAGCTTCGAGGTGGAGATCTGGTGCGCGTTCGACGACGATGCAGACGGCTACGACAGCACCGAAGACTGCGACGACGGCGACGCGGCCGTCAACCCGGGCGCCACCGAGTCCTGCAACGGCCTGGATGACGACTGCGATGGCGACACGGACGAGGACGACGCCTCGGACGCCTCCGCCTGGTATCTCGATGCCGACGGTGACGGCTTCGGCGACGCGGGCCAGACCGCGACTGCCTGCTACGCTCCCGGCGGCTACGTCACGGACAGCAGCGACTGCGTCGACGCCGACTCCCCGGCTCATCCCGGCGCCACCGAGATCTGCGACGGCATGGACAACGACTGCGACGGCGCACTCGACGAGGCCGACGCGGCCGACGCGGCCACCTGGTACGCCGACACCGACGGCGATGGCTATGGCGACCCCGCTGTCGCGCAGAGCGCCTGCAGCGCCCCGACCAGCCACGTGGCCGACGCGACGGACTGCGACGACGCCAACCAGGACGTCCATCCCCAGGCCAGCGAGCACTGCGACGGTGTGGACGAAGACTGCGACGGCGCGATCGACGAGGAGGCTGTGGACCAGGCCACCTGGTACGCCGACCAGGACGGCGACGGCTGGGGCGACGAAGGGAGCAGCCAGCAGGCCTGCGAGGAGCCGGCCGAACACGTAGCGCTGGCGGGCGACTGCGATGACCTGGACGAGCTGGCCTGGCCTGACAACCAAGAGGTCTGCGACGGCAGCGACAACGACTGCGACGGCACCACGGACGGCGCCGATGCGGCGGACGCCCAGACCTGGTACGCAGACGAAGACGGCGACGGCTTTGGCGATCCCGACAACGCTCAGCTGGCCTGCGAGGCACCCGCCGGCTGGACGGACAATGGCGAGGACTGCGACGACACCCTGGACGAGGTCCGCCCCGGCGCCGAGGAACGCTGCAACCAGCTGGACGACGACTGCGACGGCGAGGCGGACATCGACGCCGTCGACGCGGTGATCTGGTATCCGGATCAGGATGGAGATGGCTACGGCGTCACCGCCGAGGCCTACGTCGCATGCGATCCCGAAGAGGGGGGGCGGACGGTCTCCGGCGATTGCGACGACCTGGATCCCGACACCTACCCGGACGCCGTGGAGCGTTGCGATGGCCACGACGATGACTGCGACGGGGAGGTGGACGAGGAGGCGATCGACATGGACACCTGGTATCGCGACGCCGATGGCGACGGCTACGGAGATGCCGCCCATGGCAAGCAGGCCTGCGACCAGCCTGCGGGCCACGTGGCCAACGGCGACGATCCCGACGACGGGGATGCCGCCGTGTATCCAGGCTCTCGGCCGGATTCCTGCGGCTGCGCCGCGGCGGGCCAGGCGCCAGAGGGCACCCTGGCAGGCTTGCTGTGGCTCGGAGCGTACCTGGGATTTCGACGCAGGCGCGGGCAACCGGGCCACAAGAGCCTGCGCCCGCTCGGCGCGCTGGGCCTGCTGCTGGCCGGGCTGGCGCCTCTCTTCGCTCCCCAAGCGGTGGCTGCCGTCCCAATCCTGGCCTCCGCCTTCGAGCCGACCGACAAGCCATCCGTCGAGCTCGCCGGGCGCATGCCCCAGATCCTGACAGCTCAAGTCGCCGCCCTCCCCGAGTTCCAGCTGATCGACCTGCAAGACGTCCCCAACATTGGCGACCTGACGGCCAGCGCCTACCTGGAGAACTGCCCGCCAGGCCAGGCCGCCGGCTGCGCCGTGGCGGTGGGCCAGGCAGCCAGCGCGAGCTACGCGCTGGCGGGCACCGTGCGCTCCCTCGACATCCTGGCGCCCCTCCCGACGATCGACGTGCTGCTCGACGACGAGCTGCCGGAGCCGGAGGATGAGCGCGATGAAGAAGGACCGGAGCAAGAGCTCGAGGTCACGCTGCTCTTGCTGGAGGTGCAGGACTACTATGAGCTGCTCTCGGTCGTCCTCACCTACACACCCAGCACCGAGGAGAGCTTCGCGTCTTCGGTGCGGCTGATGCTGCAGGACGCGAAGACCGGTCTGATCAAGCGGGACAAGGACATCCGCGACCCGACCGTCCCCGTGCTCGACGAGCTGCTCGACGAGATGACCAGAGAGGACCGCGCCGAGGAGTTGGAGCTGCTCAAGCGCGAAATGGGAGAAATCGGCGATGGCGAGGTGCTCGACTCCTACAGCGCCGAGACCGGTCGCCAGGAGCGGGAGCGCTGCAGCCTCGAACAGCTCCTGCAGCGCTACGAGGGGGGCACGCCGCCGTGGGAGGACCTCTGGCTTTCAGCCCGCGGCGCTACCTCAACTGGTACAACTCGGGCTGGGACTACAAGAGCTGGCAGCACAGGAGCAGGGGCCGGCGGGGCCGCTTCCTGATGAGGCTGCTGGGCGGACTGAAGAACGCGCCCAGCGCCTACGCCTACCAGGGCGCCTCCTCCTACGACTCCTCCGATCGAAAGCACATCTTGTTGGCCTACGACCTGCTGCGCGCTCTGGGCGGTGCCGGTAGCGTGAGCCTGGGCTTCGGTCTCTGCTCTTTTCTGGAAGCGGACATCGGGCTGCACCTGGTCTCCGGCAGCTTCACCGCCACCACCAGCGATGCCGGTGCCGACTGGGATGAGACTTGGGAGGCCGACGCGACGGACGGCGCGCTGCTGCTCACCAGGGCCTGGGCTGGTCTGCGCCTGGTGCCGCTTCCTGCCAAGTCCATCAGGCCCCTGCTCAGCGCGGGCATCGCGCGCGCATCCGGCGGCAGGATCGACGACGAGCAGCTCCCCGGAGAGGATCTGCCCACCCTGATCGGCCCGCGACAGCTCGGGCCGAGAGCGGGCGCGGGCCTGGAGATCCGGCTGGGCGAGCACGTGGACCTGCTCTTCGAGGTGCCTGTCTTTCTCCCCCTGCGAACGGTCGAGCCCAGCTACGAAAGCTCATTGGCGGGCGACGCCGATCAGGACGTGGCCCTGGAACCCGTCGTTCCAGCTCACGCCTTGCAGGGCCCAGAGCTGTGGATCGTCGACTTCTTGCTCGGCCTGCAGCTCCGCATCGGGGGTGGCGCGCGAGAAGAAGGCGCCACCTTCCACCCCAAACCCA
>CAYVQL010000422.1:0-7831 GCA_964454135.1 uncultured Enterobacterales bacterium | reverse complement strand
GAGGGGCAAGCCAGCGGCGGCAGCCGCGGTGCCCGCAGGGCAGGCGCAGCCCTGCAGAGCGTTAGCGATGCGGGGGGAGGCAGCCTCCCCCCGCCAAGAAATGCGGCCGTGGTCTTTGTTCGGGCCGACTGGCCCCGAACGATGACCAAGGCCCTCCGCCGCGCCACGTCCCATGTCACGTGACACCCGCATGACAGCCCAACCCACCCTCAACAGCCCATTTTCAGCCGCTGGGCCATGGCACGGAACTTGAGAAGGAACAGGGTGCAAACAAACCAGCCCATGGAGTACCCATGTCCTTCCTCAAGTCCTTCCTCGAGAGCCTCTTCGGATCCTCCAGCGGCGGCGGCGGCGATCCCTTCGCCGGCCACGATCCCGACGACCTGGAGATGTACTGGGTGATCGATCACGAGCTGACCCAGGTGGACGAGGGCCAGCTGCCCCTGCAGGATGTGCTCCGGAGCCACGGCGTGAGCAGCCGCAGCCAGCTGGAGCACGTGCAAGGCGCCTACGGCCAGCGCCACCAGAACAAGCCCGAGTTCAACCAGGCCTGCGTGCGCGTGCAGACCCGCATCCAGATGGCCGCTTTCCACGAGCTGCACGGGGGTCAGGGATGAGCCCCCAGCACTTCGACGAGATCTCGGACCTGGTCCCGCTGCCCAGCGACGCCGGCCTGCTGGTGCTCGGCACGCGCCAGAACGGCGCCGGCTGGCTCCTGGTGGCCGTGGATCCCACCCAGGACCGCGTGCTCTGGGAGACCCCCATCGGCAGCCGCCAGCCACCCAACGGCGGCCACATCGCGGCCCGCGGCCGCAGCCTCTTCGTGGCCTGCGAGGGGCAGCTGTGGCACCTGGACCTGGCGACCGGGGTCCTGCGCTGGAACACACCCCTGCCCGGCGATCTGGAGCAGGACGTGCTGCGCTGGAAGAGGCCGGGTTGCAGCGACGAGCTGGCCATCGAGCTGCTGGAGGGCGCCCACGGCTGGCGCGTGGCCTGCCTCTGCGAGAACGACCTGCTGCAGCTCTTCGATCTGGACGCCGGCACGCTGTTGCTGAGCCGCCAGGCCGAGCACGCCTCCGTGCTTCCCGGCGAAGGCGTGCTGGTCCAGCTGGACGAGGATCTGAGCTTCTACGACGCGCAGGGAGAGCAGCGCTGGTCGCGGGAGGCGGAGAGCCACCTGGCGCTGGGCGGGCGCATCCTGGTCACCGTGGAAGACGACGACACCGAGCTGCACTGCATCGATCCCCGCAGCGGCGACTCCACCTGGCACGTGGTCGACGACGAGCTGCAGGACGTGGACGACGTCCCCTTCGTGTCCGACCGCGCCGTGATCACCCTCAACACCAGCAAGGGCCATCGCCTGTGGACCGTGCCCACCGCCCGCAAGCCCGCCCCGCCCCCCACCAACGGGGGCTTCTTCGCCAAGCTCTTTGGCGGCGGCAGCCGAGGCGCGGCCCTGCCGGTCCCCGGCGCCACCGCCTCCTCCGACTCCCTGCTCATAGGCGACAAGCTCGTGCTGGTGATGGACGGTGACAACGCCAGCCACATGGCCGTGCTCGGCGCCGACGACCTGCGACCCCAGGGGCCTGTCGTCAACTTCGCGGGCCCCGGTTCCCTGCACCTGCGTCCGGGCGGCGCCCTGGCGGTGATGCGGCACGAGGGCCAAGGCGACCAGGCGCTGCTGCGCGGCCTGGCCGGCAACGGCGCCACCATCTGGGAGCGCCAGCTGCCCGGTGCCCGGGAGCACTTCTGCCTTGGAGAGCAGCTGGTGGTCAAGCTGCCACGGCAGGTGGCGCTGCTGGACGTGACCAACGGCGAAACGCTCTCGGTATTCGCGAGCTAGTTCAATACGCGAGCCGGGTCATCCGGGCTGGACGACCCCACCCAGGCCGGTGCGCTTCAGGGCCTCGTCGTGGCGGGCCAGCATGGGGCCCAGGTGGGCCTGCTGCAGGCCCGCTTCCTGCATCCCGCGCTGCAAGGCCTCCCAGATGCGGCCGGCCTCGGCGCCCCAGCCCCTGGCCCGCACCGCGCGCAGCAGGATGGCGAGCAGCAGGGCGCCATCCAGCCCCTCAGCCACGGCGCGCTGGTAGGGCACGCCCTGCAGCGCCTCCGGGCCCTCGCCCTTGAACACGCGCCAGGCTGCCTCCAGGCCAGCCACCATCGGCGCGAAGGGCTCCCAGCGGGGCGCGTCCTCCCGCGCGATGGCGTCCAGGCGCTCGCGCAGCATGTCCATGCGGCACTCGATCAGAGCGCAGAGGGCAAGGTTCAGATCGGCCACGTAGCTCCAGGATTTCTGCCCGGTGGCGGCCGCCCAGCCGCGCCCCTCGAGGTAGAGTTCGATGGCCTCGGGCAGCTTGCCCTGGAAGCGCAGGCACTCGGCGCGGGAGTTGCGGCACAACGGCACCTGCCAGTGAAAGCCGATGGCCAGGGCCAGGCGCTCGGCTTCCTCGGCCATCTTCGAGCCGAGCTTCCAGCTGCCCAACATGCCGTGGATCATGGCCTTCCAGGCCAGGGCCTGGGCCTCGAGCGAGCGATAGCCCACGTGGCGCGCCAGCTGGCAGGCCTCGTCCAGGGCGCCCAGGGCGCGCTCGGAGTCCGACAGCTTCAGGCACTTGCCCATCTGGTAGACCAGCTCGGCGCGGTGGGGCTCGTGCACCACCGTGGACAGCGCCCGGGCCAGCTCCCGCTCCGCCGGGCCGTTGCGCCCCAGGTGCAGCAGGCAGGCCGCCCGGGCCTGGTAGAAGCGCGCCTGGGCTGTGAGCGAGGCCTCGGGCACGCGCTTCTCCACAGCCTCCAGGACCGGGAGCCCCTTGCGGGCCTTGGGCTCGTAGTCCAGGGTGTTGACGTACTGGGCGGCCACCTCGATGGCCAGATCGGCGTCATCCGGGACCCGGTCCAGCAGGGCCTCGATGCGCTTGACGGCTTCGGGAATGGCCCCCGCGGCGCGATCAGCCGAGGCCAGGGCCAGCTGGGCCAGGTACCAGGGCGCCTGGTCCTCCCCCGCGGCCTGGGCGGCACGGTTCAGGTCCAGGGCCGTAGCCCGCAGGCCCGTGGCGCTGCCTGCCACCTCGAGCCACTGGACGGCTCGAACAAGGGGCCCGATAGCCTCCTGCACCCGCCCCGCCGCCAGCTCGTGGTGCCCCACCTGTAGGCTGGCTCGGGGGTCGTCGCTGGCTCGTCGCCAGGCCTGGGCCAGGGCGGTGTGGGCTTTGACCACCGCCTTGCCCTGCACCCGTTCTTCGAGCAGCTGGGCCAACAGGGCGTGATCCAGAAAGGCGGTACCGCGCCGGCGCCGCAGCAGGCCACCCTCCACCAGGGTGCCGAAGCCAGGCCCGGCCGCCTCTTCCAGGATGGACCAGGGCACGCCGCTGCCCGCCACGCCAACCACATCCAGGGCATCGCCCACCTGCGCCGCGTTGCGGGAGCGCAGGATGAGCGTGCTCAGCCGCGAGGCCAGCAGGGAGCGGATGTCCTCCGGGATGGCGTCGCTGCGGGGCACCGCCAGGCGGAACCGGAGCTCCGGTGGAGGAGAGCGTCGCGAGCTGGGGGGCGTGGCGGGCACCAGGGCGTTGTCCCGGCACCACTGCCCGATCAGCTCGCGCGCGAAGAGGGGATTGCCCTCGCTGCGACGCACCACCTCGGCCGCCAGCGTGGGCTCCAGGGGCAGGTACTCGTCCACCAGGGCGGCCATCTCGGCCGCTGGTATGCGTTCCAGCGTGATCTCCGTGGCGCCCAGCTCTCGCAGGGCCTGCACGGAGGCCCTGGACCGCGGGTGGAAATCCAGCGCGCTGACGCGGCAGGTGACGATGGCCAACGCCGGCACGCCCAGCTGCAGCACGGCGGCCGCCAGGTCGGCGCCGTCGTCACTGGCCGCGCAGTGATGGACGTTCTCCACCACGAGCAGGCCCAGGCCGCGCCAGGCGTAACGTTCCAGGTGCTTGAAGAGATACTCGCGGGCCACGGCCGAGGAGACGGGCTTGTGGGTCCTGCTGGGCACGCCCCAGCGCTGCAGCAGCGCGGCCTCGAGCATCACCTGCTCGGAGACGTCCTGGCAGTCGCGGGCCAGCCAGCGCTCCAGGCGCGCCCGCGCCATCTCGGCGTCCTGCCCCGCCAAGCGCAGCAGGCGCCGGACCGCCGCGGCGTAGCCGTCGCCCGGCCCCCTGTGCAGGGAGAAGGACACCTCGACCGGCATGGCGTGGCCGCTCTCTTCCAGGGAGCGCGACACCGAGGAGACCAGACGCGTCTTGCCCACTCCCGCCTCGCCGCGCAGGATCACCGCCCGCGGCCGCCCAGTGGCGTTCACCTGGCGCGCCAGATCCCAGATCTGCTGCAGCTCCTTGTCGCGCCCTACCAAAGGGGGCTCCCGTAGGGCGAAGAGCGGCAGGCTGGCCCGCGCCCGGGCCCCCATGCCTGGCTCGGGTAGCGGACGGAAGGGAGGCGGCCCCAGCGAGGGACGGTTCCAGCGGGGCGGCTCGTCCCCCCTGCTGAAGGAGGGAACTTCGACGGAGTAGCTCTCGGAGCCGCGGTCCGCGCTCAGCACGTCCGTCGGCGCCGCCGTGGCGCGGTGGGTGGCCGGGATGATGCTGGGGGGCTCGGGATCCGGCTGCTCGTCCAGGCGCTCCAGCGAGGCCAACGCCGCCCGCAGATCGGCCGCCAGATCGAAGCGTGCCCGCGGATCGGGCTGCACCAGGGCCAGGATGATCTCCTGCAGGCCGCGGGGCACCACCAGCCCACGGCGAACGGGCATCCGCCGCGGCGGGCGGTAGCGCATGTTGATGTGGTTGGAGACCCCCTTGTCCTTGAAGGGGTTGGTGCCTGAGACCAGCCGGAACATCAACACGCCCACGGCGAAGAGATCCGAAGAGGGACCGATCTCGGCGTAGCGCCGGGTCAGCAGCTCCAGGGGCATGTAGGAGAGCGTGCCCGCCAGGGTGCCTTCGAAGGACTCGCGCTGGGAGATGACCTTGGCCAGCCCCAGGTCTGACAGCCAGGCCCGCCGGGTGCCGCTCTGGTCGCGATGCAGCAGCACGTTGGACAGCTTGACGTCCAGGTGCAGCACGCCCCTGGCGTGTAGACAGGACAGGGCCGACAGGGTCTCGTCCAGCAGCCGCAGCAGCATGGTCCAGGGGGGATTGGTGCGCCGCAGCTCCAGCAGGGAGCCGGCGTCGGCCAGGGCCAGGGCCAGGTAGGGGCGACCGTCGGGCAGGTCGCCCAGGTCGTGAAGGGGGACCAGGTGGGGGTGCACCACGCTGGCCGAGATGCGCACCTCGCGCCGAAAACGAGGCGAGAACTCCGGCGCCGACATCACGTCCCGGCGTACCACCTTGATGGCCACCGCTTCGCCCAGCAGGCGGTCCCGGGCCCGGAACACGTCGGCCATGCCCCCGGATCCCAGCAAGGCCTCTGTCGGAGACGGCAACGCCTCGTAGCGCTCCGGCAGCGGCGGGCAGATGGCGGGCTTTTCGTCGCGGGGGGACATGGTCTCAGCCTAGGAGCCGGGCAGCAGGGGCATAGTCCGAACACGCAGCTCGGGCGGCAACCTCCGCTTCAGTATGGCTCTAATCTCGCGCCACGCGTAGCGCGCGGAGAAATGCGTCAGCAGAATCGCCTGGTTGGCGAAGCGTTCCGCGCGCTCCAGCAGCTCATCCAGGTGCAGGTGCCCCTTGGAGCGGCAGGAGGCGACGCTGACCCGATCGTCGAGGAAGGTGGCCTCCAGGATCAGCAGGCGGGCCTGGTAGAGCCAGGGCTCGCGGTCCAGGACATCGACGAGCGTGTCGCCGGTGAAGGCCACGTCGCAGCTCCAGCGCTCCTCGGTGATCTCCACGCCGCTCAAGCGCAGGTCGCGGATCTGCGGCCCGGGCAGGCCCTGGTACTCGGGTCGCAGCTTGCGCTTGCGGGACCAGACGGCGTAGCCCAGGCTGGGGACGCTGTGCGTCGTCCCGAAGCAGCGCAGCTCCTGATCGCCCCGCAGCGGAAAGCGGTCGCCCGGCGCGGCGCCCTGGATGCGGCAGGGCAGCCGTGAACGGTCCAGCCGACGCCAGCTGGCCAGCATCTGCTTCAGATCGGTGACATTGGCCTGGGGCAGCAGGTAGGTGGGCGGAGCCAGGCCCGTCAGGGCGCGCGTGGCCACGTGCATGGCCACGCCCCCCAGGTGATCCAGGTGGGCGTGGCTGAAGCAGACCTGGCTGCGCTGCACGGCCGAGCGCGGGCAGCGCCCGATGTCGAAGGCCAGGTCGAGCCCCGGCAGCTGGATGCAGGTCTCCAGCCCGCCCAGGCTGACCCCCTTGATCGCAGTACCGGCCAGGTTCAGCATGCTCTGCGCCATAGCGCACTGTGAAGGAGGGGGCACCCGGCAGAATCAGAGCTCGAAGTACTTGTCGTAGACGTGCTCCGCCAGCAGCCCGCGCCGAGAGAGCTGCCGGATCAGGGGCTTGGCCATACGCACCAGCGGGTAGTAGGTGCCGTAGTCGCGGAAGCTGCGCGGCTCGGCCGCCAGGATGCGCTCGAGCTCAGGCCGATCCAGGCCCAGGCGGGCCAGCACCAGGTCGTTGAGCTCGCGATCTTCGTAGACGGGGTTCTCCTGGAACCAGGAAAGCACCCTAGCGCGCGAGACGCGGCCGGCGCGCACCTGGGCGGCCGGACCCAGCTTGCGCAGGTCGAAGCCGAACTTCTTCCAGATCACGTAGTTCCTGAAGTTCGTGTACACGCAGTCGGCGTGCTTGCCTCCGTCCTGCCAGCCGAAGCGCTCCTGCAGCTCCTGCTTGATGCGGCCGTCGTTCCACTCCAGATAGAGCGGCAGCATGATCACCTTGGTGCGCCGCAGCAGGGTGCCGGCGGCCAGCCGGCTGATGCGCAAGCGATCGTAGTCCTTCGCCATCGCCAGCGTCTCGGGCCGCCCATGGGCGCGCAGCACCGAGCGCAGGTAGCGCCCGTCCACGTAGCTCCAGCTGATGGGCGCCACCCCTTCGGTGATGGGCGAAGAGCTGAAGATCACGTGCCGCACCCCTTCCCGCTCGGCGGCCTTGTACGCAAGCGAGAAGACCGCCACCAGGCAGGGCAGGCAGAGCTCGGGAATGGAGGCCCGCAAGCAGGCCAGGTAGGCGTCCTTCAGGCTGTCCCAGGGATAGCTGATGGTCTTGACCGGCACGTCCAGCGCGCCCGTCACGCGAGCGATGTTCTCCCGCGCCAGGTCCGACACCCAGCCGTTGTCGAAGTGGTAGGCAACGGGCCGCAAGCCCAGGTCGCAGACCCTGGCCAGGGCGTAGCTGCTGTCGCCGCCACCGCTGTAGGGCACGATGCAGTCGAAGGGCTTGCCGCGGCCGTCGGCCTTGATGCGCGCCACCATGCGCTCGAACTCGGCCCGCTTGTCGGGATCCTGCTCGCTGAAGAAGGCGCGGTCCAGCCGATCCTGCACGTGGCAGAGGTTGCAGGTGCCGGTGTCGTCGAAGCGCATGCTGGGCACGCTGGTGTCCATGATGCAGCGGGCGCAGACGCGGTGCTCATGGGCCATGGTGGGGGCCTCGTGGGAGGGGCGGGATCAGCATAGCGGATCGACTTGCGATGGGTGGATCGGTGCACGCCGACGCCTATGCCGCACGCGGCCTCGGGTCCGCAATTCGATCTCCAAGAGCTACTGGAACCGCCAACTCGCGGAATGGTACAGGGCAAATTCTGCGACGACCACGAGGATTCGCGTACTGCTCTTTCAGCGAGAGCTGCGGCCTTGGTCATCGTTCGGGAGAGTGGGCCCGAACAGAGACCACGGCCGTGCTTTTTTGCGGGGGGAGGCAGCCTCCCCCCGCAAAAGAAACAGGCCGACTCATCGTTGCGG
>CAYVQL010000421.1:0-7845 GCA_964454135.1 uncultured Enterobacterales bacterium | reverse complement strand
GTGGTGACGCCTGGAGGGGTCGAGGTGGTGGCACCACAGGGCTCGACCTGGGACGGCACTGACGGCCTCCTGGCCTTCCTGGAGGCCAAGAGGCGGTGGCTGTTCGACGCGGTCCGGGAGATCGAGCAGAAGCACAAGAAGCTGCTGACCCAGCGGTACGCCAGCGGGGCCAAGCTCCAGTACCGGGGCCGGTGGCTGATGCTCGATGTGCAACCCGGCGAGGTGGAGCAGGTCGAGATCGCTTGCCGGTCGAAACTTCATGTTGTTGTGCCGGATCACCTGGCCGGTGCAGGGAAGCTGGAGGCCATCCAGGCTGCGTTCGACGTGTGGCTCCGCGAACGGGCATTGAGGGACCTACAACGGTTCGGACATCGACATGAGCGCAACCTCGACATCAAGAGCCACGGCTTCCGGCTCTCGGACGCCAAGAGCCGCTGGGGCTCCCTCGGGCGGGACCGGGTGATCCGTGTCCACTGGCGGCTGATCCAGTCACCTGCTGCCGCGATGGAGTACGTCGTTGCCCACGAGGTCGCTCACCTCTTGCACCGCAACCACTCGCCTGACTTCTGGGCAACCCTGGGGCGGACCATGCCCGACTGGCCGGAGAGGAAGACGATGTTGGAGGCGTGGGAGCAGGACCACCGGGCGGTGTAGCTCGGGCAAGACCTGACGAGATCAGGCATCCAGGGGGCGCGATCTCTTAGAGTCGTCCGGCCAATCCGAGGGCTCCGGCCACGCCTTGCCGGGAATGTGATCGACGGAGTCCACGGGCCAGATGCGGCCCCCCCGAGCCGGATGGGACCACCCGAACGGTATCAGACGACCACAGCCGTCGCAGCGGACACGCCATCTGTCAAGGTGGCCCAGGGGCACCTCATCATCCACGATGGTCTCGTAGTCGTCGCCGGATGCGTCCTCACAGCAGGACTGGCAGTTGACCTCTTCGTCCACGATGTCCTCGTGGTAGCGGTCGGGCTCATGCTCGTCCCATTCTTGGACCTGATGGAGGTCGTCCAACGGCCCCGTCCTGAATGTGCTGTCCTCGACCTCGAATGTCTTGATGTGGGCGATGCCTGCGTCGGCTTCGCATGTGCAGGTGAGTGTCACGGTGTAGATGAGGTGCTTGAACGACTCGTTCTCGACGGTGAAGTCGTGAGCACCACAAGCCGAGCAGGTGTAGGTGTGGTCGGTAGTCATGGTCATCTGTCTCTCCAGCCCAGGCGGCCTGGCGTTTCCCAGGGTGGCCGCAGGGGCGGTGCTGATGGCCACGCCTCTTCTACCCCTGGTCCAGAAAAGTCGAACCCCCCTGTGGAGCCATCTCCTTGGTGCTGACCGAACCACACGCGTCGCCGGGGCCTACGAGCCGTCAGACCAAGCTGTGATCTCCCGAAGCGCCCGGGTGAGGTCATCTCGCTCAGCGCGAGCGAGCAACCCCACCGACACCGATACGATCTCCAGCATCGTGGCTCCACCTTTGCGTGCCCTCTTGCACCTGACCGACCCATGCCGATGGCGTACTTGATGCTGGAGGCCCCGTAGCGCCTGGTTGAGCCCGGGTGGCCTGACCCCTGCGTACTTGCTCGAGTCGTTCCTTCTTCGGGGGACGCGGGCCGCCGGAGACCGCTGATCCACCTTGGACTTCGTCTGCTTCTTGACCTTGTACCTGCCCGTGATCGCAGCCCTCACAAGGGAGTGGTCGGTCCACACCGTCAGCCTGATGTCCTTCGGGTACGCCGTCAGCGCCCACCGGAGGGCTACAGCGATAGCCGTGTTGGGGTTGGGGCACCTCGCGCCGCTGACCAGACGGAGTGCCTCTCGGCGTCCCCCTCGAATGTGGAAGCCGATCACGGAACAGACGAAACCGCCCTTCGAAGCCACGGCGAACGCTACCACCTGACCGCCATCTCCGGCGTGGAGAGCACCTCGGCGGGGACTCCCTTCCCGAGCCCTTCTTCGCAGCCAGAGGACCAGGCGGGGCTCGCCGTCCACGGCCATGACCCTGGGAGACTGGTCGACGCTCCAGTGGTCGTCACCGACCTGTCCTGGCCCGGACGGGCACCCCAGCAGGCCAGGGGTGTGGAGGTAGCGGTCCTCCATCGGGATGTTGATCCTGACCTGCGTGCATCCTGCTCCCACCAGGGCCTTCGACATTCGTTGCCACGTGCGGACCATCTGCCGGGCGGCATCGGCATGGTGAGCGCCAGGGGCCAGTGACTCCCAGGTGGGTATCGTGATCCTGGCACTCCACCCGTTGGTCTGCTCGCTCGGTCGGAGAGCCCTCAACTTCGCCAGGTAGTTGTCGTTCACCTTCGTCGGGAACACCAGATCCGCATCTGCACCTCCCCCTTCGCCAGGGTCATTGGCGTAGGGGGAGGAGCTACCCTGAGCGAGGACGGGACGGTCCTTGCCTGGGCCATCAGCCTCCGGGTCCAGGTCGGGGCCTGGCTTCGAGGGCTTCTGGTAGCGGTTGCGCGTGGGGCGGTGGTTCCCCTTGCATCCGCAGCGGATACCGACTCCCTGATGGTCGGTAGTGAGAGCATGGAGAGAGAGGGAGAAACCTTCCTCAGCATCCTGATGACCCTCGTCCTCGGACTGGGGGGAACGAGACTCACCTTGGAGGTCATCCTCCAGATGCTGATGGACTTCTACCTGATGCCGATCTCCACCTACCAGGGGGGAGACTCCACCAGGGGGGAGACCATCTCCAAGACCACCGAAGGAGGGATGGCGACTCATCACGCCAATGCCTCCTGCTCCTGATGGGTCCTTTCCGCCCTCTCGACCCCAAGGCTGATCTTCCATTCCTTGAGGACGTTGAGCTTGGCCTCACCTTCCAGGAGCGCCTGCTGTTCGACCTTGGCTTCCAGGCCCAGGTCCGACAGACGGCTGTTGATCCGGTTGATCTCGTAGTCCAGGGTGTCCTTCTCTCGGGCCGCGACGAAGATGTTGTCGGCGTAGGAGGTGAGGACGGTCCCAGGAGTCCACGATGAGTGAATCGACCGGACGTAGAAGTTGAACAAGAGCGGGCCGATGGGGTGGCCCAAGGGAATGCCCGCAATCTCGACCTCGTCGCCTTCGTCAGAGGCTCGGTCGCCGAGTGCCCGGATGATCATGCGGGCGAATGAGCGAGAGGCACCGGCCCTGATGAGCATCCGGCAGAGGCGCTTCCGGTCCACGTTGGGGAAGGCGTTCACGATGTCGAGTTCGACCAGCCACAGGTGGCCGCCCCTGACGGCGCGTAGGATTCGTCGGGCGACGATCTCCGTGGAGCCCCTGGCGATGCCCGGGAAGCCCGGGGCCTCCAGCTTGTGACCTTGGATGCTCGAAGCCCGGTATCCGTGCTGAAAATCGGAGAGCATCGGGTCGAGGATGGGCTCCACGACCTCCAGAAGGACAGCACCTACCAGGCGGTCAACCAGGCTCGGCATGGCGATCACTCGCCAGCCCCTGCCGTTCTCCTTGGGCCAGCGGGCGATGCGGAGCAGTCCAGCCTTGTAGGTCCTGTTGCGGATCTGGCTGGCGACTCCGACGAATTGTTGGATGCCTTCTCGGGCCTGCCAGTGGGTGGTGCGGGACTCGCCCTTGGCATCCACGACGTGTGCGCCGGCCTTGTCGGCCCTGCATGGCAGGAGGACACCCATCTCCCGCCTGTACTTGTGTGTGTGCAGCGCCGCTGTCTGGCGGTCGTGGTAGCTGCCCCAGAGGAATTGGGGACTGCCGGCCTGACGTACAAACTCATGTTCGGCATCTCGCAGCGTGAACAGCCTCATGATGCTCCCCATACGACGAGGGCTTCGCCAACGAGGGGGGAGCCGTTCCAGACGTGCCGGGCACCGTCCTTCTCCACGGCGGTGTACCTGGCGATGACCTTCCAGCCGAGAGCCCGCCTGATGGTCCGTTCGAGGACACGGGGTAGCCCAAGCACCATTGGAGCCGAGGTGCAGACGTGGGCACCGTGTTCTTGGACTAAGAGATCGATAGTCTTGAGCCGGGCGGACGTGGCGGCCAGGTAGCTGTCCAGGTCGATACAGAATTCGGGATGCTGGAGCTCAGGGGCCATGTCGGCGGCCCACCTCCAGATGCCTGTGGGGTATCGCTGGGCGAGGGCGACATGCTGACCAACGGAGAACAGGTCACATGGCAAGGGTAGGGGCACGAGCACCAGGTCAGGCGGCACATCTTCGGCCTTGGGGTAGCCGGGGATGAACTGGAGCCGATGTAGGCTGGAACCGGGAGCGGGCAACTGCGGCAGGAAGAGCTTGCGGCCCAGGAGCTTCGCCACGGTGGCGGCGGACGCTGACAGCGCCGGCCCCATCTCCCAGATGATCCCACCCATCTTGCAGTGCTGGCTGACGACAGGGCACCACTGGTAGGGATTGGGCGGATTCGCGGCGGCGTAGGACAACCGCCCCATCAGGCTGGAGTTGCCCCTGCTGGGAAGCACCAAGAGCCCCTGGGAGGCCCTGGCGAGCTTGTAGACGGTCTCGGCAATCGCAGTAGTGTCCGAGCCCAAGACCGCACCTGGCTCGCCCTCTGCAAGCACGCGGCCCCGAATCCGGCGTGGGTAGCTGACCTCCCGATGTAGCCGACCTGAGAGGCGCTTCTTTCCGAGGGGCTTGCCGAAAGGGATGTAGCCCTTGTCGCGTAGCACCCTGGCGGCCTTGGCCCCCCACATCGAGCGAAGGCTGTCGAGGTAGGTCTTGGAGTCGTGCTCGAAGTGTTGACCGGGTACGACGAGATGGTCGTTGCTGCCCCGCATGATGGACTACCCCTGGTAGTGGGCCTCGACAACGCCGATGTCGAACCTCAGGGCTCGCCCAATTCGGTAGTGAGGAAGCTCTCCCTCTCGGGCGTGTCGGTAGACGGTGTCGCGGTGGACGCAGATACGCTCCGCCACCTCACGGGCAGTCAGAAGTCGGGCGGGTGGTTGCTGGCCTGCCAGGGTGGTGGGTTCGGGCTGGGTCGGGTGGTGCATGTGAACCTCCGTGCCTTCTACCCCTTGGGGGAAATAGTCAGACTATTGGGAGCACTCGCGGATCAACTCGGGCCTTCGCTGGCACCGTACCCATGCGTTGCGGAAAGTGATCAGGTCGAGAGGACGTAGAAGAAGAAGCTGGCTTCACCCACCTCGATTTTGGAAAGGGAAACCCCCTGACGGACCCCCTCTGGGCGAAGGTGGAGGATGATGGGCGAGTGCTCGCTCACGCGGGTTCTGGCACAGGTGAAGGGGGGTATAGCTGCGGTTGGCCAGGGGATTCCTGCCCTTCTACTTGTCGGTGACCAGCTTGGCCGCCAAGACGTGGGGAGCCGGATTGTTCAGCGACATCCGATGGGAGTCATAGCGCCTGGTAGTCCGGGGATCGGCATGACGGAGATGATCCTGCACCTGGTGAAGGGGCACGCCAGCATCAAGGGCAGCGGTCGCGCATCCATGCCGGAACAGGTGGGGGAAGATCTCTCGATCCAGTCCGGCCTGTCGAGCCAGAAGCCTCACGCGCTTCCAGGCGGCCTGAGGGCTCTGTGATCGGCCTGGCTGCACCCGCCCACCCTTGAGCACGGGTACGAACACCGGACCGTTGGTGATGGCGGCGGCCTCCATCCACTCCCTGATGGCCATCCAGACGGGTGCCGCCAGGGTGACCCTCGCGTGCTTGGCTCCTTTCCCCACGATCTCGGCTACTCGGTGGCCCTGCTCCTCCCCAAGATCTTCCACTCGAAGGCCAAGGGCTTCCGAGATCCGCCAGCCCTGGATCGCCAGGGTGAGCAAAAGCGCCCGATCTCTTAGTCCGATGGTGGTGGTCGCCTCGCAGGCGTCGAGCATGGCCCTGACCTCGGCTTGGGTGATGCCCTTCCGGGTCGAGTGGGCCGGGAGCTTCGGCCTGCGGGCTCGGGCTGCGGTGTTGCGGTCGATGACCTCTTCATCGACGGCGTACTCGTACAGGCTGGTCAGGCTCGACAACGCCAGGGCGATGGTCGCGGGGGCACGCCCAGCTTCCTCCAGGTGCGCTCGCCACGCTTCGATGTCCCGGCGGGTCGCCGCGAGGAGATCACGGGAGCCCAGGTAGCTGCCAAAGGCTGTGATGGACCTGAGGTAGACCTTCCTGGTCCCGGCGGTTGGCAGGCCCCTGAGGAAGGCGTCCACCAGGGAGACCTCGGACTCGGGGAAGGCGATCACGGTGCCGGTGGCGGTAGTCATCAGGTGGCTCCTGGGGCATCGAAATCGGTTTACGAAATGCCCGTTCTCTCAACCGTCCCGACTACCGGCAGACCGTCACGTTCGAGATGTGGCCTGCTCAATTTCCAGCTTCATGCACAGCCCATGTCCTCCGAGAGCGACGGAGGCGTCCGTGCCGACCTTGACTGGCACCACCCGTGTGCCTGCTTCCGGGCTCACCTGTGGAACCGTTGCAAAAAGTCGATCAGGGACTCCGGCGACCCCTGGGGGGCCGGATGGATTCGCGCACGAAAGGAAGCAGGTCAGATCTGAAACGGGTTCGCCTCGATGTGCAGAGGTTTTCGCACGCCAGGTAGGTCGGGTTCTGCCAGGGAGGGGGTAGACCCAGCATCACCTCGATTCGAACCTGGGCGTTTTCGTCCAGTCTCGGTCTTGGGTGAACGGCGGTAGTCGCCGGGGTCGCGCGCAGCGTGGCCGACCTTGAAATCCATCGAATCCGAGGACCAGACGCCGAGCCTGTCCTGAACGCTTCTCCCCCGGAGAGGAAGGCCCACCGGGCCGAGTCCGTGCCGGTCAGACCAGTTGTGACCGAACACGGAAGACCCGCTCCATCACGGCAAACTGGCGGTCCCCAGCAGCCCCCCATCACGGTGGGCCGCGGGGAGAGCACCGTGTCGCCGAAGCCCAAGAGAGAACCCATGTGGCTCACAAGAGAGGTAGCCGATCACCTGCGGACCTCCACCAGGACCATCCAGCGCCTGATGGCGGAGTCCCAGCAGGCGGGACTGGGTAGCAAGCCCTGGGTTCGGATCGGGCGAAGTGTTCGTTGGCGGCCCCACCTGCTGGACGAGTGGCTGGAGGAGTTGGAGGCATGGCAAGCATCGAACGACGTGACAAGAAGTGGGCAGTCCGCTGGCGTGCTCCAGATGGTCGCAATCGGCAACGTACCTGCCCCAGCCAGGCGGCGGCCAAGCTACTCAAGCTCCAGGTCGAGGTCGCCCTCGCCCTCGGACGGGACTGGTCGCCTCAAGTCGCTCGCGGAGCAGTTGACCTCGAAGAAGATGTGTTCGTGACCTACGTGGAGCAGGTGGCGGTCAGGCTCCGCCCCAGGACGCTCCGCAGGTACGCCGAGAACCTGGACATCTTCGTTCGGTTTCTTCGGGAGAGGCATCCTCGGGGCCGCTTGTCGCCGAGTATGCTGAGTCGTCCGGTCCTGGAGGACTTCTACGTCTGGCTCCAGAGGCCGGAGAACGGCCTTCACGGTCGGGCTCGACAGGCCGACACTGCTCGCAAGATAGCGGAGGTGGTGCAGCTTGCCTGGCGATGGGCAGAGCAGTCGGAGCGGTGGCCAGGGCTCATACCTGCTCCACGCGCCATCCAGATGGTCCGTGCCCAGGCTGCTCCTGTGCTGGCCCCCACCTGGGCGGAGATGGACGCCTGTGTGCGTTCCCTCAACGGCTGGCAGCAGAGGCTGGCCACGGTGCTGCGGTACACCGGCCTACGGGTCGGGGAGACCATGCAGCTTCGGTGGGACGACGTGGACCTCGACGCCGCCCGTCTGGTCATCGACCGCGACATCGACAAGAGCAAGCGGGGCCGGATCGTCCCCATCTCCGCTCACCTCGTCGCGGAGTTGGCCACCTGGGGCGTCCGCACCGGCTGGCTGATCC
>CAYVQL010000420.1:0-7876 GCA_964454135.1 uncultured Enterobacterales bacterium | reverse complement strand
AGATGCACAAGAGCGCGGGCAACGCCATCGAGTTCAACGAGGCGGCGGCCGCCATCGGGGCCGAGGTGATGCGCTTCATCTACGCATCCAAGAACCCAACCTCCAACCTCAACTTCCCGCATATCAAGCAGAAGCGTGGAAAGAAGGGCCACAGCGGCCTGGCCAACGAGGTCAAGCGCAAGCTGCTCACCTTCTGGAACTGCTACAGCTTCTACGTCACCTACGCCGAGGTGGACGGCATCAGCCCCGACATGCTGAACGTGCCCATGGAGCAGCGCAGCGAGCTGGATCGCTGGATCGTCAGCAAGTTCCAGCACCTGGTGCGCTTCGCCCACAAGAGCTTCGAGGGCTACCGGGTGCACAACCTGATGGAGCGCTTCGAGCAGTTCCAGGACCAGCTCTCGGCCTGGTATCTGCGCCGCTCCCGACGTCGTTTCTGGAAGACTGGGAATGACACCGACAAGCTGGCGGCCTTCACCACCCTCTTCGAGATGCTCGAGGGCCTATGCCGCCTGATGGCGCCGGTGCTGCCCTTCCTCTGCGAGGAGATCTACCAGAACATCGTGCGCAGCGTGCAGCCCGACTCCCCCGAGAGCGTGCACCTGCTGGACTACCCGGTCTACGACCCGGCCCTGGCGGATGCGGATCTCGAGGCGCGCATCGACACGGTGATCACCTACAAGAACCTGGCCCTGGGCCTGCGCAACAAGAACAACCTCAAGGTGCGCCAGCCCCTGCGCCGCCTGCTGATCCGCCCGCGCAGCGCAGCGGAACGCCAGGCCCTGCAGGCCGCCGGGATGCGCGCCCAGCTGCTGGAAGAGGTCAACGTCAAGGACCTGGAGCTGGCGGAGAACAGCGAGAGCTTCGTGCAGACCTCGGCCAAGCCCAACTTCAAGACCCTGGGCCCGCGCTACGGCCGGGTGATGAAGGGCATTCAGGCCTACCTGGTGGAGGTGGATGTGGCCGCCCTGCAGGAGGACCTGAAGGCGGGCGGGCTGCACCGCTTCGATCTCGACGGCACCTCCGTCACGCTGACCGGCGAAGACGTGTTCCTCTCCCACGCCGGCCCCGAGGGCCTGGCCGTGCACCTGGAGGGGGACCTCTTCGTGGCCCTGGACACGGTCATCACCTCCGAGCTGGAGCTGGAGGGCATGGCTCGCGACTTCGTGCGCGGCGTTCAGAACCACCGCAAGGACCTGGACCTGCAGGTCTCCGACCGCATCCGCCTGCGCTACCGCGCCCAGGGCAAGGTGGCCCAGGCCATCGAGGCCTGCGGCGACTACATCGCCAACGAGACGCTGGCGGTCCGGATCACCGCGGATGGCGAGCTCGAGGGCGGGGCGCTGGTGAAGGTGCGGGGCGAGAAGGTTGGGATCGCGGTGGAGGTGGTGTAGGGGGCCCTACTCCCGCCGCATCTGCATCTCCAGGCTGTGGATCAATGCCTTGCCATAGGTCATGGGCATCGTCGCCTCGATGTTGATGGCCGCGCCCGGCTGCAGGTCGCGCAGCGGCTGCAGCTTGGTCAGGCCGCTCTCCTTGCAGCTGGAGTAGGTGCAGATCTTCTCCACCTCTTCGCGAATCTCGGGCGCGTAGAACTTGTCCAGCGCCGGGCCGGAGGGCTTCAGGATCAGGGCGCCGTGGTAGAAGGCGTTTCCGTCCACCTCGATCTGGAGCCGGCCGGTGAAATCGTAGGCCAGAAAGCCCTCGTCCTCCGGCTTGTCGCGGATCACCGGACTTTCCAACTTGTAGCGCAGCCAGAGCGCTGATCCCAGGTTGGAGGGCATGACCGTCATCCACTCCAGCTTGCCATCGGCACGGAAGGGACGGGCATCGGTCACTGGGTCGCTGCAGGAGACGGAAAGCGCGAGCGCGGTCAGGGCGGCGGGGATGTTCCTGGCGTTCATGGGCACCTCGGTCTATGCGCAGGGATGATAGCTGAAACCCGGCGCCTGCACTACCGGGGCGCCGGACCTGGAGGTGAGAAGATGATCCAACCTGGCCTGTTGGACCCGCGCGCCGCCCTCGTGGCCATGATCGACATCCAGCGCAACCATTATCCCTTGGTGACCGAAGCCGATGCCACCCTGGATCGGCTGCTGCGCTTTCTGGCCGCTTCGCGCAAGCTGGACGTGCCCGTGCTCTGGACCGAGCACTACCCGCGGGCTTTCGGCCCCACGCTCGAGCCCGTGGCTGATGTGCTGCGGGGGTTGGAACCCATCGCGAAGACCTCCTTCGGGTGCTTCGGCGAGCCGCGCTTCGCTCGGGCCGTAGAGCGTGCGGACCGCAGCGTGCTCTACCTGGTGGGCAGCGAAACCCATATCTGCATCCAACAGACCGGGCTGGTGGCCCTGGAGCGCGGCATGGGCGTGGTGTTGGTCACCGACTGCCTCACCGCCCGCCATCGGCACGACCATGGCGTGGCCTTGCGGCGACTGGAAGGCGCGGGCGCGCTGCCGGCGACCTGGGAGTCGGTGGTCTACGAGTGGATGCGTGGCGCAGGGCATGCGCGCTTCAAGGAGGTGCTGCCCCTCGTGAAGGGCTGAGGCCTCCTTGCACGGTATGGGTCGTTCGCGGAGGAACAAACGAGCGAAAGGGAGCTCGGACGTGAGACGTCCGATTGTAGTTCGGGTAGCATGAGCCTATGCCCAAGATTCTGATCGTTGACGACGACTCGAGCATCCGGGAGTCCTTGCGGCGCTTGTTGGCGTACGACGGCTACGAGGTGGAGGTGGCGGCCGACGCTCGCGAGGCCATCGCCATGGCCCGCGAGAGCAGCTTCCACGTGGTGGTCTCGGATATCGTCATGCCGGGGATGAGCGGCGTCACCTTGTTGCGTCACTTCCGTCACGCCTTGAGCCGCACCAAGGTGATCCTGCTGACGGGCGAGCCTTCGGTGAACTCGGCGGCCGAGGCGCTGCGTGGCGGAGCCTTCGACTACCTGACCAAGCCGGTTGAGCCCCAGCGCTTGATCACGGTGGTGGCGGCCGCCCTGCGCTTCGGGCAGCTCGAGGAGCTGGAGCGCCGCCACCACGAGCAGCTGGAGAGCCAGATCGAGGAGCGCACAGGAGAGATCAAGCGCGTGCTCGAGGGCACCATCGAAGCCATGGCGCGCATGGTCGAGTGCCGCGACCCGTACACCGCTGGTCACCAGCAGGCCGTAGGCCGTCTGGCCAAGGCCATCGGCGAAGAGATGGGATTGCCTCCGACCACGGTGCGCACGATCTACCTGGCTGGCTTGCTGCACGATGTGGGCAAGATCGCGACGCCGGCCGAGATCATGTCCAAGCCCGGCGGGCTGACCGTGGTGGAGCACAGCCTGGTGAAGCTGCACCCGCAGGTGGGCTACGAGATCCTCGAGCCCGCCGGCTTTCCCATGCCCCTGGGCGAGATCGTGATGCAGCACCACGAGCGCCTCGACGGCAGCGGCTATCCCAACGGGCTCCATGGCTCGGAGATCCGGATCGAGGCGCGCATCATCGGCGTGGCCGACATCGTCGAGGCCATGTCCTCCCACCGGCCCTACCGACCAGCCCTGGGATTGGACGCGGCCTTGGAGGCCATCGTGCGCCAGGCTGGTCAACAACTGGATTCCAACGTGGTGGACGCCTGCCGGCGCCTCTTCCTGGAGCGCGGCTATGTGCTGGACCGCAGCGGGGGCCTGCCGAAGCACTGAGCATGATCGGGCTTCGGGGCTCTGGACCGCTCACTCCCAGGGGCGCCATCCCACGCGGTACAAGAGGTACAGCGCCAGTACCGCCAGGACGTACAGTCCCAGCAGTGCCGCAGGCGCCCAGCGGGTGAAGCGCAAGCTGCGTCTTGGCTGGTCGGTCAGATCCAGGGGCGCCACCAGGACTGCCCATATGGCGACCGCCAGCACGAAGCCGGTCAGCACGTCCAGCAGGTAGTGCTGCTTCACCAACAGGGTCGAGAGCCCCACGGCCAAGGCCAGCAGCAAGGCGAGCCCCCCCACCAGGCGGTCGGCCCGCCAGCAGCAGAGGGCCGCCAGGGCTGCTACGGCCACGTGCAGCGATGGCAGACAGCAGGTGGGCACGTCCAGCAGGTAGCAGACGCGCAGGCCCCAGCGGACGAAGCTGTCAGAGGCCAGGCCCTCGGGCCGCAGGGTCATCTGGGTGGGGTAGAGCCAGAAGATCAGGTAGGCGGAAAGCTCCAGCGCCAGGTAGCCCATGGCCGTGCGCCGGAACAGGCGGCGATCCGCGATCACGATCACGGGCAGAAAGCCCGTCAGCAGCAGCGCGAAGTAGACGAACATCCAGCCGGGCATCAGGGGCAGCAGCCGGTCCACGGGCAGGACGGGGATGTGCGGCTCCGCTCCCTGCAGGTGGCGGCTCAGGGGTACGTAGAGGCTGTAGATCAGCGCGGCCACGGCCAGCCAGGCGCCCCGCTCCAGCCAGGCACCGCTCCTCAGCCAGGCACCGGGCGAGGGGGCTGGCTGACGCATGGGGGAAGATCAGACCTTCAGGTCCAGGGGCTCGTAGTTTCGGCTGTGGGCTCCGTGGCGCGCCTCGATCTCTCCCTTGGCGTTCACCACGAAGGTCACGTGCTCCCCCGCCACGCGCGAGAAGTAGACGCGCTTGCGCTCCCCTGCTTCCTGCATGTGCACCAGGCAGATATTGCCGCCTTGCCGCACCTGGAGATCGGCGCCGCAGACAGGGCAGGTGAGTCGCCACAGGCCGCCCTCGCTCAGCTCGGCGCCGCTGGGCAGGTAGATGTCGTAGCAGCCCGGTTCAGGGTGCAGACCCAGCAAGAGCTCCCGGTCCGCTTCCGAGGCGCGCAGGATGATGGCATGCTCCGGGTTGAGCACCGCCTTGCAGGCTGGGCAGGTGTAGGTGCGCTTCATGGGACCTCCTCTCAGAGTCTACACGCTGGAGGAGGGGGGCTCACGATCAATCCTGCTCTGCCCCCGGAGGCGTCAGCGTTCTCGTCAGCACGTCTCCCACCCCTCCCAGGCTGGCGGCGGTGAAGGCGACGCCCAGGGTGAGGCAGACAGCGATGGTCAGGTTCTGCAGCTGCTGGGTCCAGTCGGCGTGGAGGGATGCGGGCCAGCGCAGGTTCGTCGTCGACCGTGGGAACGATGATGCCATCTAGTATCTTCTCGGCAGTTCCGGACCCCTGTTTCAGAAAAATGATGCCTAGATCGCCTGGCCTGTCCTGCGGCGATAGAGCCGTCCCTGCGACCAACGCCGCGGAGTCGATGTGATGAACCTCTCTCTGCCCATCTTGCTGGCCTTTCTGCCTCTGGCCTCTGGCGAGGACCAGGGGGATGCGGTGGGCGCGTCCCAGGCCGAGGTGCAGTCCGAGACCAGCGCGACGCCGCGACCCGCGCTCAGCCTGGGCGCGGGTACGGGCTATCCCGAGTTGGTGCACCTGGACCTGGGCGTGTGGATAGGCAGCAGCTTCACCATCGACCTGCGCGGCGCCTCCCTGCCCACCCGCTACTTTCACGGGCTGGGAGGCTTCACCGTTCACTTCGGCGAGGCCGCCGCGCGCAGCCACCACTTCCTCTTCAGCGGTTCTGGCGGCCTGCAGAAGGGCAGCGAGCTGGATCCGGGGGCCATCGTGGGCGGCGGCGTGGGCTACGGCTTCCTGGGGCGCAGCATCGACCTGCGCGCCCTGCTGCACATGTACTACTACGTCACGGACGACGTGACGGCGCTGCCGGGGCACGTGGACAAGCAGACCTTCGCGCCGGGCTTCAGCGTGACCGCCAGCTTCCCCTTCTGGCTGCGCCGCGACGGCATCGAACCCTGGAAGGGGCGTGGTTCATAGGGGCCTGAAACAAGCCAAGACGGGCCTGTTCAGGTAGGATCCCGATATGGCATCTCTGTCGTCCCGCGCCGCGTTCCTGCTGGTCGCCCTGGCGGCCTGCAACGACCTGCCGCAGGACAGCGCTCCGGCGGAGGTCGACGGCGACGGTGATGGTGACGGCTACCCGCTGCAAGATGACTGCGACGACGGCGACGCCGCCGTGCACCCGGGGGCCGAAGAGGTCTGCGACGGCATCGACAACGACTGCGACGGACAGAGCGACGAGGGCCTGGGAAAGCTGCGGCGCTGGTACGCCGACAGTGACGACGACGGCTATGGCGACGCCCTGATCTGGGAGGAAGACTGCGAACAGCCCAGTGGCTACGTCTCCGACGCCAGCGATTGCGACGACGGCGACGCCGCCGTGCACCCGGGCGCAGAGGAGACCTGGTACGACGGCGTGGACGCCGACTGCGATGGCGCCAGCGACTACGACGCCGACGGCGATGGCCACGACAGCCAAGAGCAGGGCGGGGGCACCGACTGCGACGACGAGGACGAGGCCGTCCACCCCGGGCAGCTGGACTGGAGCGACGGCTACGACAGCGACTGCGATGGCACCGCCGACCAGACGGGCCCGCCCGGCGCCACGGCCATCGTGCTGGGCGACGAGCTGGGCGACCACGCCGCCTACGCCTTGGAGGGCGTGGGCGATGTGGATGGCGACGGCTTGGACGACCTGTTGCTGGGCGCGCCCGGGCGGGATCTGGCGTTTCTGCTGCCGGGCGCCATCAGTGGCACGGCGGCCGCCTCGCAGGTGGCCACGGCCACCGTGAGCGGCGAGGCGGGCATCCAGCTTGGATCGGCCCTGGCCGCTGCGGGGGATGCGGACGGCGATGGCTACGCCGACCTGCTGCTGGGCGCGCGCCTGGCCGAGGGGATGACGGGCGCCGCCTACCTGCTGCACGGGCCGCTCAGCGGAGCCACGGACCTTGGCGAGGCCCAGGCCGTGCTGCTGGGCGAGCAGCTGGGAGACTACGCGGGTTGCGCCGTGGCGGGTGCGGGCGACGTGGATGGCGATGGCCATGCGGACCAGCTGCTGGGCGCGCGGGGCGCAGATGGTGCCGGCGAGGAAGCCGGGGCGGCATTGCTCTTCCTGGGCCCCCTCTCCGGGCAGCGCAGCGCAGCAGGCGCCGATGCCTGGTTGGAGGGCGAGGCCAGCAGGGCGTTTGCGGGCTGCGCCGTGGCGGGCGTGGGGGACAGCGATGGCGATGGCCTGGACGATCTGCTGGTGGGGGCCCGCGGCGAGGAGAGCGGGGGCAGGGCCTACCTGCTGCTGGGACCTGTGAGCGGCCAGCTGAGCCTGGCTGCGGCCGCGGCCGTGATGGAGGGGGCCGATGCGTTCGACTACGCCGGCGGCGCGCTGGCAGGGCCCGGCGACGTGGACGGCGACGGCCTGGCCGACCTGTTGGTGGGGGCCTACGGCAATGACGCCGGGGGCAGCAATGCTGGCGCCGCCTACCTGCTGCTGGGCAGGGCGGAGAAGGACTGGACCAGCCCCGTGGCCCTGTCTTCCTCTGACGCCGTGCTGCCCGGCGAGACGAGCAACGATCGCGCCGGCATCGCCGTGGCGGGCGCGGGCGATGTGGACGGCAATGGGCACGCCGACCTGCTGGTGGGCGCCGACGACGCGGGCGAGGACGGCCGCGGCGCGGCCTACCTGGTCCTGGGTCCGGTGCAGGGTTCCTACCAGCTGGAGTGGGCCGACATCGAGTTCGGGGGCGACGAAGAGGACGAGGGGGCCGGATCAGCCGTGGCGGGCGCCGGGGATGGGGATGGCGACGGCCTGGCGGATTTCCTGGTAGGCGCCCACCTGCGGGACGAAGGGGGCAGCGAAGCCGGCGCGGCCTTCTTGTTGCGGGGGGAGGAGCCGTGACGATCCTGCGCCTGCTCCCCGCCCTGACCCTGGCCTGCAGCCCGGACCTGGGACCGGCCTTCCGCAGCGGAGGGGAGGCATCGGACGAGGTCACGTTCGGCGACAGCGCCGAGCAGGATGCCGACACCGACACCGACACCGACACCGACACCGACACCGACACCGACACCGACA
>CAYVQL010000419.1:0-7974 GCA_964454135.1 uncultured Enterobacterales bacterium | reverse complement strand
CGCGCAGCTTGGGATCGTGCTGCAGGTCGCGGGCGAGTTGGCGGGTGGTGCGCGGAGTGGGGTCGGGGGACGTGGAGAGGGTGGACTCGATGTGGTCGAGGAGCCAGGTGCGCAGGGCGGCCGCTTGTGCAGTACGTTCATCGACAAACGACCAACGACGCTTGTACTCCGGCTGCTCGATCAAGCGCACGGCCTTGGTTGATCGGATGGCTTCCAGACGCTGGGACGCTATCTCTCGGTATTTGGGTGGCAGGTCATCGAGACTGGTGATCGGCGTCCCTCCGTGGCGACTGAACCAGTCCGTCTTTTGTGCTTTGCCACTTTCCACGGCTCGTGCAAGCAAGATGTCGCATGGTCGCATTCCAAGTTGGAATTCGAATTCCTCCCAGTTCTGGACGGCCTGTTCGAGCGATGTGAGACCCAGGGAGTTGTAGATGTACCAGTCGATCTCCTCCTGGCCCACGCGCATGGTGGAACGAAGAGCGTCTCGCGATCGCCGCAGTAGGCGTAGCTGGCTACGAAGCTCTAGAGCATCCTCGTAGTCATCGGCAAGCGCGGAAGTATAGCTGATAGCCACCAACTGGCTCCCCAAGCGGTCCATCCGTCGGCCCAGTTCGACTAGGTTGCGATCTGCCAGCGATGGAACGGGCACCGCCTTCATCTTGGTGCCGTCGAACTCCATACGGCGAGACCAGGTTTCTGTGTGGTATCCACCGCCGATTCCCCCAGCGCCCTTCGAGAACATCACCTGCTTCATCCAGAAGCACGCCGTGGAGCTGTTCAGGTAGCCGAGCAGAGCAAGGTGGTCCTCCTCTGTGGCCTCGGGCGGGAGCTTGATGATGGGGGCGGTGCGGTTGAAAACTCTGCCGCCGCGGTCGAGGACGAAGTGGTTGTGGGTGGCGACGAAGGCGAAGGTGATCGTGAGTGGTGTCTCGATCCGTGTTGACGTGACCTGGTGCCATTTCCACCACGGCAGTCCATCAGAATGGTACGTTCCTCCTCCGAAGGTGGCCCGCTCACGAAGTGTGGTCCTGAAAGACCATAGAAAACGCATCAACGCTGGTCTGTCGTCGGGTTTCACGAGACCAGCGGGCCAATGATATGGATAGATAGAATCCGTGGAATCCAGCGCAGCCCAATCTCTGACGCACTCTCCTATGACGAGACCGCACACCATGTCGCTTTCAATGTCGGTTCTTGCAGCAACTCCTTTCGGCACCACCATGCAGTCATCAGCATTCGTCATTCCGAAGATGCCGACCTCCGCCACGTTTCCGAGTGAGGATGCGGCGTTCTCGTCGATAGCCGCGACAAGCCGTAGCGCACCGCCTCCCCGAAGTGTCCACGGGTGAGACGCTATTTGTATGCGCTCCACCTCCTCCACGGAGATGTAGTCATCGTCGTAGCCTTCTTCCTCGTGGTGGTCGCGGATGCTGCGCCACACGAGCCCCTGTGCAGGGATTTCTGGAGTCGTGGGTTCTCCGCGTTTGCCCATGACAGCGAGGACCGTTTCCTTGGAAGCCCTGCGGTGGCGCCCGAAGAGCATCACGGTTGGGGTTCCGTGGCCTGGGATGAACGCCCCTGACGAGTCCACCACCTGAGTCAAATCGACCTTTGGAAGGAACTCCTCTATGAGCTTTCGGCCGAAGTTCCTCTTCATGAAGCCGTTGCCCACGATGGCCCCAACCCAGCCCTCCGGCTCGCCCAATCCGAAGAAGCGTTCCACGAAGGGCACCACGAGCTGATACTTCCCCGATGCCGATGCGTACTTCTCCCGGTACACGTCGCGCAGCGCCTTGTCCTTCACCGTGATGTACGGTGGGTTCCCCACCACTACGTCGAACTTGCGCCCCCCCAACACCCGTTGCGCTTCCGGGCTCTGCGAAAACGCGAACGGGTTCACCCCCCAGCGCCCGCGGGCACCCGCGTCCTGCTCCAGCCCCGCCAGGCTCTGCTGCTTCGCCCCCTCCACGGGCAGCAAGCTGTCGGCCACGGCCACATTCAACCGCAGGTCACGCGCGGCCCCCAGTTCCTCGCAGCCCGCCGCCTCCAGGTAGGCAAGCACCAGCCGGAACCGGGCGATGGCCACGGCGTAGGGGTTGATGTCCACCCCGTAGACCTGGTCCAGGGCGCGGAAGGCCCACGTCTCGGCTCCGGCCGCAGGTTCGGTCTCGGCCCATGCACGCCGCAGCCGGGCGAAGGCTCCCAGCAGGAAGTGGCCCGAGCCGCAGGTGGGGTCGATCAGGCTCAGCCCCTGCACACCGCGCTCCCGCAGCGCCGGGGCCAGAGTGCGGTCCAGGATGAACTCCTCCACGAAGTCCGGCGTCTGCAGCAGGGCGAAGCGCTTCTGCACCCCCTCATCCAGCCGTTCGTACACGTCACCCAGGAAGCGCGTGTCGCCCGAGAAATCGAGCCCGCCCAGCCCCGCGGGGCTGCGGCAGAAGGCCAGCAGCTCTTGAGCCGAGTCGGCCGAGGGGCCCAGCGTCCAGACCGGGTTGTGGTCGGCGTCGAAGACGGAGCACACGGCGTGGAAGCGGGTCAGCTCGCGGAAGACCAGCAGCAGGTAGTCGCGGTCGTTCAGGAAAGGGGCCAGGGCGCGTAGCTGGTCGCGGTGGTCGGCATCGCGCAGGCGCAATGGCACCAGGCCGCGGTCCTCCAGGGTGCGCACGAAGAGCAAGGAGAGTAGCCAGGCGGCTCCTATCTGGGTGACCCGGAAGTCGGTCCAGACCTCGAAGGGATCGGCGGTGCGCCGGGCGGAGACCTCGCGGGCGTGCTCCTCGCGCAGCGCGGCGACCACGCCCGGATCCATGGTGCGCTGGGCCAGGTCGGCCACCAAGCGGGCCAGCATGGGCTGCAGGCGGGAGAGCAGGACTTCGGCGTCGAGGGGCATGGGCTCACCGGCACGAACTGGGAGGGAAGACGTCCGGGATGGTCTAACCTCACCGGGAAGGGGGGGAGAGCGCCAGCATCCGACGAACGGCAGGTCGAGGATCTTCCCATGTGGATGCCCATAGCCGGCTTTTTCGTGTGTCCAGGGAATATGAAGCGCGTATGATGTTATCCAGAGACGACCACTGCAGGAGGCGCCGTGCGGTATGAACGCCCTCCCATCACCGAGGCCCTCGTCGAACTCCACTTCAAGGAGACGAGGCCCGATCATGGAGTAGGAGGCCGCTTCTACGAGGCCTGGAAAGACCGCTGTACCAAACGCGAGCAGATCCAAATCCAGCGTTTCCAGGTCGCTATCGGTCCGATGCCCCCACTATCTGATCCACCCCTGCCGTCTGATCGGCTGTGGCTCGAAGGCCCGCTCAGGGTGGTGCAGGTCGGACCTCGCTACTTAGCGGTGCACGTCCTTCAGCCCTATCCGGGATTCGATGCCTTCCTGCCTCGTCTGAAAGAGGCCTTGGAGCACTACAGCGCCCTGGTCCAGCCCGACGCTCTCGAACGAATCGCCATGCGGTACATCAACAGGCTCCGGATACCCGTGGGTGAAGATGGTGCCCTGGCTCCCTGGCTCTCCGTGGGCCTGTTGCTGCCCGATTCGTTTGCCGGCCGGCTCTCGGGCTTCAACCTCCGGACGTCGGTCGAGTTCCCCGAAGCAGGCTCCGACCTGCAGTACGTCTTCCGCAACGGCACTCATGGCGACGGAGCCTTCGAGGTCTGGCTCGACCTGCAGGTGACGTCGAAACCGAGCCAGCCACCTCGCCTGGACGACCTCGACGGCTGGCTCGCGACCAGCCACGACCAAGGGATAATAGAGGCTTTCGAGGGCTCGATAACGGCTACCGCACGACAAGCTTTCGGGGTGCTCGATGAGTGAGTGCATGCCACTGGCGATGGTTGGAAACGCGCGGCAGAACATCCCGGCCTGGCGCGACCGCCCCGACGCCGAGGAAGACGAGGGTAGTCGTTCCAGCCTGTCCATCACGGCTCCGGACGAGCAGCTTTCCCACGCTGCCCCAGCCTGGCACCGTCACCATGAGGGGCTTCGAGATTTCTTCGCCGTGAGCATGGCGCTCTCCGTGGGCTGCAGCGTGGTCAGCTTTCTCCGCTCCGAAGCACCTGCGGTACGGGACTCCGCGCCGACGGCAGACCCAGTCGCGGCGGCGAAGGCGCGATGGCAGACCAGGGCAAGGCAGCGGGCCAGGTTCATGGAGGCTGCGCTGGCCTCGGCCCCCGAGATGGAAGATCTCCCTACACCGCCCATCGAAGGGGAATGAAGAGGTGGTGGAGGAAGCCTGGTACTACAAGGAGCCAGACAACACCGTGAGGCCTGGCGACATCATCGCCCTGGCCCCCATATACAAGGCCCTGGCTTCTCCTCTGTGCCTGGCCAGCCCGAACAAGAACGCCAAGAAGGGCCGTGCATATTGTGAAATCTGGGGCCTCCCCGATGGAGGTGCCATCCCCAAAAGGGTGAACCAGGGCGGGAAGGAGTGTGTCTTCCTCGTCGATGGAATCCGCGAGCAGTACGCGGTCCTGCTGACTCGCGGGTGCGACATCGAATCGGGAAAGGTCCGCCAGGTGGCCCCCGTTCGCCCTCTCACCCTGATCCAGGGAGGTGGAGGCCGCACCGCGGAGCAGAACCGGGCTGCCGTGATCGACGGTCAGCACATGAGCCTCCATTACCTGCCCGAGAGCAATCTGTTTCCAGACTCTTTCCTCGATTTCAGGTACGTGGCCACGATCCGGAGAGATCTCTTCGACACCTTTGAAAGGCCGCTCGCGCTCTCCCGAGATGCACTGTTCGACCTGTACATGTCCTGGGTCACGCACACCACGGGCAAGAAGGTCCCAGCCGAGGGTCGATGTCCATCGTGCCAGGGGGTTGTGCACTTTCTGCGCGACGTTGACCAGGTACTCCAGCCTCCGCTCGACTATTAGTTAGAACGCAGCACCCAGCGGATCACCGGGGCAGCGTGCGGCGGATCCAGGCGCGCGGGGCGCGCATACGCTGGGCGGGTTTGTAGACGGGAACGGGCAGGTCGCCCTGGGGGTGGCGCAGCAGGGGGCTGGCTCCGTCGTCCCAGGCCGGCAGCAGCAGCCAAACGGCGGCGCCCTCCTCCAGCTCCACCTGTTGCACCAAGTGATCCAGGGCGGAAGCCTGACGGTAGCGGGCCAGCAGGCCGGCGTGGACCAGCAGGCGCGGTTGCTGGCGCTCGGCCAGCAGGTGCTCCAGCAGCTCTTCCACCACTGGCTGCACGAACGCCTCCACGAAGGTCTGCCAGTGCTGGCCTTCAGGGCCCTCGCGGTCCACCTGCAGGATGAACTGCGGATCGGCCTCGTGCTCCTGGATGTGGGTCTGCAGGCGCGACCAGATCTCGGCGTCGAGGTCGGTGACCAGCAGCTGGGGATGCCTGCGCCGCAGCGCCTGGGCGGCCTGCTCGGCGCGGCGGGCCGAGACCTGGATGGCCCGGAAACGGCCACTCTCGGCGGCGTGCTGCAGGGAGGTGTCGAAGCGCTCGCAGCGGGCGGAGACGACGTCGGTGGGTCGACCCGAGGTGGTGCTGGCCAGGGAGGTGCGCCAGGCCTCGGTGGCCGTGAGGGTGGATCCCACGGAGCCTGGGCGCAGGTAGGCCTGGCGATCCACGGACCAGCGCAGGCCGATGGTGGCCAGCAGAGCGTCAAGCTCCGGCCGGCCGGGCAGAGCCTCGGCCTCGGGGTAGCGGGTGGCTACGCGCTGCCGCACCTGCTCGGGGTTTAGGCCTGGGATGATCACGGCGCCGGCCAGCTCCAAGGCGCGGTGGGCGGGCATGGCGCGGGCGTAGACCTCCAGGCGAGGCGACAGGGCAGCCTTTTCGCTGGCGGCCACGGCGAGCTGCACCAGCTGCTCCGGGGCCAGGTCGGCCAGGGGAGGCAGAGCCACCTTGCGCAGGGCGCCCTGGGCGGCCTCCAGGGGCGCGGGGTGATCGCCCGCGAGCTGGTCGGCCACGCGGCCCAGGGCCTGCAGTGCGTCCAGCTCCGCCGGGGAGCGGGCCAGCCAGGCGTGGCGGCCGATGCGGCGCCAGGAGAAGGGCGTATCGGGCACGCCCACCTCGGTGCCGAAGCGCACCAGGGCTATGGCCTGCAGGTGAGCGCGCCTTTGGTCCGTCAGGGGCGGTGCCAGATCCTCCACCATGGCACGGCCCACGTCGGGGATGGTGGCCACCGGGCCCGTGCGGTCCAGGGCGGCGCCGATGGCGGCCACGGCACCATCGCTGGCCTGGACGTGGCGGTTCCAGTGGTCGCGGGCCTTCTGGAAGGAGGAGCGGAAGACCACAGGCGTGATGCCCAGGGCGCAGGCCACCTCGGCGTTGCCGCGGCCTCCAGGGGGCGCCTCGTCGTCCGCGCCGTCAGGCATGGGTTCGAGTCCCACCAGCACGCCCAGGCGCTCCTCCCACTTGGTGCGCTTGCTGCGCTGCGGGTTGGGTTGCACCAGGGTGGCCACCCAGTCGCCCAGTGGGCCTGCGATGGGGGTGACAGGCACGCAGCGCTGCAGGGCCGCCTTCAGCCTGGGCAGGTCCACGCCATGGGGATCCAGCAGGCGCGTGACGCGCTCGGCGCTGGCCTGGGCCAGGTCGCGGATGCTGCGCAGAGCCGCGTCGTGCAGGGCGTCGAGCACCTCCTGGGGCAAGCCCAGATCGGTCTGGACAAGGGGCAGCGGCGGCAGATGAACGCCCTCCAGGAAGGCCGGCTGCCGGGCGTCATCACGGCGGCCCAGGCGCGGCTCCAGGATGTCGATGGCGCGGCAGATCTCGTCCCGTGTCTCGTGGCCTACGCCGCGCACAAGGGAGAGCCGGTTGCGAGGCAGGCCCAGCAGGTCGCGCACGTTGGCCACGCCAGCCCGCTCCAGGGCGTTCATGGCGCGCGAGGTGAGGCCCAAAGCGCCGATGGAGGTGTCCAGGCGAGCACGGGCCAGGCGGTCGTCCAGAGGGGTGTCGGACACCTCCAGGGGCACGCTGGTGATGTCCTTGGCGAAGACGTCGTCCCAGGCCCGGCGCATGGACTCGGCGTCCGGGTAGCGCTCGGCCACCTTGATGGCGAAGGCCCGCCGGAAAAAGCCGGCCAGGGCACCGCGCAGATCCGGGTCGAAGCGGGCGTCCACGATGCGAACCCTCCGCTTTCGCTCCACCCAGGCCGGGCGCTCGCCGGCCAAGGCGTAGTGCAGCACGGCGGCGCCAGCGTAGAGGTCGGCGGCCGGATCCCAGGCGCCGCGTTCCTGCAGGCCGGGATCGCGCCAGCGGGGCGTGCCGGCGCGCACACTGACGGCAGGCAGGGCCGCAAGGGAGAAATCGTAGAGCAGCAGCTGCCGGGCGCGGTTGGAAAGGCTGGTGAAGGCCAGGTTGGAGGGCTTGATGTCGCGGTGGGTGACGCCCTCGCCGTGCAGGTGCTCAAGGACCTGCAGCAGCTCGTCCCCCAGGCGCTGGGCGTAGTCCAGGGGCAGGGTGCCCTCGCGGCGGATGCGGTCGCCCAGGGTCTCGTCGCCCGCGTGCTGCATGAGCAGGCAGCGACGGCCCGACAGCACGGGCATGTCGTCCTCTGCGCGCACCACGTTGGCGTGGGCCAGGCGCGACAGCACGGCGTGCTCGGCCTCTACCAGGCGCTGAGCGTTCAGGTCATGGGGCACCTTTAGGGCGCGCTGCTCGCCCGCTGCGTTGACCTCCAACACGCGGGCGCTGGCTCCGCTGCCAAGGATGCCCGTGACCACGATGTCGTCGCCCAGGGGATCGCCGATGTTGGCCAGCAGCGGGTCCACGGGGGCGGCGTCTTCGTCTCCAGGCTCGCGGTACAGCGCCACCACCGCGTTGATCCATTTGCGCACGCTGTCCAGACGGCGCTCCATGCGCGGGTGGGTGGCGTTGGCCACCAACTCGTCCAGCCTGTCGTCAAGGTCGTCGCGGTGCTCCCAGAGACGCAGGCCCTCGCCCTCCTCCAGGCGCTTGCGGCGCGCCGCGACCGTGGGGCCGGGGTGGCTGCCCACGAAGAGATACC
>CAYVQL010000418.1:0-7994 GCA_964454135.1 uncultured Enterobacterales bacterium | reverse complement strand
CCCCTCCCCCACCTGTTTTCATGATGGGAGGGCATCAAGCGATGAAGCCGCGCACGGAGCGCTTGTTGTTGGCCGAGCCGTAGCGGCCCCGCTCGTCACGGGTGATGTGGGCCATGGCGTAGACCGGGTCGTGGGTGAAGAAGACGCGCCCTTTTCGCCCCACGAGCAAGTCGAGCAGGGCGATCTTCTCGTCGATCAGCAGCTCGGGGAAGCGGTCGTAGCCCATGGTGATGGAGGTGTGGACCCAGGCCCTGCCGGGCACCAGGTCGGCGCCGTAGACGAGCGGCCCGCGATCGCCCTCGATCAGGGTCAGCAGCATGCCGGGCGTGTGGCCGTGAGAGGTGATGAAGCGGTAGCCGTCGCCCAGCACCGGGCTGGTAGGCCCCTTCACCAGCTCGAGCCGGCCGCTGGCCCGCAGCAGCTCGTTGAGCACGGGGATGAAGGAGGCGCGGTCGCGCGGGTGGGGATCGTTGGCCCGCTCCCAGGCCTGTTGGCCCACCAGGTAGCGAGCATTGGGAAAGAGCAGCTGCGGCGGCTCATCCTCGCTCCAGGCGGAGAGCAGACCCCCCGCGTGGTCGAAGTGCAGGTGGGACAGGACGACCACGTCGATGTCGGTGTGCTTCAGCCCGTAGAGGTCCAGGCTGGTCAGCAGCCGGTTGCGCTCGCCCTGGATGCCGAAGCGGTCTTTCATGGCCGGAGAGAAGAAAGCCCCCACACCCGCTTCGAAGAGGATGAAGCGCTTGCCTTCGTTCACCACCAGGCAGCGTGTGGCCAGGTCGATGCGGTTGCGGTCGTCCACCGGGGCCCAGGACTCCCACAGCGCCCGCGGAGCGTTGCCGAACATGGCCCCGCCGTCGAGCTTCTGGTCATTGCCGCGGAGGGAGTACAGTCGTCGGGCCATAGAGGCGGCCCTAGCCTGGAGAATCCGTGGGGGCAAGGGTGGAAGGAGCCTCCTCGCCGCTGGCGCGCCGTCTTTGGTCGCCGGGGGCCTGGGGGCAACTGCGCTGCAGGGGATATACTTCCGGCCGTGAAGCGCAGTCCGCCACTCGTAGTCGCCTTGATCTTGGGGCTCCTGGCGCTCTGGTTCGCCAGGGCCATCGTGGCGGACGCAGTGCGATCCCGGCCGGACCACGCCTCTGATGCCTTGCCCGTCTACCTGTCCGCCGCCACGCTGGCGGCGGATCTGGATCCCACCTCGCGCGCCGATCTGCAGGCCACCTACCAGGCCAAGGGTCTGCAGACGCGGGCGGCCACGTTCAGCACGCTCTACCCGGTCACCTTCTCCGCCATGCTGCTGCCTACGGCTGGCGCCAGCTGGGAGCAATGGGTGCGGGGCTGGCGTTGGTGCCTGCTGTTGGCGGCCTTCGCTACGGGGGCGCTCTGGTGCGGAGCGCGACATCTGCGGCCCGCGGCCCGGCCGCTGGCTTTCGGACTTGGCGCGAGCTTGGTCCTTAGCTTCCCCAGCACCGCCGAGTGCGTGCGGTTGGGGCAGGTGAACATGCTGCTGGCGCTCCTGATGAGCGCCGCGCTGCTGCTGATTGGGCGCTCGCGCTACACCTGGGCTGCGGGCTTGGCTGCAGTGGGCGTCGCCATCAAGCTCGTACCGGGCGCCCTCTTCGTGCCGCTGGCCGCGGGCCGGCGCTGGCGAGCCCTGCTGGTGGGAGGCCTGGTCTACCTGGTCCTGTTCGGCCTGGCCTGCACGCAGCTGCCCATGGCGGCCATCGTGGAGGGCGTCCAAGAGAGCATCCAGTTCCAGGATGTCATCAGCCCGGACTGGGCCTCCAAGGAGAACAGCCCGCTGCGCTGGCTGGCCTTCGTCGCGTTTCTTCGTCACAAGCCCATCTTCTGGATGACCCTGGCCATGGGTGGCGTGGCCGTGCTCCTGCGACCGCGTCCGCGGCTGATGGTGGCCTGGGGAGCGATGTTCAGCGCTTGGCTCGGCGCCAGTGCCAGCGCTTTCCACGTGCTGTACACGCCGCTCTTTTTTCCGGCGCTTCTCTACCTGGCTTGCTGGCCGCTGGAGCGGCGTTCGGCGTTGCGCTGGGCCCTGCCCGCGGCCTTGCTGGCAGTGGGCGGTTGCTGGGCGCTCTACCTCGTGGACTTGCCGGGCGTGGTCGTCGAGGCTCGCATGGTGCTGGCGGGCATGGGGCTGTGGCTGCTCTGCGGGGCGCGGCTCTGGCTGGACTGGCGGTCGGTGGAGCAGCCTTTGCCAGCCCGTCTCGAGCCCCTGCGGCCTTGGCTGGCACCCGCCTTCGGTCTGCTGGGGGGTACGCTGGCGGCGGGCACGCTGCCAGGAGAGGGACCGCAGGGTCCTCCCGTGCCTTTGTACATGGAGAACCCCG
The DNA here is from genome assembly GCA_964454135.1 of uncultured Enterobacterales bacterium. Taxonomy (GTDB): domain Bacteria; phylum Myxococcota_A; class UBA796; order UBA796; family JAFGLY01; genus CAYVQL01. The sequence continues at coordinate 5,652 of CAYVQL010000418.1, read as the reverse complement.
ACGCCGCCGGGTTCATCTTGCCGGGAGATGCGGTCCCCGGCGCGCAGATGCCGGTGGGCGTCAAGGGCTCCGCGCTCCCGCAGGCCAGCTTCAACGGCCGCTGGCCCCGCGTGCCGGCGGGCAGCAGCCTGCGACCGGGCACCCACAAGACCGTGGCGCGCCACCTGGAGAACAGCGAAGCGCTCTGGACGCAGCTGGCGCAGGCGCGGCCAGAGGAGGCCGAGCGGGTCGCCTGGGTGCTGGCGGCGCGGCCCACGGGCCGGATCTCCGCGCTCTCGGTTGCCGAGCTGGTCACCTACCTGACGCGAGAGGGGCTGGTGCTGGCCCAGCTGGACGAGCAGCTGAGCCACGAGCTGCGTGTCTCCTACCGCGAGGCGCTGACCGGGACCGCGCCCGGTCGCAGCACGCGGCGCTTCCGCAAGCTCCGTTAGTGCAAAGTTTTTCTCGACAGGCGATCGGAATTCCGCGCTTCCGCCACTGCTCAAGGTAATTCCCTCGATCCGCGGAGCGCGCCATGGACTGGCTGACCGCCGTGCAATCCCAGGACCTGCCCATGTGGGCCGAGACCCTGATGTGGGTGCTTTGTTTTCCACCCTTTGCGCTGGCGGTGTGGCTGGTGGGGGGCGGGTTTGGGGCGCCGTGGGGGATTGATCGCTGAGGCGCGCCCGGATTCACTCCACGTACCCCAACGCCCTCAACGCCTCCAACGACTCCTCATCCGCCATGGTCCGCGCCACGCGATCGCTCATGGAGTCTTGGGGCACGATGATCGCCCCCGGCTTGAACTCCATCCGGTAGCCGCCGATCATCACCATTCCAGGATCCGCCCCCAGCTCGCTGCGGCTATCGCCCACGATCACGGCGCCCCCGGCCGGCGCCTCATCGCCGAACAGAATGTAGAGATCGCCCCGCGGCTTGCTGCCCGGCTGCACCGTGATCACGGTGCCCTCTTCCGACAGCGTCACCTCGGCCACCTCCGAGGGCAGCTTCGCGGGACTCTCGCCCCACTCCAGGTTGGCGCGCCGCTTGCGCGCGGCCTCGGGATCGAAGACGCCCGCTGCGGCCACGCGCACGGGCAGCTCGATCCGCAGAGGGGCGTCCTTCTTGGCGCGCAGCCCGACGCGCCAGCCGAGCCCCACGGGCCAGCCGGTCGCCTGTGCCAGGCGCCGCCGCCATGCCGGCAGCTGGTCTGCCCGGTCCTGCGCCAGGTTGCGGGTCTCGCCGGGATCCTGCTGCAGGTCGTAGAGCTCTTCCTGGCCGCTGATGGTGTGCAGGATGTACTTGCCGCGTTCGTGCACCACGGCCCAGCGCTCGGTGTCGTACATCAGGTAGCCGATGTGCAGCGGCCGCTCGGCCAGGCTCTGGGTCAGCTGCGCTTCGGCGGAGCCGGCCTGCGGATCCAGCAGCGGCCGCAGGGAGACGCCGTCCGTCTGCGGCCAGTCCTGGCGCGGTATGCCCACCAGGTCGTAGAGGGTAGGCGCCAGGTCCGCCAGGCTCACCTGGCTGTCGATTCGGTGCGGGCCGCCCTTCCAGCCCCCCGACGGGCGGATCCATAGGATCGCGCGCACCAGCTCGTCGTACAGGGTGTGGTTGTGCTCGAAGCCGCCGTGATCCCAGAACTCCTCGCCGTGATCCGTGTGCACGATCAGCAGGCTCTTGCCCGGCAGCCCGTCGATGCACTCGAAGAGGCGCCCCATCTGGGCGCTGGCGTAGCGCAGCTCGCCATCGTAGCGATCCTGGACGTAGGTCTTCTCGGTCGCTCCCAGATCACCTGCTTTCTTCAGGCGATCCAGCTCCCAGCGGTTGAAGCGCTTGGGGAATTTCCCACCGGGTCTTTGCTGGACGAACATGTTCTTGTAGCGCCCTGGGGCGTCGTAGAAGATGTGCGGGTCCATGATATGCATGAAGAGGAAGCTGTCCCGCTCGGCGTGGCGGCTCAGCCAGGCGATGGCCCGGTCCACCTGGTCCTCCGCCTTGGCCCCGTTCTTGTAGTGCCAGGTCTCGAAGCCATCGTTGAAGCCGAAGCGCGGCACGAGGTGCACGTTGGCGGAGAGCCCGCCCGTGGCGAAGCCCGCCTCGTGCAGCACCTGGCCGAAGGTGGGGGCGTGGACGGCCGGCAGGGGATTGGAGCCGGTGAAAGCCGTGCGGAAGCTGGGCTTGGTGCGCGGGGCCGGGGCGTAGGCGCGCTCGAAGACGTAGGCCCCGGCGGCCAGGGCGTCCATTTCAGGCGAGGTGGGCCGGGAATAGCCGTGGGTGCCGATGTGGTCCACGCGCATGGTGTCGATGCCGATCACCACCACGCGTCGCACATCGCCCGGGGGCGCTCCGAATAGCGTCGGTGCGCTGAAGAGGGCCAGATCGTTCAAGGCGTTGCCGTCGGGATCGCTGACCAGGCTCAGCCGCACCTGCTGGCCCGCCCACTTCTCGAGCGAGATCTCCACATCCTCGAAATCGTCGCCGGGATCGGCCGTGGCCTGCCAGACGCGCTCCTGGCCGATGCGCACCTCAAGCCGCACGCCATCGCTGTCGGGCAGCGACTTGTCCGCCTTTTCGCGCAGGCCGAAGCCGAACTGCAGCTTGGGCGACGCGGGCATGTCCAGATTCCAGCTGACCTCGCCCGGCGCCGGCAGCAGCAGGCAGGAGCGGGTCTCTCGGCCCACGGTGACGCTCATGGGGACGAATTCCCGGGGCGTCAACCCGGAGAGGCCGAAGGCCAGCCGCTTCTGCTGATCGAGCAGGGCGGGGTGGTGCAGCTCGGCGGGCGGATCCATCTCGTCCGGCGCCGTCTCGCTGGCCAGGTAGAGGGTCTCGCTGATGACGGCCCAGCCCTCGCGCGGTTGCTCGAAGCGATCCAGGTCCCGCACGTAGTCCAGGACCCGACCCTGGGCGCGCAGCTCCAGCCCGGCCGGCGCCTTGCGGTAGCGCTTGGGAGGCAGGTCCACGGGCAGCGCGTGCTCGTACAGGGTGTATCCCCTGGCGCTGCGGCTCTTCTTCCAGCCCTCGGCCAACAGGTAGCGCCCGCTCGAGACTTCTCCATCGGGGAGGTTGTGGGGCGGTAGCTGGAAGCTGCCCTCCTCCAGGTGATCCAGGGCGCGCCAGAGCGAACCCGCGCCGCTCTGTTCCAGGGCGATGGGCGGCCGCTCGCTGTGGACAGGCTGCGGAACCTCCGACACCGTGGGCGAACAGGCCACCGCAGCCATCAAGAGGAAGACGTGGATCAGGTACAGGGCGTGGCGGAGCGCCGAATCAGCTGGCATGGGATACCTCCCGGCTGTCCTAACCGAAACCTGCGGTGGCATGGCCTGCGCGACCGTGCCGGGCTAGCTGTCCGCCGTGGCTTGACCGCCTCATGGCGCACCGCTAAGTACGCCGCGATTTACGAAAGCGGTCTTGGACCATCACGATTTCACGCTGCAACCCGGAGCCGAGAGCATGGGAGCCAAGGTTTACGAAACTGCTGATATCCGCAACGTCGCGCTGGCCGGTCACGGCTTCTGCGGCAAGACCTCGCTGGCAGAGGCCATGCTGTTCAATAGCGGCACGACCACGCGACTGGGCAACACCGTGGCGGGCACTTCCCTCTTCGACTTCGAGCCTGAAGAGCAGAAGCGAGGCGGCTCCATCGCCTCGGCCTTCGCCTGGTTCGATCGCGACGGCAAGAAGCTGAACATCATCGACACGCCGGGGGACCAGAACTTCGTCTTCGACAGCTTCGCCGCCATGGAAGGCGCCGACTCGGCGGTCATCGTCATCAGCGCCCCCGACGGCGTCGAGGTGCAGACCGAGCGCTTCTGGAACCGCGCCGTCGAGAAGGGCCTGCCGCGTATCTTCTTCGTCAACAAGATGGATCGCGAGCGCGCCCACTGGCGCAAGGTGCTGGAAGACATCAAGGAGACCTTCGGCGTCGATCCCCTGCCCATCCAGGTGCCCATCGGCGAAGAAGCAGGCTTCAAGGGCGTGGTGAGCCTGATGGGTCAGAAGGCGCTGCTCTGGAAGGGCGAAGGCTCGGGCGAGTTCAGCGAGGCTGAGATCCCCGACGAACTCAGTGACGAGGTGGAAGAGGCCATGGAGAAGCTGGTGGAGGACGTGGCCTCCACCGACGACGATCTGCTCGAGCAGTACATGGAGACCTTCGAGCTCTCCCCCGAAGACCTGCGCAGCGCCTTCACCGCCGCTTTCCGGCGGGGCGAGATCGTGCCGGTGCTCTTCGGCTCGGCCTCCCGCAACATGGGTGTGCAGCCCTTGGTGAACCTGCTGGCGGACTGCGCTCCCTGCCCCTTCGACCTGCCCCCCCTCGAGGGCGAGGACGACGAAGAGAACCCGCTGGAGATCGAGCGGGTCGACGGCGTCCCCTTCGTGGGCAGGGTCATCCGCACCTTCATCGACGAGTTCTCAGGTCAGGTCACCATCCTGCGGGTCCTGGCCGGCAGCACCCCGGTCGACGGCCAGGTGGTCAACTCCAGCTGTGGCGAGTCCGAGCGCCTGGGAACCCTGCACGTGCAGCGCGGCAAGGAGCGCGAGCCCATCGAGCGCGGCATCTGCGGCGACATCGTCAGCGCGGCCAAGCTGAAGAACACGGGCACCAATGACACGCTGTCCGACATCAAGCTGCAGCGCAAGCTGCCGGGCATGGACTATCCGCAGCCCATGATGTCCTTCGTGATCCAACCTGCCTCCAAGAGCGACGAGGACCGCATCAAGGTGGCGGTGGAGCGCCTGATCATCGAAGATCCCACCCTCTCCATCACCTACGACGAGATCAACAACCAGATGGTGCTCAATGGCATGGGCCAGGCCCACCTGGAGGCCTCCATCGAGAAGATGAAGCGCAAGTTCAAGGTCACGGTCACCACGGGGCTGCCCGCGGTGCCCTACCGCGAGACCGTCGCCAAGTCCGTCGCCCACGTCGAAGGCAAGCACAAGAAGCAGACCGGTGGCGCGGGCCAGTTCGGCGTCTGCTACGTGGATGTGGAGCCCCAGCCGCGCGGTGAGGGCTTCGAGTTCGTCAACAAGATCTTCGGCGGCGCCATCCCCAGGCAGTACATCCCCTCGGTAGAGAAGGGCCTGCTGGAGTGCATGAAGCACGGCTCCTGCGCCGGCTACCCGGTGGTCGACATCAAGGTCACCCTGGTGGATGGCAAGTACCACCCCGTGGATTCCAAGGACATCGCCTACCAGCTGGCGGGCTCCAAGGGCCTCAAGGCCGCCATGGCCCAGGCCGGCATGAAGCTGCTGGAGCCCTACTACCGCATGGAGGTGGTGGTGCCCTCAGAGTCCATGGGCGACATCATGGGTGACATCACTTCACGGCGCGGCCGTGTCCTGGGCATGGAGCCTTCTGGCAAGCACTACGTCATCGGGGCGATCTGTCCCCTGGCCGAGATCCAGCGCTACGCGCCGGACCTGCGCTCCATGACCGGCGGCAAGGGCTCCTTCACGATGGAGTTCGAGTCCTACGAAGAGGTGCCGCGCAACCTGGTGGAGAAGGTCCAAGCCGCCAGCCCGTTCAAGGGTGGCGAGGAGGACGACTAGTGCATGCGCCTGGAAGTTTCTAGCCATCTACATCAAGCGTCTCCGCGCATGCACGACCGGCCGCAGCAGCGGCCGGGATGGGGGAGCGCCGAAGGCGCGGGGGGCGCAGCCCCCCTGAAA
>CAYVQL010000417.1:0-8039 GCA_964454135.1 uncultured Enterobacterales bacterium | reverse complement strand
CCTGTCCGCGCCGAGGTCGACGAGACGACGCCTGAGACGGAAAAGGAGAGGAACCCCCACAGCCTCGAGCTCGGGCTGGGGCTGCGCAGCGGCTTCAGCGAGCTCGACGACCCGGGAGTGATCGACGGCCTGCGCTTAGCCGGCCGCGTCCCCCTGCGGATCGCCGGCCTATCGGTCGAGAGCTCCCTCTACGTCAGGACGAGCGAGGCGACCGACACTGGTTTCACGAGAGAACTGGTGATCGTGGCGCATCAGGGGGACGCCGAGGCGAGCTTCCAGCAGCCGCGCACCGTCGAGCGTTGGAGCGCCACCGTCCTGCTCGACTGGGGCTTCGGAGAGCGCGACGTGGAGAAGCTGCCCCATGCCGGACCCCATGCAATCGCAGGCCTCGGACTCGCACGGACGGAGACATCTCACGCGACCTACAACGAATCCGCCAGCGTGGGTGAACCTGTCGTCGCGATGAGCGCTCCCGTGAAGCACTGGCGCGCACCGATACTGGTCGCCGGATTCGCGTTCGACCTCTACCCGCTCCGGCACTTCGGCCTGCGGGCGAGCTGGCTGGCACGGCTCAATCTGGAAGAGAAGCCCGACTACGATCCTGAGGACGACACGCCGTTGGGCCGTCATGTGGCCAACCACGGCATCTTCGCCATCGATCTGCTGGCGCGGTTCTGAACAATGCTCGGCACCTCCGCGTTGCTTCTCTGCCTGGCCGGCGCAGACGCCGCGATGGAGAGCTCCGCCGGATTCGAGATCGCCACTGGAAACCCGTATCTGCGCTCACGAGGGCTCGCCCTGGGTTCGGATTATCGACCGCGTGCGATGCTTCGGTTGGGCATCTCCGCCACCCGGTACATCTACGCCGGACAAGAGCCGGGCTGGACGCCATTGACGGAGCAGCTGGTCGAGAAGAACCACGTCTCACCCGACCTCACCCGCATGTTGTGGCGCGCACGCGCGGTCGTCGGCTTCGATCCGGTCCGCACAGGGATCGGATCCTTGACTGCCAACACGGGGCTCCACGCGGGATTCGGCGTGACCAGGACGCGCGACGACCTGGAGGCTCTGCAGCAGCAGGGCGATCCCGACGCACAGGCCACACAGACGCAGCTGCAGCCCACCATGGTCTACGGGCTGTCGTCGTCGCTGGGCGGGGAGAGGCTCCGCGGCCGCCTCGCGGTCGAGCGCATCAGGTTCACCGACACCGTGAGCTCCACCACCGTCGAGAACCAGTCCTACCTGGCCTTCCGCCTCGAGGCCGTCTACGCCTTCGGACAAGGCGGCGCTGCAGCGCAAGAGCCCTGACGCCGCCCCGCTTTGGTGCTGCGCGCAGGACGTGGTAGCTTCGCCGCGCCCCCGGCATTCTGTCCCCTGCCCCCGAAGGCGAAGGAGACCACGGTGAGCCCCCCCGCAGCCCCCGAAGGCGAGCCCAGGCACCTGACCCTCCCCGAGCTGGAACAGCACCTCTGGGGCGCGGCCGACATCCTCAGGGGCTCCATCGACTCGGGCGACTACAAGCACTACATCTTCGGGCTGCTCTTCTACAAGCGGCTCTGCGACGTCTGGGAGGAGGAGTGCGAGGAGCGGATTGCGGCGTGTGAGGATGCGGAGCTCGCCGCCGATCCCGAAGCGCACCGCTTCCACATCCCCCAGGGTCGCTCCTGGGCCGACGTGAGGAGGGCCTCGGCGGACATCGGCACCGCCCTCAACAAGGCCTTTTCGGCCATCGAGCACGCCAATCCCCGCCTGCAGGGCGTCTTCCAGGACGTGGATTTCGCGAACAAGGAGCGCTTCCCCGATCACCTGCTCGACGCCCTGCTCCGGCACCTCGGGATGCACCGCATGCGCAAGGCCGACGTGGACTCCACGGTGCTGGGGGACGCCTACGAGTACCTGATCGCCAAGTTCGCCGATGACGCGGGCAAGAAGGGCGGCGAGTTCTACACGCCCAAGCAGGTCGTGAAGCTGATGGTGGAGATCCTGCAACCTGAAGAGGGCATGACCGTCTACGATCCCACGGCGGGCTCGGGCGGCATGTTGCTGCAGGCTTGCCACTACATGGAGCGCAGGGGGCTGGATCCGGCGTCGCTCGGCCTCTACGGCCAGGAGAAGAACCTCAACACCTGGGCCATCTGCAAGATGGCGCTCTTCCTGCACGACATCGACGACGCGTTCATCGAGCGGGGGGATACCCTGCTGGACCCCAGGCACCTGTCGGGCGACAAGGCCATCAAGCGCTTCGACCTGGTGCTCGCCAACCCGCCCTTCAGCTTGAAGAACTGGGGGCACGGGGTCTGGAAGAAGGGCGACCCCTACGGGCGTGACAGCTACGGCTGCCCCCCTAAGTCCTACGGCGACCTGGCCTTCGTGCAGCATATGGTGGCCTCGCTGCTACCGACGGGCCGCATGGCGGTGGTCTGCCCCCACGGGGTGCTGTTCCGTGAAGGAGCCGAGGGCGAGATCAGGAGGGGGCTTCTGGAGGACGACCTGATCGAGGCGGTGGTGGGGCTGGGAGCGAACCTGTTCTATGGCACGGGCATCCCAGCGGCGGTGCTGTACCTCAACCGCGACAAGGCGGCCGACCGCCGGGGAAAGCTGCTCTTCGTCAACGGCGACAAGCACCTGGTGGAAGGCAAGAACCAGAACAGCCTGTCCGACGAAGACGTGGCGCGGCTGTCGCAGGCGGTCCGGCGCTTCCGGAGCCAGGATCTCTTCTGCCGCGTGGCGGACCTGGACGAGGTCGCGGACAACGACGGCAACCTCAACCTCGGCCGCTACGTGCGGACTGACCCGCCGGCGCCGCCCATCGACGTGCAGGCCGAGCTGGCGCGGCTGCAGGAGCTGGTGGCGCAGCGGGACGAGGCCGAGGCCCGCATGGTCGGGTTCTTGAAGGAGCTCGGCTATGGGGACTGAGCTGCCCGCCGGCTGGGTGGAGCGTCCCATCGCCGACGCGACCTCGGTCCTGCGAGCCGGCTACTGGGGCGGACTGCGCCAGGGGGCCTCTCTGATCGCGGCGCGGGTGGTTCGCAACGGCGACGTCCTGGAAGACGGCAGCATCGCGACGGACCTGCCCATCCGTCGCTTCACAAAGAAAGAGGTCTGCAAGGCGAAGCTGCGCAGCGGCGACGTGCTGCTGGTCTCCAGCGGCAACACGGGCCGCGTCGGACGGATCACCCAGGCGCAGGCCAGGCCCACCACGCTGGCCTCGAACTTCGTCCGACTGGTGCGGCCGAAGAGCGGCGTGGACGGCGCGTTCTTGTACTACGCGCTGCAGGAGCGCGGGGTCCAGCGCGCCCTGGAGGGATTCTCGGCAGGAACCACCATCCGAAACCTGCAGTCCTCCGCCTTTCGTGGCGTGAAGATCCTGCTGCCCCCCCTCCCGGAGCAGGAGAGGATCGCCGCCATCCTCTGCTCGGCGGACGAGGCCATCCAGGCCAACCAGCGGGTCGTCGATCAAGCCCGGCGGGTGAAGCAAGGGCTGCTGCAAGACCTGCTCACCCGGGGCATGGGGCACAGCCGGTTCAGGCCGACGGAGATCGGACGGATTCCGCAAGACTGGCAGGTCGAGCGCCTGCAGCGCATGGGGCACGACGACAGGAGCGTCTTGAGGACGGGGCCATTCGGTTCCTCTCTGAAGAGAGAGCACTTCACGGACGCGGGCCGCCCGGTCCTCAACATCCGCTGCCTGGGAGTGGGGGAGCTGCTGGGTGGCCACTTCTTCGTGGATCGGGCCAAGGCCGAGCAGCTGTCCGCGTACACCGTCGCTGTGGGCGACCTGGTGTTCTCCCGCGTGGCGGATGTGGGGAGGTCGGTGGTGATCCCTGCCGAAGCCGAGGGCTGGATCATCTCCTCCAACCTGATGCGCATTCGGCTCGACCGCTCCCGGTTCTGCCCAGAATACGTCATGTACCAGATCACCGACGGATCTGCGCTGCGACGGCAGCTGGCGCACTCGGTCAACCATGCGGGCCGCCAGGTCGTGAACGGAAAGACCATGCGGCGTCTGCGATTCCCGGTTCCGCCCTACGATGAGCAGGTCGCCATCGTTCGGCGTGCCGTGGCTTGTGACAGGGCCATCCGCGCCAGCCGGGCCGCTGTGGCGCGTCTGGCGTCCGCCAGGGCCGGACTGCTGCAGGATCTGCTCACCGGCGAGGTCCAGGTTCCGGGATGCCCTGGCTCAGCCTGACCTGCGCCCCGTCCTGGAAGTACAGCAGCAGGTTGTCGCTGTACCTGGATCGCGACACGATGAACTTGGACTGGGCGCGCATGCCGTCGTCTTCGTAGGGCAGCCGGTCGCCCTTGAAGCGCATCAACCAGGCGCCGTCGGCTTCTTTCCAGAAAGAGCCGCGGAAGCCCGTGCTGAAGCTGAAGACGAAGCCGCCCTCCTCGCGACGTTGGAAGACGGCCTCGGTGCCGTCGGCGTAGACCACGTCGTAGCGCGCCACCGGATCGAGCCCCAGCTCGATGGCCTGTCCGGGCTCGTAGCTGCGCGAGATGCGGGTGGGAGGCTGCAAGAAGACCAGCTCCGGCGCCGCCAGCTGGTCCTCCCAGCTGATGGAGAAGTGTTCGGACCAGCCCGGGTCGCCGACGCTTTGCTCGTCCATGACCATGCTGCCCAGCAGCTGCACCTTGTAGGCCACGCGCTGGTCTTTGAGGCTGAGCACGGAGAAATTGCGCGCGTCACGGGAGACGCGCACGCGCTGGCCGCAGTACTGCACGGTGAAGCGCTGCTCGCCGAAGCGCAGCTCGGTGTCGCGGCAGAGCGGCAGCAGGATGTGGGGGACGGCGGGGTCCGATTCGGGAGTCAAGCTGGGCCTCGGGCGGATGGGCGGGCGAGCCTATCACCCGCTGTGATAGGCGTCACTTCGGCTAAGGGTGGTTCCCTTACCGCAAAGCAGGAAGGCGAGTGGCATGAGCGACGCAGACGGGAAGAGGACCCGCGAAGAGGTTCTGCGGCTGTGGGTGGAGCGCGATCTGAGCGCCGAGGCCGAGGCCGGTGAGCTGCCCAGGGCCCATGCGGCGGACGACATGGCGGACCAGATCTGCGAGCTGCTCAGCGCGGGGGGCAACCCGGTGTTGACCGGCGAGCCGGGGGTGGGCAAGACCTCGGTGATCTACGAGCTGGTGAACCGGGTGGCCGAGGGCAGGGGGCCCGACGTCCTGGCCGGCGGCCGCATCGTGCAGATCTCTTTTCGCAACGTGGCGTCCACGCTGACCAAGCCCGATGAGATCCGCGGCGAGATGAAGCGCTTCGTCGAGATGCTGACCTCGTCCGAGCCCAGCATCATCCCCTTCATCAGGGACATCCACCTGGCCTATCGCTTCGATCTGGAGCCGCAGCTGCACCTGCTGGCGCTGCGGCTGGACGTGCCCGTGCTGGGCGAGGGCCAACGGGGTGCCATGGAGTCCATGTTCGAGTACGAGCAGGACCTGCGCCAGCACTACCTGCTGCTGGAGGTGGAGGAGCCCTCGCTGAGCGCCACGCGCCAGATCCTGCAGTCCTGGTGCGATCAGCTGCGGCGCAGCGAGCAGCGTCACTGCTCACCCGAAGCCGCCGAGCAGGCCCTCTACCTGACCCATCGCTTCCTGGCGCGTATGCGGCTGCCGCGCAAGGCCCTGGACCTGCTGGAGCAGACCCGCAAGCTGAATCCCAACAGCGACCTGACGCCGCGACACGTGGTGGACCGCTTCTGTCGATCGCACCATGTGCCACGGCAGCTGATCGATCCCTCCCAGCCCCTGCTGCTGGCCGAGGTGGAGGATTTCTTCCTGTCGCGCGTCTTTGGCCAGGACGAAGCTGTCGAAGCCCTGGTGCACATGGTGAGCCTGATCAAGGCGGGGCTGTCGGACATCCGCAGGCCCTTTGGCGTCTTCATGTTCGTGGGCCCTACGGGGGTGGGCAAGACCCACGTGGCCCAGCTGCTCACCGAGTACCTGTTCGGCGCGCCCGAGCGTCTGATCCGTCTGAACATGGCGGATTTCCAGGAGGAGATGCACGCGGCCGTGCTCTTTGGCGATCCCAACGGCAACAACACCGCCATGATCCGGGGTCTGCTCACGCGGCGCGTGGTGGGCCATCCCTTCGCGGTGGTGCTGATGGACGAGTTCGAGAAGGCGCATCAGAAGGTGCACGATCGCTTCATGCAGCTGGTGGACGAGGGGGAGTTCATCAACGGCGCCAGCGAGACCATCTCGTGCCGCTCCACCATCATCATCGCCACCCTGAACACCGGGGCCGAGATCTACCGTACGCAGGCCATGGGCTTCAACCATGCGGGGGACGTGCGCAACCTGGACCGGGAGCTGGATCGGCGGCTGCGGGAGCGCTTTCGCTTCGAGTTCCTCAACCGCTTCGATCGCATCGTTCACTTCCACCCGCTGTCCCGCGAGAATATCCGCACCATCGCCCTGCGCGAGCTACGGCAGCTGCAGGACCGCATCGGCTTCAAGCAGAACCGGCTGGAGCTGGAGGTGGACGACTCGGTGCTCGATTGGCTGGCCGTGCATGGCTACGAGCCGGAGTACGGCGCTCGTTTCTTGCGGCGCACCATCGAGCGCCACGTCAGCACGGCGCTGGCCAACGCCATCGTCGGGGGTGTTCCTGAGACCTCGCGGCGCATCGCGCTGGCCGTGCGACGCAACCAGGTCAGCGCCGCGTTGGTGCAGGCCCGCAGCGCGCAGCGGCAGCAGGTGACCCTGCCGCTGGGCACCACCGAGCAGGTGCGCTCGCTGGACCGCCGGCGGCTGGAGCAGCTCTGCGACGAGCTGCTGGCCGCGGCCGAGCCCAGGTTGCTGCGCAACGAGGCGCGCAAGGAAGAGCGCAGCACCCTGTTGGGGCTGATGAACGACGAAGGCTTCTGGGATGACGCGGAGCGCAGCCAGGACAATCTGCAGCGCTACCGCGAGCTGGATGTGGCCATCCGTGTGGAGGACCGCCTGGCGGGGCCGTTGCTGCACCTGGGCGAGCTGCGTTCCGACGATGCCCCCGTGTCGCTGGAGAGCCTGGCACGCGCGCTGGAGCGCGCCTCGGGCGCACTGAAGGAATGGGAGGAGCGTCTGGCGGAAGAAGGGGCCAAGGCGGTGTGGCTGGTGCTGTCCAAGGCGGACGTGCTGGCATCCGCGGACGATTTCGTGGAGAACCTGGTGGCACTGGAGCTGGCCTGGTGCCGGCGGTTGCGGCTGGAGGCGACCGTGGCGGCCTACGCCTTGGCGGACGGCTCCCCGTCACGGGTGGTGATCGAGGTGGAAGGCCCAGGAGCCGAGGTCTGCCTGGCCATGGAACAGGGGTTGCATCGGCTGCGCCGGCCTGCGCGTCCGGACTGCAAGGCGCGCATCGAGGTCATACCCAGGTTCGAGCGCGGCGGCGCCGCGCGAGAGGCCATCCAGGCCATTCGCCGGCGGCAGGGGAGATTCTCCCTCGGCCTGAGCTGCCGCGGGCGCGTCGAGGTTCGCAGCCGGGGCCTGTGCTTCGAGCTGCTGGCTGCCGACGCCGAGCTGCTGTCCGAGCTGCTGCCCGATCTGCAGCGGGCTATGGAGAATCCCGCCGGGGAGCTGGAAGTGGCCAGGATCTACGGCGTGACGGGCGGCGTGCGGGATCCGCGCACCGACGTGGTAGTGCGGGCGAAGGAGGCCTGGAAGGGGCGGCTGGATCGCTTCCACGACGCCTGGAGACACGCGCGCGGCCCTCGAGGTTGACGTTTTTCAGCAGCGGTCCGCCCCGCGCGGCGCTATCCTTCGCCTGTCAGGTACGAGCTCCGAGGAAGAACGATGCAATGCAGAAGAAGTCTGCTCATGGTCGGCCTGCTCACGGTCGCCTGCTCTCTTTGCGCCTGCGATGATGAGGAGGACACCGGGCCCGACACCACCGAGGCGGACGCCGACACTGACGCGGATGCGGACAGCGACACGGACGCCGATAGCGACGCCGACGCCGACACGGACACCGACACCGACGCCGATACGGATGTGAAAGCCCACGCCTACACCGAGATCGCAAGAGCCACCTATAGCGAAACAGACAACAACACCGACGACGC
>CAYVQL010000416.1:3175-8044 GCA_964454135.1 uncultured Enterobacterales bacterium | reverse complement strand
ATGCCGTCGTAGGGCGTTTCGTCGGCCCCGGGTCGGTGTCGGCGTCGGTGTCGTCGCAGTCGGTGATGTCCCAGTAGCCGTCGCCGTCCGAGTCCGTGCCGTCGGCGTGGGGACCGCCGTAGACGCCCATGTCCGAGCGGCTGCCGTCCAGGTCGGTCAGCGCGGGATCGCCCGTGTCCAGGCAGGGGCTGGTCAGCTCGAGGTGGTGGTCGTCGTTGCTCTCGTCGCCGTCCAGCGTGTAGTTCTGCAGCTCCGGATCCTCGGAGATGTTGCCGCTGGTGCCGACGGGATCGGAGAGCTGCCCCGTGTAGTCTCCGCCCGAGTTGTCGCTGACGTCGTTGTAGTAGAAGTCGCTGTCCGAGGCGCTGTCGCTGTCCGCGGCGTAGAGGCCCCCGCCGTCCTGCCCCTGGAAGACGATGTTGTTGACGAAGGAGACCGTGGCGCTGTCCAGGTAGAGCGCGGCGCCGTAGCTGGAGGCGTCGTTGCCGGTGAAGTTGTTGTTCTCCACCTCGGGCTGGATGTCGAGGTCGGTCAGCGCCAGGCCGGCGCCCAGCACGGCGATGTTCTCGGAGAAGATGCAGTTGGTCAGCTCGGTGGTCGAGCCGCTGCCCGTCTGAAGCACGGCGCCGCCGCTGTCGACGGCGCTGTTTTCGTGCAGCAGGTTTCGCCGCAGGGTGATGTCTTCGCTGTCCTCCAGATAGATGGCGCCGCCGCCGTTGGCGCTGTTGGTCAGCAGCGCCGTGTCCAGGACCGAGAGCGAGGAGGCGCCGTCGCTGTGGAGGGCGCCGCCCTCGTCGTTGGCGTTGTTGCCCTCGAAGCTGCAGTCGGCGATCTCCAGGGTGTAGCCGTCAGTGGCCGGGCCGAAGGAGATGGCGCCTCCGGAGCCCACGCTGGCCTCGTTGATGTCGAAGCTGCTGTCGTTGATGTACAGGTCGGTGCGGCGCGTGACCGCGATGGCGCCGCCGTTGCCGGTGGTGGCGACGTTGCTCTCGAAGCTGCAGCTGTCCACCACGACGTCGCCGTCGGGGTTGTAGAGCGAGAGCGCTCCGCCGGACTGGGCCTCGTTGCCGTTGAAGCTGGCTGCGGACAGCTCGATGGCGCCGTAGTCGGTGACCTGGATGGCGCCGCCGTCGTCGGCGCTGGCCGTGTTGGACTCGTACAGGCCGTCGCTGTCCGTCCAGCTGGAGTAGTCGTTTACCGAGACGCCGCCGCCTTCCTCGGCTTCGTTGCCGTCGAAGCTGCAGCCGTCGCAGCTGGCCTCGGACTCGTCGGTGACGTGCAGGGCACCGCCCTGGATCTGAGCCTCGTTGTCCGTGAAGCTGCAGGCGCTGAAGCTGGCGGTGGAGCTGTCCTGCAGCTGCACCGCGCCACCGGAGTAGGCGCTGTTGCTGTCGAAGACCAGGTCCGTGGCCAGCAGGTCGGAGCTGGAGCGCAGGTGCAGGGCGCCGCCGGTGTAGCCCGAGCTGGCATAGGTGGCCTCGGCGCCCGAGACGCCGCCGCCGCTCCAGTCCAGCTGGGAGTTGGCGGTGGCGTAGATGCCGGCGCCGTAGCAGTTGTCGCCCGTCGGATCGACGAGGATCAGGTTCTCGGCGTAGAACTCGGCGTCGTCCAGGTAGGCGAAGCCGCCGGAGTTGTCGGAGAAGCTGTCGCTGGCCTCGACGTCGTAGAGATAGACCGCGGCCTCGGTGACGAAGATGCTGCCGCCGGCGGTGGCCTGGGAGGCGTCGATCACCGTGTCGCTGATGATCACCTCGGCGCCGCCGGTGACGTAGAAGTCGCCGCCGTAGGTGCCCTGGTTGTCGGCCAGCTCCAGGCCCTCGAAGCTGGGCCCGCCGCCGTCGACGTAGGCGGCGCCGCCGTAGACCGCGCTGCTGCCCCCCGAGGCCTCCACGATGCAGCCGATGAAGACCGGATCCGCGTCGATGATGCGGATGGCCTGGCCCCCGTTGGTGTTCTCGATGGTGAATCCCTCGATGGTCAGCGAGGTCTCGCCGTCGTCCACCGTGACGGCGGGATCGCTGGAGGGGGAGGAGATGATGACGCGAGAGGCCGAGTCGATGGCAATGACGGTGATGTTCTTGCCGTCGAGGTCGAGGGCCTCGGCGTAGGTGCCCGTGTCCACCTCGATGGTGTCGCCATCCGCCGCGTCGTCGATGGCGTCCTGGATGGCGCTGTACGTGGCCGCCGAGCCCACGGAGAGCGTGGCCGCCTGCAGGGCGGAGATGAGCGCGAGGGGGAGGGCGAGCATGGGGGGTCCTGGGGCCTGGGGGGTGCGCGTTGCCCGTGTCTGGTTCTGGATCGGACCATGTTCGCCGGGGCTTGAGTCCAATCCGCTCCGAGCGGGCGGAGAGGGCCCTCAGGGGCCGCCGGTCATGGGTACGAATCGCACGGCCAGCACCTTGCGTTCTTCGAAGTCTGCGGAGCCGCGTTCCAGCACGCGCAGCTCCTGCACGCCCCAGGTGGGTCCTACGGGCAGCACCATCCTTCCGCCCGGGGCCAGCTGCTCCAGCAGCGCGGGTGGCACCGCGGTGGGCGCGGCGGCCAGGATGATGGCGTCGAAGGGGGCCTGCTCGGGCAGCCCGCGGTGGCCGTCGGCCAGGTGCACGGTGACGTTGGTGTAGCCCTGCTCTTGCAGGCGGGTGGCGGCCTCGGCGGCCAGCGGGTCGACGATCTCCAGGCTGTGCACCTCTTCGTAGATGCAGCTCAGCACGGCCGCCTGGTAGCCGAGACCGCTGCCCACCTCGAGCACGCGCTGGCCGGGGCGCGGCTCGAGCAGGGAGATCATCAGCCCGACGATATAGGGCTGGCTGATGGTCTGGCCGTGCCCGATGGGGACCGGGCCATCGTAGTAGGCCATGGACTGGCCCGACGAGGGCATGAAGCGCTCGCGGGGGACGCGCCGCATAGCCTGCAGCACGGCCTCGTCTCGCACGCCGCGGGCTTCGATGGTCCTGCGCACCATCTGCGCGCGTGCCCCTTCGGTGCGGTCCATGGTCGGATCTCCAGGTGGTGGCTTCGATGAGCACACTGTACCAGGAGGAACCCTGGGAGAAAAAGCGCCTCCCATGGGCACCTGCGCTCCCGGAGCGCTTGCGCTCGGGGATATCCTGACGCGAAACTCACAAGCAGACCTCGTGGAGGACCCGCTGCAGGCGCTACCCTGGGTTGGCCCTCAAGCCACCGCCCCGCCGGGGAGCCCACGCGTTGTCCGAGCTGCTCCAGATCCTCGGCCTGTTATCGCGCTACCGTCGCAACGGTCGCAAGAGCGCGGCGCAGCTGCAGGCCCTGCAGCGCGAAAACCTGGTGGCCCTGCTTACTCACGCCAGGCGGCACTCCCCCTACTACCGCCAGGCGCTGGCCCATATCGACCTGGAGAGCTTCCACCTGCACGACCTGCCTGTGCTGGACAAGGCCACCATGATGGCGCGCTTCGACGAGATCGTCTGCGATCCCGCCCTGCGCCGCGACGAGGTGGAGCGCTTCGTGCTGGATCCGGCCAACGACGGCCTGAAGTACAAGGGCTACGTGTTGATCCGCACCTCGGGCACCTCGGGGCGCCAGGCCATGGTGGCCTACGATCAGCGGGCCTTCAACCACGTCAAGGCGGTCAACCTGGCCCGCTCCTCCTTCGTGGATTCCTCGCCGCGACGCGTGCTGCAGCGTCTCTTCATGCCCGGTCCGTTGAAGATGGCCTGCGTGCTGCTGGAGGGGGGCTTCCACCCCTCCTTCTCCAACTTCCATCACCAACCCCGCGCCGCCCGCCTGTTCCTGGAGGTGGAGAAGATCTCCCTGCGCCTGCCCGTGCCCGAGATCGTGGCGCGGCTGAACGCCTACCAGCCCCAGGTGCTCTTCGCCTACCCCTCCATCCTGGAGGCCCTGGTCAGCGAGAAACACGCCGGTCGGCTCGACATCATGCGCCACGAGCGCGCTCGCATCGTGTCTCTGAGCGAGCCGCTTTCGGTGAGCCTGCGGCGTAGAGTGGAAGACGCCTTCGGCGTGCCCCTGCTCGACGTCTACGGTGCGGGCGAGTGCCTGCCCATCGCGCGCAGCTGCCTGCACAGCACGGCGCTGCACGTCAACAGCGACATGGTGATCTACGAGGTGGCGGACGCGCAAGGGCGCCCCGTGCCCGCCGGGCAGTTCGGCGACCGGGTGCTGGTCACCAACCTCTTCAACTACGTCCAGCCCATCATCCGCTACGAGGTGAACGACATCGCGGCCATGCTGGACGAGCCCTGCGCCTGCGGCTCGCCCCTGCCGCGCATCCTGGCCATCAAGGGGCGCTCGGACGAGCTGCTCTGGTTGCCGGGGCCGGGCGGTGAATTGCGGGCCCTGCACCCCTACTTCCTGCTGGAGGCCGTGCAGAAGTTCGAGGCCGTGCTGGACTGGCGCGTGGAGCAGCTGCAGCCCGCGCTGGTGCGGCTGGACCTGGTGCTGGACCCCCTGGTGCGCCTGGAAGAGGTGCCCATCGTGGCCGCCTTCCAGCAGGAATTCGCCAATGTGCAGCCCAGCAGGCCCATCGAGCTGCAGGTGCGCCTGCTCGATCGCATCGAACCCGACGGCATCTCAGGCAAGGTCAAGCGCGTCTCGAGCCATGTGCGAGCGCCGTCGTAGACGCATGTTTTGCATTACGGTGCCCTGCGGCTCGTGGTAACCTGAGGCTGTCTCGGGGCACTTCCATACCCGGTGCCGAGCCATCGCACCGGCGCTCCTCTCAGCCCAGCAGGTGATGCTCCCATGAAGGTCCGTCTCTCCATTCTCCTCCCCGGCCTCTCCCTCTGCGCCCTGGCCTGGGGCTGCCACACCGCCGGCGTGCCCCTCGACTCGGGCAGCCAGACCGACGCCGACGCCGACACCGACACCGACGCC
>CAYVQL010000416.1:0-3165 GCA_964454135.1 uncultured Enterobacterales bacterium | reverse complement strand
CTCTCCGTTTTCCTCCCCGGCCTCTCCCTCTGCGCCCTGGCCTGGGGCTGCCACGACACCATTGGCGTGCCTATCGATTCCGGCACCCAGACCGACGCCGACGCCGACACCGACACCGACGCCGACACCGACGCGGATGCCGACGCCGACGCCGACGCCGACGCCGACGCCGATACGGACGCCGACACGGACGCCGACGCCGACGCCGATCCCCAGTACACCACCCTGGAGAGCCCGGTCTTCGTCTGGAGCGAGCTGGTCTTCACCGAGTTTCTGAACAACGACAGCTACAACACCGTCGCCTCGGGCCTGCTGGAGAGCACCATGCCGCCGGTGTCCGACGCGGTCATCATCCTGTGGGATCCCACCACCGATGTGGAGGGCGTGGACAGTTTCGACGCCGAGTTCGGCAACGGCGAGGTGGCGGGCCATTCCGGATCGGGCGAGTACGACTTCGATCCCGACAGCGGCACGCTCACCCTGACCCACACCGCAGTGGGCATGAACTTCCAGTCCAACGACGCGGACGTCACGATGAGCCTGGGGGCCTTCAGCTGGGGCTTCCACATCTACCAGGCCATCTTCTCAGGGACCTTCTCCAACGAGTACCGGCAGGTCTCGGGGGCGGTCAACGGCTGCGTCTCCCAGGCCGAAGCCGAGTCCATCAAGATCGAGGGCTACGAGGACTACGGCATCTTCACGCTGTGGGACATGATGGACGAGCGCGGTGCGCCCAACTGCAGCACGACGGGCGCCCAGCCCAACGATGGCCTGAGCTTCCAGATGGACTACGAGGCCTACGACTTCCTGCGCTACGAGCCCTGAGCTCCCCCGCTCCGCCCGAGCTCAGTCGATCTCCACGTAGTGGTAGACGTCCTCGCGCTCGTTCATCTCCTCGACGATCTCCCACCAGGGCGTTCGCATGATGATGTGCTTCACGAAGAGGTCGACCGTGGCGATCTCCTTCTCGGCGTAGACGTTGTCGTCGGTGTAGAAGAACACGCCCCGCATGAACTGCTCGATGTAGTAGCGGCCCGAGTGGCAGCTCTTGAGCAGCAGCACGTCGTAGGCCTGGTCTTCGGGGGCCGGGATGTCGTCGGCTCCGCCGTTGACGATGGCGTAGGTGGTGTGCTCGAGGGTGTAGTGGTAGGCGTACTCGCCCGAGCCGAAGAGGCTGAAGGTATCGCCCGGACCGACGCCGTTGTCGTTGGGGAAGCGCTCTTCCTTCAGGATGGGCACCAGGTAGTTCTGGGGAGCCTGGGCGAAGTCGGACTGGGACAGGTGCAGGTTGGGGTAGGCCTGGGTGGTCTGCAGGTACTCCAGGTTCAGGGCCACGCCCTCGGTGCCGAAGTTGTGGATGTCCTGGATGGTCTCCACCTCGGGGATCTCGCTGCCATCCGGAAGATCGGAGAACATGCCTCCCAGGCCGTAGTTGGAGTGGCCAGCGTAGATCACCACTGCGCCGGGAGTGGCCAGGCCCCGGGAGAAGTTCTTCCCGGTGCGTTCCATGTAGATGGTCCAGTCGGTGTCGCCGTAGGAGAGGGTCCAGGTGGTGTCGTCCACCTGGCTGGCACCCAACACGGCGATGGTCATCTCCACGGCCAGCTGCTCCAGGGCCCCTGGATAGCCCAGCGCCACGAACATGTCCTGCTCGGCGGGCCACTCGCGCTCGTCCCAGGGCACGCCGGTGTCATCGGTGTCGGCGTCACCGTCGGCGTCGGTGTCGGTGTCGGTGTCGGTGTCGGCGTCGGCGTCGGCGTCGGCTTCGTCGTCGGTGTCCAGCTCGCCGCTGTCGATGCCGATCGTGTTCTTGGCGGTGCAGGCGGCCAGGAGGAAGAAGAGAAAACTGCTGCAGCGTGGGAACAAGACCATCGGTGACTCCATTTGACATCTGCAGTCTACTCGAAGTGGAAGCGGATCGCCCCCCCCTTGGGGGCCGAGACAGGATGCTGACGCCCCTGGTCGAGGGTTTGCAGCGGGCTGCAGGCCGGCTACTGTGGCGGCCATGCACGCCTCCCGATTCATCCCACGCCCGGTCGTCCCGGCGCTGCTCGCCAGCAGCGCTCTCTGTCTGAGCTGCAGTGATCCCGAGGGCGGGGACTCCTCGCAGCCCACGGACAGCGGTGGCGACACGGCGGTCTCCGGCCTGGGCGGCACCCAAGCCATCAACGATCGCGACTTCTTCTACTTCGCCCGCGAGTCCATCGAGGCGGCCACGCGGCGGGTGCACGTGATCGAGTACATGATCTACAACAGCGGCACCGTCACCGACCTGCTGGACGCCTTGGCCGAGGCGGCGGCTCGCGGCGTCGAGGTGCGCGTGCTGGCGGACGAGGAGGGGGACGAGACCGCGGCCGCGCTGTCGTACATGGAGAGCGCCTCGGGGGGCTCGCTGGTCGGCTCGCTGGATTCCAGCAGCACCACTACGCACAACAAGCTGATCATCGCCGACGACGTGGCCCTGGTGGGCTCCCACAACTTCTCCAGCAGCGCCCTGGGCTACAACAACGAGGCCTCGATGTACGTGGTCGATACGCAGGCCGTGGACTACTTCGAGCGCTACTTCCAGGCCCTGTGGCTCGACTCGGACGCCGATCCCCAGCTGGACAAGGACAGCGCGGCCAGCGTGGTGCCCATCAAGAACCGCGAGATCGACGACGCCCTGGCCGCCTGCATCGCCGACGCCCAGTCCTCCATCCGCCTGGTGCTCTACGCGCTCTGCTACCGAGAGAGCGACGACTCCCAGGTCAACAGCTTGACCGAGGACCTGGCAGACGCCCATCAACGCGGCATCGACGTGCAGGTGGTGCTGGACCAGAGCGACTGGATCTACCAGAACGACATCAACGACGAGGCCATGGAATACCTGCTGGGCGCGGGCGTGCCCCTGCGCAACTCGCCGCGCGACGTGACCACCCACGCCAAGATGCTGATGTGCGACAGCCGGGTGATCGTGGGCGACGCCAACTGGTCGTACAGCAGCTTCGAGCTCTACAACGGCACCAGCGTGCAGGTGGAGCGGGAGGATGTGGCGGCCCAGTACGAGGAGTGGTTCCAGGAGATCTGGCAGGAGAGCGAGGAGGCCGGTTGAGGCGCTCGGACGCGACTTCGACGGCCTTGGTCATCGTTGCGGCCATTCGGCCGCAACGATGAGTCGGCCTGTTT
>CAYVQL010000415.1:0-8053 GCA_964454135.1 uncultured Enterobacterales bacterium | reverse complement strand
CGACGGAGTCCTGAAGCCCGACCAGCCCCATGACAGCGGGCGCCTCGGCCCAGGCTGGAGCCTCGCCAGCCTCTTTGCGTGCAGGAGGAGATTCGGGCGAGTGCTAGGCGTCCATGTCCGCGGCGTGGCGGATCAGCGCGGTGGCCTCGTCCGCTGCGGTCAGGATCACCTCGACGTTCAGGCTGTCGGCAGCCTCACCCATGGTCGCATTCCAGGTCTCGGCGTCCCGCTTGTCCGCGTAGACGCTCCAGGAGCGCGGAGTTCGACCCGCCCTCGGGACTACGGAAAACGGCCGGCGGCGCGAGAGAGGCCGCATCAAGGACGCGGGGACATCTCACCCATCTGTCGTCAAGTCGGGCGCACCCGAACACATATTGGACAGATGTGGCCGCAAGGACGACCGAGACCTCCATCCGCACCCACTCATACTGGCCGAAACACAACGCCTCGAACACTGAAAAAGCAATTAAATGGCTATCTACCGGTGGTCTCACGTGTTAGGTTTCACCATCTGAACAGGCACGAAGCCGCCCCAAATCTGTCATCACGAGCCACAACGGCTCCTGGCAATGCCATGCCCGTCAGGGAGTAGCCATGCACGACGAGCGCCTCCGGAAAACCGAACCGAGCCCTGCTCACCATGAGGCCTGCGGTCCCAAAGAAGCAGCGAAAACGTCGCCGGGCCAGCAGGCCCCGCCCCCCTCCGCCGAGACCGGCGCAGGCCCGCAGCCTCGCGAGCAAGCCGCGCAGCTGCACGCCTGCATCTGTCAACTGGTGCGCATCGAGCGCCACGCCATGCGCGACATCGCCATCGGCCTGGCCGCCATGCAGCGCGATCTGCTCTACCGGGAGTTGGGCTACGCCGGCCTGGTGGAGTACGGAGAGCAGGCCTTCGGCTTCTCCCCGGGCAAGACCCGCCAACTGGCGCGTATCGGCCGGCTGCTGCCCGATCTGCCTGCCCTTGACGCGGCCATGCGCAGCGGCGCCCTGGGCTGGACCAAAGCGCGCACCATCGGTCAGGTGGTCTCGCCGGAGACCGAGCAGGCCTGGGTGGAGCGCTCGCTGCAGCTCAACAGCCGGGATCTGGAAGAACTGGTAGCCCGCAGCAGCGAAGGCGACGCGCCCCCCGATCCGGCCGAGGAATGGGAACCCCCGCGCTACATCTGGGCCCGCTTCCGGCTCGATCCTTTCCATTTCGAGCGCCTGATGCAAGCCCTGGCCCTGCTCCGCCACCAGTTCGACGATGCCGACATGTCCGCCAGCCAGCTCCTGCTGCACATGGCGGAGCAGTGCCTCGACGGCGAGCTGGCGGAGAACAAGGCCGGCGCCCTTGTTGAGGAAATGGATCGTGAGGATTCCTTGCAGGGCGATGCCAGCGATGCACCTCCGGAAGCACAGGTGTGCGCCGACGAAGTCGGAGACGCAGAGGAACAACCCGCAGCACACGTGTGCTGCGACGAGTCGGATCGCGAGGACGCTCGCTACCCCGCGACACACGTGTGTTCCGACGATGCCGGATGCGCTGGCGCTGGCAGCTCGCCCACAGCACAAGGGTGCCGCGGCGAGTCCGATGATGAGGACCAGCGCCACCACCGCCCGCGTGGCGAGAACGCTTTTCCCATCAACTACCGGATCATCGAGCACCGCTGCCCCTGCTGCCAGAAGGCCTGGACCGAAGGTCGCGCGGGGCGCATGGAGATGGACGAGCGCGATCGCGCCCTCGCGGAATGCGATGCCGAGGTCGTGGCAGGCGACGACAGCGCCGGCACTCCAGGGCATATGAGCCGTACCATCCCTCCGGCCACCCGGCGGGCGGTGCTGATCCGTGACGGCGGCCGCTGCCAAGTGCCCGGCTGCCGCCACAACAAGCACATCGAGCTGCACCATATCATCTGGAGAAGCGAGTTCGGAGGGCATGATCCGCAGAATCTCGTCTGCCTGTGCTCCGCCCACCACGGCATGGTGCACAAGGATGTGCTGCGCGTCAGCAGGGATGCGGACGGGGCGCTGCACTGGGAGCGTGGCCCGGGCGAGCCTCTGGCGGTGGTTGCCAGCATCTGGGGGGAGAGCGCCGAGCTGGACCACAGCCACCTGAGCGATTTCAAGGGGCTTCCGGGCAGCTGGCCCCTCATCGAGGGGCTATGGGGCCCCATCGAACCACCCGCGCCAGGGCGCCCCCCGCACGGTCGGCAGCAGGTCAGGATGGGGGACGATCAGCGCTTGGCGCCGAGCTGGATGGCGCGCAACATCCCCGTCTGATGGGGAGGGGAGCCTGCATGGCATCGCTGCCGAAATGCCGCTCGCGGACGGCGTCGTCGCGCTGCGGGCGCTCGAGCTGCTGCATCGAGGAACCGGCGACATCACGCCCGTCTCTCGTCAGGTCAGGTACATCCGATCGCACAGTGGACGGAGGTGGCGCCAAGGACGACCGAGGCCTTCCTTGTTCTTCATGCGGAGCTGACATACGCTCGGATCTTCGGCATAGGGAGGCCACATGGCGGAGTCTGGATTGGAGAAGGCCCTGCGGAAGATCGAGCAGGTGCAGGAGAGCAGGAAGACAGCACTCGATTTGGAAGAACTCGGCCTCACCGAGGTGCCAGAACAGGTATGGGCTACGGCGTCAGGAAGCTGTTGGGGCACCTGAGACGCGCTGTATGACGGCATCGCAGTAGCAGGCGAAGTCCCTCCTCTGCCACGGACAGTGCGGGGAACGTGGAACCCGGAACGGACGAACCAGGGTTTTCAGGAGCAGCTTGCCTTCGCGGTGGCAAGTGTGGGATAATGTCGGCGGCTGGAGTCCCACACTTGCCATCCAGGAGAGACCATGGCCAGCGAGTCTCATCGGTTACGCAGTTCGTTCGACAGGTTTCCAGCGCAGGACATGGCATCGCTCGAGGCCAGATTCCCCGGTCGCTCGAGGCGCAGCCTGTACCGGGATCTCTCCAGGCTCGGCTACCTCTCGAGCTTCACGCACAAGGGCGGCTACTACACGCTGGCAAGCATCCCTGCGTTCGACGAGTGGGGACTGTGGTTCTACCGAGACATCGGATTCTCGCGAGCCGGAACGCTGAAGCGGACGGTGGCCGTCCTGGTGGAGGCCGCCCCCGACGGGTACACCCACGCCGAGTTGCGGGGCCTGTTGAGGGTGCGGCTGCACAACACGCTGCTGGGCCTGGTCCGAGAGGGTCGCATCGGTCGGGAGCGGTACGAGGGCGTGCACCTGTATGTCTGCGCGGCCGTCGAGCGGGCAGCGGAGCAGTCGAGGCATCGGCAGGAGGCGGACCGGGCGCTCGCCGATGTCCTGCGGATGCCCACAACCGAGGAGACCGTCGAGATCCTGGCAGAGGCCCTCCGTGAGGCTCCGGAGATCCCCGAGCCGGGTCTGGTGGCTCGCCGACTCGCGGCGCGTGGCGGGCAGGTAGAGCCCCACCACGTGCGACTGGTCTACGATTCGCATGGGTTGAAGCCGGGAAAAAAAACGACGCGGCCGAGTTGGCCGCCCTCTCGGCACTGAGGGGGCAGCTCCGCTCGCTGCAGGCGCAGTGCCAACGGAAAATGCTGGGGCTGGGCCGCATCCGGGTGACCGTCTCCGAGAAGCCGGGCACCTGTCCCCTCTGCGCCGGGTCGTGGCTCGTCCAAAAGACGGTGTCCCGATCCGGTCGAACCCTGGAGCACGGCTCCTTCGAGGCTCGTGAGACCGTCCACGTCTGCGGAACCCGCTGCCGCTACGCCGACGGTTCTTTGGTCACCCGACGCCCGCAGGCCCTGCAAGGCGCCCTCGTGCCAGGACGATCCGTCGGCTACGACGTGATGGTCCTCGTCGGCCTGGAGCGCTGGCTCCGCCACCGCCAGCGAGAGGAGATCCGGACCATCCTGCTGCGTGAGCACGGCCTCCGGCTGTCCGCCGGCAGCATCAGCGATCTCGTCCGGCTGTTCGGGGAGTACCTGCGCGACCTGCATGAGGCGCGAGCCGGCGAGCTCCGCTCGGCGCTGGAGAGCGACGGCGGCTATCCGCTGCACGTCGACGCCACCGGCGAAAGCGGCCGTGGGACCATGTTGATCGCCTTCGCGGGCTGGCGCGGGTGGGTCCTCGGGGCGTGGAAGATCCCCACCGAGCGCGCTGACGCCATCCTGCCCAGGCTCCGGGAGGTCGC
Organism: uncultured Enterobacterales bacterium; assembly: GCA_964454135.1. Taxonomy (GTDB): domain Bacteria; phylum Myxococcota_A; class UBA796; order UBA796; family JAFGLY01; genus CAYVQL01. Next base: position 3,899 of record CAYVQL010000415.1, on the reverse strand, counting down.
GGCCCTCTTCGGCCCGCCCCGGGCCATGGTTCGGGATCTGGGCAGGGCCATGATCCCCGCCACCAACGACCTGGTCGCCGAGCTGGATCGGCCCGTTCCAATTCTCGCCTGCCATGCCCACTTCCTGGCCGATGTCGGCAAGGATCTGCTGGAGAAGAGCCATGGCGAGTTGCGCAGGCTCTTCCGTCAACACAAGGTGAGACCGGGTCTGCGCGGCCTGGCTCGCGAGATCGGGCGGAAGATCGGAGGGCGGATCGAGCACGTGCGCGAGGCCGTGCGGCTGTGGATGTCACAGCTCGGCAGTGAGCACGCCCTGCCCGAAGGCAACAGGGCAGGGCTCGGCGCGGTCCGCGCCTTGGCCCAGAGGGTGCTCGACTTCCCGGCCGACTCCACCGGAGCGGACTTCCCCTTCGACAGGCCCTACCTCGACCTGCACGACCGCTGCGTCCAGGTCCGGAGGGCCATCGACGCCTTCCTGCGCCAGCCACCCGAAGACAAAGAGGTCCGCAGGGCTTTGCTGCGCCTCGCCCGCATCCTGGATTCCGTCTCGAGCCAGGCGTCCTTCATGCGGGCGGCCAGGACGCTACGGAGGCGGGCCGCGCTGTTCGACGAACTGCGCGACGCCCTCCGCTTGCACCCGGCCAAGGACGAGGCCTCGGAGAGGTCGCCGGAATCCGCGGAGCAGGAGTTGAGGGATGTCCGAGCTGCCATGGACGAACTCGTCCTCTCGCTCCGACAGCGCCGCCCCCAGAGAGGGCCGGCCCAGGACACCAGGCAGGCCATCGACGAAATCCTCGCGCACGTCGAGCGCCATTTCGACCACCTGTGGGGACACGTCGTCGCGCTGCCTCCGGAGGCCGGGGGTGGCGTGAGGGTGGTGGAGAGGACAACAACGACCTCGAGGGCTTCAACCGTGCGATGAAGCAGGGAGAGCGCCGCCGCTCCGGGCGCAGAAACCTCACGGCCGACCTGGAACACCTGCCACCCGAGGCTGCACTCGCCAGAAACCTGTTGTGCCCGGACTACGTCGGAATCCTCTGCGGCGACCTCGACCGGCTCCCCAAAGCCTTCGCCGCGCTCGATGCCGAGAGGCGTCGCCGGGCCCAGGAGGCGGTGGCGGAAAGCACCGAACGGCAACACCGCGTTCAGCCGGAGATCGCCAGCGCCTCGCTGCCCAGGCCAGACAGGCTCTTGGTGCGTCGCGAGGCCATGGGAGCCCGGATCCTGGCAGCCGCACGCAGTCGGGCTCCGAGGGTCGACACCCTGAGGGCCCGCTGCTGATCCGTGGCACAGTCAGGACTCAGCCAACCGGATCCTGACGCCGTAGCCAGAAACGCACTCACGGAGCTCCCGACCTGGCTATCCGAGCTGCCCAATCTTCGAGAACTGCACGTCGAAAACAACCCTCTCCGCTCCCCCCCGCCTGAGATCGTGGAGCAAGGCACCCGCGCCATCCTGCGCTACCTGAGCGAACGCCACGCCGGTAGCGAGGTCCAGTGGCTCTCCAAGCTCCTGCTCGTCGGCGAAGGTGGCGCGGGGAAGACTTCGTTTCTCTTCCACCTCCTGGGCCAGCAGCCGCCCGAGGACCTGGAGACGACCCACGGCATCGCCATCGAGTCGGTGCGGCTTCCCCACCCCGAGCGCTCCGACGTGGAGATGACGCTGAACGCCTGGGACTTCGGCGGACAGGAGATCTACCACGCCACCCACCAGTTCTTCCTCACCAACCGCTCCCTCTTCCTCTTGGTGTGGAACGCTCGGCTCGGCTACGAGCAGGGCAAGCTCTTCTACTGGCTGGAGAGCATCCACGCCCGGGCCCCCGACTCGCCGGTGCTATTGCTGGCCACGCACACGGATGAGCGCGACGCCGACCTGCCTCTGGGGGAGATCCGGGCGCACTTTCCCCAGGTGGTGGGCGCCGTCGAGGTGAGCAACCGTGACGGCAGCGGCGTCGAAGACGCCATCCAGGCGGTGGGCCGCAGCGCGGCGGGACTCCCGCTCATGGGGGAGAGCTGGCCCACCAGCTGGCTGCGGGCCGCACGGGCCCTGCGGAAACTGGAGGAGCGCCACATCACCCCCGCCGAGCTCGACGAGCTCATGGCCCTCGCACAGGTGAGCCGCGAAGGTCGGCCCATCCTGTCCCGCTGGCTGCACGAGCTGGGGGACCTCCTCTACTTCCAGGACGACGAGGAGCTGAACGACATCGTGATCGTGCGACCCCAATGGGTCACCGAGCACATCAGCCGGGTGCTGGAGAGCGATGACGTCATCCAGCGCGATGGCATCTTCCGCCGGGAGCACATGGACCTGCTGTGGGAGGATCTCCCCGGCTACCTTCGAGATCACTTCCTGAAGATGATGGAGCGCTTCGACCTGTCCTACCGCACGCTGGAGAACCAGGAGATCAGCCTGGTGGTGGAGCGGCTGCCCCTGGATCAGCCCGACATCGGCCATGTGTGGGAGTCGGAGTCCCCGGACCGCTCGCTGACGCTCAACTTCCGACTCAAGACCCTGCCACCGGGCATCCCCACCTGGTTCATCGCCCGCGCCCATCGTTTCACCACCCACACCCACTGGCGTCGCGGGGCCGTCTTCGCCGACGGGCATGAGCGCCGACACCGGGCCCTGGTCCAGGCCTTCGAGCACGATCGTCTGGTGAGCTTGAGCGTACGCGGGCCCAGCCCTCAGAACTTCTTCACCCTGCTCAAAGACGGCTTCGATCTCACCCTGGCCCGCTACCCCGGGCTGCAGGTGCGCCGCATGGTGCCCTGCCCCGGCCATAACGGGGAGCCCTGCTGCCATGAGTTCGACTACCGCCAGCTGCAGAAGGCCTTGGAGCGCGATCCTCCTGTGCACTCCGTGCAGTGCCCGGAGAGCTTTGAACCGGTATCCGTCTCCGAGCTGATGTTCGGACTGGACTGGCGAACTCGAGACCAGGTTCTGGAGCGCCTCGACGAGGTGGAGCGCAACGTGCTCGCAGGCCAGGATCGGATGGTCCAGGAGCTCAAAGATCTGCGCCAGCTGGTCCAGCGCGGCTTCACCGCCCAGTACAACCGTGCACAGGCAGACGTGGATGCCGCTTGCCCCAACGTCTTCTCGCTGCGTCCGCAGCGAGCAGGCCGCTGGAAAGAGCACCTGGCGGGACAGAAGCTGGAGCTGCAGCTGTACTGCCAGCTTCCGGGCCACTGGCATCCCACCACTGATGGGGGGCGCTATGAGATCTCCGAGCCCGCGCAGTGGCTGCGGAGCATTGGGCCCTATGTCGCCCGGCTGTGCAAGGTGTTCCGCTACGCCGCCCCGCTGGCGGGCCCCGGCCTGGGGGTGCTGGCAGAGGATCTCCACGACGTGGTCAAGCACGACGTGAAGCTGATGGAGGCTCTGGTCAAGCAGCTCCCGGAAATCGAGGCCTCCGAAGCTCGACCCCCCAACTCGAGAGAGGACGCCGGCCACGCTGCGGGTGCCGAACTGCGAGCGATCCGTTCTCTCCTCGAGAAGCAGGACCCCGACCGACAGTGGGGCCAGCTCCGAAAGCGGCACACCCCGGAAGGCCACATCCTGTGGCTCTGCCCGGAGCATTATCGATTCTTCGATGAGCAGCCATCGTCCCCCTGACCTGGTAGCGCGTAGGCCAAGGAGGGAGGAACGTGCTTCCGCGTGGGAGCGAGATCCTGTCGGCCGCATGATGACGGGACAAGGGCGAGCCTGCCCTGAACAGTCAGCCAGAGAACCTTCGAGAACCCGCATTCATCAGTGAAGCTGACGTCGGCCGCGTCTTGGCCGCACCGCGCGGCCATGGAGACGGCGGGGGCCCTCGTCCATCCCCAGCAGGAGCGAACCGGATCAACTCGATTTCCTCCACCCTCTCCCTTCTCCCCTTCACCCTCACCCCTCTCCCTTCA
>CAYVQL010000414.1:0-8067 GCA_964454135.1 uncultured Enterobacterales bacterium | reverse complement strand
TTTGCACCACGTAATATCATCTAAGCCTACGTAGTGTTGTAATGGAAGCCCCGGGGGGCGGGCGGCGGGCCGGGGTTTTTTTTTGGGGTTTGGGTTGTTTTTCCCCCCCTCCCACGGCGCTGCGGAGGCCCCTCGAACAGTCGCCGGGATCGGTGCTTTTTGTTCGGTGCCGGCTGTCGTCAATGCGCTATTCTTCCAGGAACGGAACCTGGAGGCATCATGGCGCTGACGCTTGAGGAGTACGGCAAGCTGAAAGACTTCGCCGTGCTCTTTTCCGGTGGGCTGGACAGCACCGCCGTTCCGCTGATGATCGGGCCCCACACCGAGGGCGGCGTTCACCTGCTGACCTTCATGCACCGCTATGGATCGTTCTTCAACGAATGGTCCCGCCATCAGATCGAGCCGCTGCGGCGCGTGCTGGGATCCCGGGTTGAGCATCAGCTGGTGGATCACAGCGAGATTTGGCGCGAGATCAGCGCCGCGCGCATGCTGCGCGACGCGCTCAAGTACGGCGGGCACTTCGTCTGCTGCCTGGGCTGCCAGTCGGCCATGATGACGTATGGGATCATGTACTGCCTGGAGCGCAACATCACGAACATGTTCATCTGCTCCAGCGTGGGCGGCGAGTACGCCGTGATGTCCATGCCGGTCACGCGCATACGCAAGTCGGCTTTCTACAGGCGGTTCGGCATTCGCTACAACTCGCCGCTGCTGGACCTGGGAGTGCGCAAGGTGGAGGAACGGCAAGTGGTCAAGGCGGCCGAGCTGCTGCCAGGCTGGGGCAAGCGGCGCAGCCACAACGGACACCAACCCATCTGCTTGCTGGGATTCCAGCACAGCCTGGACGTGGTGGCGGATGCGCACACCACCTACGATCCGGCCAAGGTGGCGCGCTTCTTGGACGACAAGTGCCCCATCATGGAGCGGATCATCCGTCGCAGCTTGAGTCGCAAGGGGCTGGATCCCGATGCCCTGATCGCCCGCAACATCGAGAAGTGCGACCAGGAGCAGGCGGCCATCGACGCGCTACGCGTCGAGCGCGGCATGGTGCTGCCACCCGGGGCGCAGCCGGGGGCCTGAGGATCCCCTGCTCCTACTCCAAATACCCCAGGGCTCGCAGCTTCTCCATGTTCTCGGCGTCCAGGGGAGCGGTGCGATTCGGCAGGGGGCGCAGGGTCAGATCGCCTCGCAGCTGCCGCATCTGGGCCATGAGGGGTGCGGCCAGCTCCCGGGCCTGCTCGCCCTCGGCCACACCGAGGTCGCGCTGACCGTAGGCGTCGAGCTGGTAGACCTGGCCCACCCGGGTCTTCAGATCCAGCACCAGGCGATGGTGCTCACCGGTCAGGGCGATGCGCGGTGGCCCGTACAGGCAGTCCTCGGAGAGCACGGGGCGCGTCGCGGGGGGGGGCTTCGCGGCCGAGCTGGACCAGGCGCGCAGGTCGTCACCGTGCGCCTCGGCGGGTACCTGCAAGCCGGCGAGCTCCAGCAGGGTGCGGAAGAGGTCCACGTGTTGGACCTGGGCCGCCACCCGCTGCGCGGGCAGGCTCGGGGCTCGCAGCACGAGCGGTACGCGTATCAGCTCGCCAAAGAGCGCGTGGCCGTGCTCGAAAGCGCCGTGGTCCCAGTGCTCCTCGCCGTGGTCCGCGGTGACGGCCAGCACGCAGTTTTCCCAGCGTTCATGCTGGTTCAGTCCGGCCACCAGCTGCCCCAGGGCCTGGTCCGTGGCCAGCACCTCCTCGTCGTAGAGCCGGCGGATCCAGGCCTGCTGATCGTCGCTGAAGCGCTTGGTCCAGCGGGCGATGGTGGACAGCTCGGTTGGGGAGAAGAAGAGCGGATCCACCGGGGGCTGTCCAGGGCCCGTGAAGCGCCGGCGCAGGTGATCCGGTGGCAGGTAGGGGTAGTGCGGCTCCATGAAGTGCAAGAAGAGGAAGGCCGGCTGCGGATCGGCGGCCAGCCAGGCCATGGCCTGGGCCACCGTGTCCGCCGCGCTGCGCTCCTGGTGGCCATTGGAGCCGACGTAGTCGTAGCTGTCGAAGCCCCTGTCCAACGCGAACTCGGGCGCCATGTAGACGTTGTTGACCCACGCTCCCGTGCGGTAGCCTGCTGCCTGGAAGAGCGAGGCCAGGGTGGGCAGGCTCTCGTCGAGCCTGTTGAAGCGGAAGGGGTCCTCGGGATCGCGGGTGGCCTGGTGTTCGGAGGGGTAGCGGCCGGTGAGCATGGAGGCCATGCTCGGCAAGGTCCAGCCGGAGTGGGCCAGGGCGCGCTCAAAGACCATGGACTGTTGACCGAGGGCGTCAAGGTTGGGTGAGGTGGCGCGCTCGTGGCCGTACAACGAGAGGTGATCGGCGCGCAGGGTGTCCGCCACCACCAGCACGACGTCCGGAGCGGGAGGCTCGGTGGGCGGATCCTGGCAGGCCAGGATGAGCAGCAGGAGGGGGAGCATGGCTTCCGATAACGCGCGAGCGTCCACCGTCAGATCCCTGAGTCGACCTCGGGGTTTGGCCCTGAAGGTTGGCGGCGCAGCATCAGCGCCAGCCCCAGCGCGCCAAGCAGCCCCAGCAGGCCCAGACGCCGGCCCCAGATCCAGCCCAGGGGCTGGTAGCGCAGCCGCAGCTCGTGCCGCCCAGGATCCAGCGCCAGGCCGCGAAACGCGCCTGCCAGGCGCAGTACGGGGATGCGTCGTCCCGAGCTCTCCGCGCGCCAGCCGGGTGCCCAGGCGTCTGCCACCACGAGCAGGGCGGGTCGGTCGAGCTGAAGGCTGCAGCGCAGCTCCTCCGGCCACGGCTCGTCCAGCGCCACGATGCGGATGGCCGCCGGCGCCGCGCGCAGCAGTGTTCGAACGAGCTCGCTGCTGGTCTCGGGCCCGCGCTCCAGGGGCGGGCGCGCACGGGCGGCGTCGACGTCCTCCAGGGCCGACAAGGCGGCCTCCTGGCTGGGGACCTGGCTGGCGGAAAAGGCCAGCCAGGCCCTGGGGGCCTGGGCATCCAGCTCGAAGAGCCGCAGCGGAGCGTCCAGTTCCTGCAGCTCGACCAGCTCCTCCACCGAGGCCTCGGCCTGTCCGTCTCCCGCCACTACGCCCAGGTAGCGCACGGCGGCGAAGCGCAGCAGTCCGGCGCTGCGTGGATTCAGGGCGGAGATGGGGAACCAGGGCCGCTGCAGCCTCGGATCCAGCGCGGCCATCAGCGCCTCGGTGTCCCGCGAGACGGGCAGGTCGTAGCCGCGCAGATCCCGCATGCCGGCCAGGGCGGCCGTGTCGGGTTGGATGGCCCAGCCCAGGCCCGCGATCCGTCCTTCGCCCGTCCTGTCGCGCAGGGCCTCGCTCCAGGCCGCCGCTCGGGGTCGGAACTCCGCCTGCGGCAGCATGCTCTGATCCGAGCGCCGGGCCACGAGCAGCTCCAGCGGCACCAGCACGGCCAGCACCCAGGCCCAGCGGCGCCGGGGCAGGGCCAAGCCCGCGGCCAGGGCCAGGGCCAGACCGGCCATACCTCCCAGGCGCGCGTGGTTGGCCGGGATCCACGACAACAGAGGCAGGCCCAGGGCCACGGCCAAGGCCAGGATGGCGCCCGCCACCCAGAGCTGGCCAGCTCGTCTGCGCAGTCCGTAGAGGGCCAGGCCAACGGCCAGGGCGCCCACGTGCAGGTTGTTCTCCAGGTGGCCGCCCATGCCCTGCCAGTCACCCCGGGCCGGGTGGCCGGAGGGGTCGGGCAGCACCAGGCCGAGCAGCGACGAAGCGGCCAGCCTGTTGCCTCCGTGGACCGCCGCGGTCGAGGAACGCTGCAGCTGCTCCAGGAAGGGCAGCCAGGCCGGCGCAGCCAGCAGGAGTCCGCAGATCAGGCCTGCCGCGGCCAGGGCCCAGGGGCGCCAGCCTCGCAGGACGCACGCCGCCGCGCACAGGGCGAAGAGAAAGCCGTGCAGGGCGGTCTGCGGGTGGCCTGCCGTGAGCAGGCCCGCGGTGCAGAGCGCCAGTGGCAGGCCGCCCCCCCCGCGGCCAAGACGCAGCCAGGACCAGGCCAGCCAGGGGATCCAGGCGTAGACCATGGCGTGGGGGTGCAGCAGGCGGCAGACCGGGAAAGCGGAGAGCATGGCCGCAGCGCCCGCGACCAGGCCCCCGGGCGCGGTCGCGCCCAGGCTCCAGGCCAGCAAGGCCGCGCCCAGCCCGGCGCCGAAGAGCACCAGCCAGCTGCGCAGATCCTGGGCCATGGCCGGGGGCAGCAGCAGCTCCAGCAGGACCAGGGGATTGCAGGCGGCGGACTGGGCATCCGCCAGCAGGGGCGCGCCGCCGAAGATGTCGGGATTCCAGAGGGGGACGCGACCCTGGCTCCAGCTGCTGCGCACACGGTCCCGCAGCGCGCGGAACTGCAGGGCCGGATCCGAGAGCTGGCTGTTGCGCACCCGGCCTCCGGGGCCCTGCGCGCTGCGGAATACGTGGTGCACGCTCATGTGATCGTCGGCTGCCACCACCCGCGGTCCGGGGATGGCACCGGGGAAGAGCAGGCAGGGCAGCAGGGCCAGGAGGAGCAGCGCCAGCAGCTTGGGTCGGGGCATGGGGTGGGGCTCGCAGCGCGTGGTTGACATGGAATCTACCACTGCCGGCGAACCAGGAGGGGAGCCCGAGGGTCGGGAGACTGGATTGAGCGGCTCGTCGGAGGTGCGATGCGTCCAGCTGTGGTGGGACTCTCGTTTGCTTGTCTCGTGGCCTGCGTGGGGGAAGGAGGGGCCTGCGGCCGCGGGGCAGAGGACATGGAGGAGCAGCCCTGCGGCGGTGGGGTCGCGCCCTTGCCGGGTTTGCCGCTGGAGCTGGCGTGTACGCTGGTGAGGGAGCAGCAGGCGCTGCGGTCGCCGGTGGGGGTGGAGGGGATTGTGGCGGAGGAAGAGGCGGGGGTGGAGGAGGAGTAGGGCTGCGGGCGCGCTGGTGGTGGTCGTGACTGGAACGATCAAGCGTTTTCGCTAGGCTGGGCCCGGTCGGGTTAGCTCTGGTCAGCGGGCAGCCTCGCCCGCGCGAACGCGTCCGGCGTTTCGGGAGGTTGCGATGCGCGTGCTGCTGGCCCAGGTCTCGCCTGTAGTAGGAGATCCCTCGGGCAACTGCGATCTGGTGCTGCAGGCCTACCAGCAGGGCTGCGCCCAGGGTGCAGACCTGGTGCTCTTGCCCGAGATGGTGCTGTCGGGCTACCCCCCGCGGGATCTGCTGGACTACCGCGCCTTTCTGGACGCCTGCGAGCGGCACGGCCAGCGGCTGGTGAGCGCCACCCAGCCGGGGGGGGCGGTGCTGGTCTTCGGCACGCCCCATCGCAGCGCGGAGGGGCTGCGGAACGCGGCCGTGGTGGCGCATGCAGGAGAGCTGGTAGCGCTGCGCTACAAGTCGCTGCTGCCCACCTACGACATCTTCGACGAGTCGCGCTACTTCGAGGCCGAGACCGAACCGCAGCCCGTGGAGGTGGCCGGCCTGCGCCTGGGCCTGACCATCGGCGAAGACCTCTGGAACGACACCGAGCTCTTCCCCCACCATCGCTACGGCATGGATCCCGTGCTCCGGCTGCAGGGCTGCGACGCGCTGCTGAACATGTCGGCCTCGCCCTACCACGCGCGCAAGGGGGGCCTGCGGCGTCAGCTCTTCCAGCGGCAGGTGCGGCGCGCCGGGGCGCCCCTGTTCGTCGCCAACCAGGTGGGGGGCAACGACGAGCTGATCTTCGATGGGGCCAGCATGGCACTGGCCGCCGATGGCGGTCTGCTGGCCTGCGGGCCGTCCTTCACAAGCGCCCACCTGTTGGCGGACAGCGCCAGCAGCGAGCGCGTGGAGCCCGTCGAGCTGTCCTTTGCCGAGGAGCTGGTGGGAGCGCTCTGTCTGGGGCTGCGCGACTACGCGCAGCGCTGCGGCTTCCGCAGCGCCGTGCTGGGGCTGTCGGGTGGCATCGACTCGGCGCTGGTCTGCTGCCTGGCGGCCAGGGCCCTGGGTCCGCAGAACGTGCTGGCCGTGGGCATGCCCGGTCCCTTTTCATCGCCGGTCTCGCTGCAGGACGCCGAGGCGCTGGCGGCGAACCTGGGCGTCGATTTCCTGGCCCTGCCCATCGAGCCCGCCTACCAGACCCTCAACGGTATGCTGGCCGAGCGCTTCGCAGGGCGCGGCTTCGACGTGACCGAGGAGAACCTGCAGGCCCGTATCCGGGCGAACCTGCTGATGGCGCTCTCCAACAAAGAGGGCCACCTGGTGTTGAACACGGGCAACAAGAGCGAGGCCGCCGTGGGCTATTGCACGCTCTACGGCGACATGATCGGGGGGCTGGCGGTCATCTCCGACGTCTTCAAGACCGACGTCTACCGGCTGGCGCGCTGGTTCAACCGGGAGCGAGAGCTCATTCCACAGCGCATCATCGACCGCCCCCCCTCCGCCGAGCTGGCGCCGGACCAGACCGACGAGGCCTCGCTGATGCCCTACGACCAGCTGGACGCCATCCTGAAGCTCTTCCTGGAAGAGCACTGGGATCCTTCAGCCATCCTGGCCCAGGGTCACGACGCCCAGGCCGTGGCGCGGGCCGTGCAGCTGGTGGAGAGGAGCGAGTACAAGCGCTGGCAGGCCCCTCCGGGCCTGCGGGTCACCGTGCGGGCCTTTGGCAGCGACCGGCGGCTGCCCCTGGCGCAGGGTTGGCGCTGGTAGCGGGCTTAAGGAGCGCTTCGACGGCGGCGGGCTGCCAGGCCCAGCACCAGCAAGCTCAAGGCCCAGGGCGCCATGGTGGGAGAGGAGGCGCAGCCGCAGCCCTCGCTGCCGCCCTCGCCCTTGTCGCCGCTGTCGCCCGGATCGTCGCCCTGATCCCCGTCGTCCGGGTTCTCGTCGTCGGGGTCTTCGTCGTCGGTATCCTTGTCGTCCGGTGAGCCCGTGTCGTCGGGATCGGGATCCTCGCAGCCGTTGTCCTGACCGTCGCAGTCGTTGTCCACGCCGTCGCATTCGTCGGTGGCGCCGGGATTGATGGTGTCGTCGGCGTCGTTGCAGTCGTTCTCGTACTCGGTGTAGCCGTCGGCGTCGTCGTCCACCTCGTCGCCGTCGTAGCTACCGATGGTCCAGCTGTCCACGACACCGCCGTCCACGTTGTAGACCGTGGCGCTCATATAGTCGCCAGCCACCTCCACATAGACGAAGTGCTTGACCACCTCGGCGTAGGCGCGCCACCAGCCGAGCTCGTACTCGTCGGGGCCGTCCACGAACCATGAGAGCACCTCGATCAGCCAGTCATTGTCCTCCAGGTACTGACCCACGGTCTCGTCGGGAGCCATGCCCAGGTACTTGACGATGCTGCCGATGCCCTCGACGAAGTCCTCGGGGGCGCCGGGGGCGCCGCCCCCGCCGGCCACGATGTAGAGCACGCCGTCGGTCTGGCTGACGTCGGAGCGCTCGTAGTGGTGGTCATGACCGTTGAAGACCACATCCACACCGTAGCTGGTGAACAGCGGAACCAGGTAGGTGCGCGGGGGCTCCCAGTCGTCCGGATCGAAGACGCCATGGGCGCCCGAGGTGTAGGGCGGATCGTGAAAGGAGACCACGATGTGCTGGATGGCTGCGTCGGAAGACGCGGACGCCAGCTCACCCTCCAGCCAGTCGTACTGCTCGGAGCCTGTGACGAAGTCCTCGTTGGTGTCCACGGTGATGAAGCGCGTGTTGCCGTAGGTGAAGGCGTACCAGTTCTCGGTGGCGGAGCTGGACTCGGGCAGGTTGAAGTACTGCACGTAGTAGCTGTCGTTTTCCACGTCATCGTGGTTTCCGGCCACCGGGTAGAGCGGAGACTGGGCCATCAGCTCGTGCTCGATGGTGAAGAACTCGTCCCACTGGCTGTAGTCGCCGCCGTCCTCCACCAGGTCGCCCGTGTTGATGACCAGGTCCGGGGCGCCGATGGTGGCCAGCAGGCGGTCGATGACGGCCTGGTGCTCGTCGCCGTCGGTGCGCGTGTCGCCCACCACGGCGAAGGCGAAGGGCGCCTCGTCCTGGGGGGCTGTGACGAAGCTGGCCATGGAGCTGGTCTGGCCGTCGGCCGTGACCTGGTAGTAGTAGACGGTGGAGGGGGTGAGCCCGGTCAGCTC
>CAYVQL010000413.1:0-8085 GCA_964454135.1 uncultured Enterobacterales bacterium | reverse complement strand
GAGCTGTTGCGCTGCCGCCCAGATGACCTGTGCAGCTGATCTGGACCACCACCCCCTTCTTGCCCTTCTTGTCGCTGCAGCCTCCACCGTAGCTGACCTCGCCCAGCTGGGCGTAGAGCCCCAGCCAGTCGCCGCTGCTGCCCGCCGTGCCTGCCTCGAGCGAGGTGAGGCCCAGCCCCTCCAGCGCGGGCAGAGAGAAGGTCAGGCCGTCCAGCGTGCCACCCAGGACCGCGCCCAGGATGGTGTCGAGCAGGCCGCCGAAGTTCTCGACGATGGCCTCTTCGACGCCCGGGGTCAGCTCGGCCGAGCGCACGCTGATGCCGAAGTTGGAAGGGTCCAGGTCCAGTACGGCCGCCAGCTCGCCCGTGGAGGCGTCCAGCTCCATGTCGGCGCCCACGGTGACGTCCATGTCCAGCCCCAGCACCAGGGCCTTGCGGTGGTCCAGATCGGCGAAGAAATCCAGTCCCAGCTCATCGATCTCCAGGTCCACGGCATGGGCGCCGTCCAGCGCGGCCAGGGGCTGGCTCACGGGACGGGTGATGATGGCCATGTCCTGGGGATCGGGGAAGAGCTGATCGAACTGGCCCTCATCGCCCTCGGCCCCTTCCAGCAGACCGAGGATGGAGGTGCTCATGGGGAAGGTCTCGAAGTTCTCGTCGATGGTGTAGCAGAGCAGGCCCGCGCGCCAGACGGCGTACATGGCCTGGTTCAGGGCGTCGTCGGATGCCAGGATCCCGGCGTGGAAATCGGCGATGCCCGTCGGTGCCTCACCGATGGCCGGCGGCTGGCTCTTGGTCTGCGGGCTGCCCCCCGGATCGTAGTCTTCGATGCACTCGGCGGCCGCGCCGCTGTCGAAAGAGCCGTCCATGACGACGCGCAGGCCCTCGGTCGCGATCTCGATGTCGCTCGGGTAGAGCAGGATGTCCAGGCTGGCGTCATCCGTCAGCTCCACCGTCTCTTCGATGGTGGCTGAGGCGAAGGCCTCCTCGATCATGGTCTCGAGATCGGCGGTGGCGTCGGAGATGGCGTCCTGGATGGCGTCGTCGGCGTAGCCCAGGACCAGGTCGTAGATGGAAAGCCCGAACCAGTTGAGCACCTCTTCCAGGTCGCCGATGCCGCAGTCGTCCAGGACGATGTCTTCGCTGGCCAGGTCGTAGCTGACGTCGAAGGAACCGATGGTGACGTCCAGGGTGGGCATGCCGTCCTTGCCATCGACGATGGTCAGGTAGATGGCGGCCAGCACATTGGCGCCGAAAGGCTCGACCCGGCCGTGGCAAGTGTCTCCGAAGACCCACAGCACCTCGTACTCCAGGTCGAAGGGATCCGAGGCGTCGTTCAGCCAGACGGTGAGGCCGGCGTCCAGGTAGAGCACCCCGTCGGTGGGCGTGATGGCGACGTCGTCCACGGTGATCGAGGCCCAGGCGCCGCTCAGCTGGTAGCTGTACCAGCCATCGTCCTGCCCGGTATCGGGGATCTCGATGCTCTCTGGCACCAGGGCCGGCACGAAATCCCCCACGGCGCTGAGGCCGTCGGCGGTGACATCCGCCACGACGGCCTTGGAGATCAGGGCACCGGGCTCGTGCAAGGAGGCGTAGAGCGGAGCGGGCAGCGCGCCCACGATAGCGGCCAGGATCCATCTGCGCAGACGCAAGACGCACCTCGTATGTGGCAGGGAGGCGCATTGTACTGGGAAGGTGTGGGGCGCGCAATCGGCTTTTCGGGAGGGCAGGGGAGCGCGCGCCCAGCCGGCGCACTGCGGATGGCAACTGGAGGATCCCGCACCGCGAGCCCCGCAGCGGCGGGTCTGGCCGCGGTTCTTCTAGGGGAAGTACACCGGCGGGGTGACCGTCTCGGCCAGCACGGCGCTAAGCGCGGCGCCGCTGTCCAGCCAGGAGGCCAGCGCCTCCAGGCCGAGGCGGTGGGCGGCGGAGATGTCGTCCACGCTGTAGTCGTCGTTTTCGCTGGCAGGCGAGACGTGGATGAAGCCCGCGGCCCGCAGCGAGCCGTCCTGGTCCTGCTGCTCCGCATGGTACATCAGGTGGTAGAAGACGTCGTTGCACAGGTAGCTGCCGGCGCTGTCGGAGACGGTGGTGGCGTAGCCACCGGCCTCCATGGCCGCAGACATCTCGTCGATGGGCAGGCTGTCGGCCAGCTCCTCGGGGCCACCCTTGACCACCTCGGCGCCCCCCCGGTACTCGCCGTCGTTGTCAGTGCCGTATTGCTCGTTGACCGCCAGGGTCTCGAAGCGCATGGCGTCGGTGCCGGCCTGCCCCGTGGCGATGACCACGATGGGGTCGAGGCGCAGGATCTCGGCCTCCAGCGCGTACCAGCCGTCGTCCCACACCACCGGCAGCTCCACCACGCGGATGTCGAGCCCTACCAGCAGCTCTTCGTGCAGGGGCAACAGGGCGTCGATGGAGGGATTGGTCTCGTAGCTGCCGAAGGGCTCGAAGCCGCTCATCAGCACCACGTCGGGGACCAGGATCTCCATGTCCATGCTGTCTTCGCCCAGGTCGTCCTGCACCAGGACTGAGAAGGCGTAGCTCCCCGAGGCGCTGGGCTGCCCCTGGATGGCGCCGCTGGAGTCCAGCTCCAGGCCCTCGGGCAGCTGCCCCTGGTCGAGGGCCCAGGCCAGCTCGCCCTGGCCATCGTCGGCCTCCAGCTGGACCGCGTAGGACATGCCCACGCGCCCATCCGGCAGCGTCTCGGTGACGATCCGCAGCAGGGAGTCCTCAGCGGAATCTCCAGGTCCGCCTGGGGCACAGCTCGCGAGCAGGGCGAGCGCGCAGCCGCTAGTGCAGGCTGCCGCAGCGCGGGCAGTACTTGGTCTTTTCTTTGTAGTCATCGGCAAATGGCATATCGACGGGCAGCGTGCCACAGCCCGGGCAGCGGCTCAGCACGAAGGCGCCTGCGATACCCAGCGTGACGATGCCTGCGCCCAGGAAAGCCCAGTCCAGACACTCGATACCCAACCACACCGCGCGCAGGTCCTCTCCGACCGCGAAGAGGATGGCCATGCCGAGGAAGGAGATGAAGGACGATGAGATGAAGATGACGCGCCGGATCAACATCCGCCGCGCCATGGCCTGCCCGTCCAGCGAGGGGCGTTCCTCTCCCCGCCGAGGGCGGTGATCTTCCACCGCACGAATGCGCTCGAATCCCGCACGACGTTCTTCGTCTCTGTGCCGCTGTGGGGGGTCGTCCACCGCACGGATGCGCTCGAATCCCACACGACGTTCTTCGTCTCTCCGCTGCGGTGGCTGGTCGTCCGCCGCACGGATGCGCTCGAACTCCACACGACGTTCTTCGTCGACGATTCCGTGCGCGGCACCAGGCCGCTTTGGCCGGGGAATGGGTTTCATCGGCCCTCCATAGCGCAGTTCCCCTTACCGCTCCACAATCACTTCGAAATGCTCCATGTGCAAGACGTATGGATCGCTACTATCTTCACGCAAGCTGAAAATTCCCGAAACACGGACCGGCCCCGGGCTGACATCCAGGCTCCGACCACCGGTGACGACGAGCACGCGCTCGCGCCGGGTGGGGGCGCGATAGCAGAAGGGGCAGCGTGGCAGCCGGGGGTTGAGCGCCACAAGGTGGAAATCCTGCACCTCGAACGGGTCCCCAAGGGCGTACATATAGCCCTCGAGATCCAGCTGCTTGCCATCGCGCGCGGCCAGCTCAGGAGGGGGCTCGCCGCTGCCCGACCACATGTGGCAGTCTCGGTAGAGCGCAGCCGAGGCCGGCTCCAGGGGGGCGGAGATGGCCTCCGCTCCGTGGCGGGACATCATCTGCTCTGCCCACAAGAAAATGGCCAGGGGGACCAGGAAGCGCATGCCCCAGCGCAGGTAGGAGCGGGTGCTGGCCCCGGAACCCGAGAGCGAGGCGGCCGCCTCGGCGGCCTGCAGGTGGTAGGCGGCCAGCGCGGGCTGCACGCCCACCAGCAGGAGCATGGCCATGGCCAGCCCCAGGTACGCGGCCGAGCTCTGGGACAGCAGGTTCACGCTGACCTCGAGACCCAGCTGCATGCGAAGCACAGCCTCGGCGTAGCTGGCCAGCAGGGCGGCGACGCCCAGGCCGCAGACCAGCCCGGCAGCGCAGATGCCCAGGACCACCGTCAGCGTGATGCCTACCACCTGCCAGCGCCGCGCACCCAGCACGCGCATCATCGCCAGCTGTCGACTCTGAGCCAGGACCGTGCTGTAGATGGACATCAGCAAGGAGAGGAAGGTGATCAGGACCACACCGGTCACCACCATTCCCAGCAGCTTGCCCCCGCCCGCCAGCTGCTCGCCCAGGCGCCGCAGGGTCTGGCCGGTCAGGGCCACCTCCAGCCCGGGACGGGCAGTCAGCTCCTCTTGCAGAGAGAGCAGGGCGGCGGCGTCCCTCGGTCGCAGCAGGAGCGCAGAGAGAGAGGCGGCCTGCTCGGCTTCGGCTTTTGTGTTCTCGTGGTCGTGGTCGTGGTCGTGGTCGTGGTCGTGGTTGTTGGCGGCGGCGTGGTCGTGGTCGGGATCGTTGGCGTGGTCGTGGGCGTGCGCTTCTTGGTGCAGGCCGTGGCTGTGGTGGATGGCATGCACGGGGCAGAACAGGCTGAGGTCTGCGTCGGTCTGGGTGGGCGCCAGCACTCCGGTGACCAGCAAGCGCCCGGGATCGCTAGGCGCTCCCTGGTGCTGGTGCTCGATCTCCAGCCGTTCGCCTACGCCGGCGCCCAGGCCCAGGGCGGCCTCGCTGCCCAGGACCACCTCCATGGCCCGCAGCTCGAAGACACGGCCGTCGGCCAGGGGGAAGCGCTCCCGCGGCTGCAGGTAGCCTGCGCTGGTGCCCAGCAAGGGAAAGCCCTGCACCGCATGCCCTGCCAGCAGCGGGACGACCACGTCCAGCCGCTCGTCGCCTTCCAGCTCCTGCAGCAGCCTGCCGGAGATCCCCGCCTCCAGATCCTGCAGGCGCGTCAACGAGCCCAGGACGAGGGGCACGGCCCCCACCGGCGGCCCCACCACAAGGGGGTAGCGCAGAGACATGGCGCTGACGGCGCCGCGGGTGGCGTCCCGCACGGCGGTCGCAGCGGTCATCAAGCCGATACCCAGGGCCAGGATGGCGACGGTGAGCAGGTTCTTGGCGCCACGGGCCTGCAGCAGGCGCCAGGCGATGCGCAGGCTCGTCACGGGCCCTCCTCCCCGGTCGCTGGCGTCAAGCGCAGTCGCTGCGCCGCGGCCGGCAGGCGTTCGGGCTGGTGGCTGACCACCACCACGGTCATGCCTCGCTCGGCGTTCAAGGCCTCGAGCTCGCGCAGCAACCAGCTGGCGGACGCCGGATCCAGGCTGGCCAGGGGCTCGTCCGCCAGCAGCAGGGGAGGCTCGTTCGCCAGGGCCCTGGCCAGCGCCACGCGCTGCCGCTCGCCGCCGGAGAGGGCGTGGGGCAGGTGGCGGGCGCGGTGCGAGACGGCGAAGCGCTCCAGCAGCCGCTGGGCGCGCGGGCGGTGCTCGCGACGCGGGCAGCCGCCGAAGAGCATGGCCGCCATCACGTTTTCCTCGGCGGTCAGGCAGTCCGCCAGCGGCGCGCCTTGCAGGAGGTAGCCGATGTTGCGGGCCCGGAAGCGATCGAGCTCAGCCTCGGAGAGCGCCCCCAGGTCCACGCCTCCCACGTGCACACGGCCCTCGTCGGGACGCAGGAGCCCGGCGATGACGTGCAGCAGCGTGGTCTTGCCCGCGCCGTTGGGACCGCTGATCACCAGCTGCTCGCCCCGCTGCAGGACCAGTCGATCCAGGTTCAGCACCGGGATGGTCCCCCCACCGGGACGGGGGAAGCTGCGCCGGACGGCCAGCAGCTGCAGCAGGGGGGCGTCTTCAGTCCTGGACAACGCCATCCATGCCTCCCTCGTCCGCTGGGCTCTTCATGGCTCGCGGCTTTGTCGCGCCTGCCCCCTGCGAACCCAGAGCAGGACGGTCAGCCCGGCGACGAACATGACGATGCTGCCGTACTGCCCGGCCGTGAGACCCCAGTAGCGGGGATCGGAGTTGGGCAGGTCCGTGGCCCGCAAGAAATCGAGCCCGAAGCGCACCGGCGCGTACATGAAGCACCACAGCACCGTGAAGAAAGCGGTGCTGCGTGGTTTCTTGCGCAAGAACCAGAAGCTGCAGGCGATCACCAGCGTCCAGGCGGCCTCGTAGAGCCCCAGCTCGTAGCGCGGCCCCAGATCCGGGAAGTCCAGGGCCAGGGGGAAATCGGGGGCTGGCTTGCCGATGTGGTCGTGCACCGCGGCGCAGCCCAGGCGGCCGAAGAGCCAGCCGAAGGGGAAGCCGTACATGACGACGTCGGCATGCTTCCAGTATGGCCGCTTGCGGATCAGCTTGAAGAAGACGACCGTACCCAGCACCGCGCCGAGGAACCCACCGTAGCTGGAGAAACCGGCCCACAGCTTGAGCAGCGCCAGCACGCCCTCCTCCTGCAGACGCTCGGGGTGGTAGGCCAGCACGAAGACCAGGTGCCCCACCAAGAAGCCGCTGCCAACGATCACCAGCACGCCGTCGACCACGTCGCGCACGTCCAGGCCCAGCTTGATGCCCCGCGCGCGGGCCATCTCCATGCCGAAGATGAAGCCGATGCAGACCAGCGTCGCCCATGGATCCACCGGGATCGGGCCGAGATCGAAGACGGGCAGCTCGTAGTAGGGGATGGGTCCCACGTCGCCTCCGGCTGGGCATCATAGCCGCTCGCTCCTGGCCGGGCTCGCCCGCCACAGAGCTCGAACGGGCCTGAAACCACCTGGAACGTCTTGCTTCAGGCGCGACGAAGCAGCGCGACGCTCTCCACGTGAGAGGTGAGGGGGAAGAGATCGAAGAGCGCCACCTGCTCCAGGGCGTAGCCCGCCGAGAGGGCTTCCTGCAGATCCTTGGCGAAGGCGGGCGGGTGGCAGGAGACCAGGATGATGGCCCGCGGGCGGCTGACGCAGGCACGAGCCAGCGCCCCCTGCGCGCCCTTGCGCGGAGGATCCAGCAGAGCCAGGTCGTAGAAGTGCTCTCCCGGGGTGAGGGCGGTAGCGTCCGCCTGCCGCACGTCCACGGCCAGGCCCAAGCGGGAGGCGTTCTCCTTGGCATCCGCCACGGCCGGTGGGTGGCTCTCCAGCAGCGTGACCGCGATGCCGCGCGCCGCCAGGGGCAGCGAGAGGTTGCCTGCGCCGCCGAAGAGATCCAGCGCGGCGCTGGGCTGGATGAGCGTGACCCAGGCCAGGATCCGGTCCGCCAGCAGCTGGTTGACCTCCAGGTTCACCTGGTAGAAGCTCTGGGGACCGAAGCGCAGAGCCAGGTCGCAGACCTGCAGCTCGATGCGTGGATCGCCGTGCAGGCCGCGAGCACCCATGGCCACGGCGCCGTCTTCTCCGACAGCAGGAGCCAGGGCCTGGCCGAGGTCGTGCTGCGGCCGCTGGCCCTGGAAGGCGGCCACCACCCGCTGCCCGTCGCTGCGCAGCTCCAATGTCCGCAGGCCCCTGGCGAGGGCGGGCTGGCGACACAGGATCTCCTGTATGCCCAGCGCGGCGCGCGCCAGCTCCGGCCGTGCCATCCTGCGCAAGGGCGGCTCCACCGGGGTGTGGCTGGCACGGCGGTGCATGACCAGGCGGCCCTCGGGCGTGACCCGCAGCCGGATGCGCGCCCGCGCCCCCTCACGTCGCGGGGATGGTTCGGGCAGGGGCAGCTCTGCGCGAATGCTGCGAGCTTGGAGGGCGCGGACCACCCGGTCTCGCTTGCACCGCAGCTCCGCCGTACGCTCCAGGTGGGCCAGGTCCAGGATCCCGTCGTCGATCCCTTCCTGCGGCGACGGAGGGTCAGGGGCGGACGCGGCGCGACGAGACGAGGGCTTGTCGCGTCGCTTTCTCCTGCGCCTGTCTCTTCGATGGCCTGACATGGAGGCTGAGCTATCGGATCCTCGGCTACGGGGCCCGAACCCCGTCCTGCGGCCCAGGGCACGGCAAGATAGTTACCCACCTGCCAGCCTGGTCGGCGGCGGCGCGGGGCGGCGGGGGGGGGCGCGGGGGGCCGCCCGGGGGGGGGGCGCGGGGGGGGGGGGGGGGGGCCACCCGGGGGGGGGGGG
>CAYVQL010000412.1:0-8104 GCA_964454135.1 uncultured Enterobacterales bacterium | reverse complement strand
TGACCGAGGTGCCGGAGTCGTACGCCACCACGCCCACCGAGGTGTTCCCCCGGACCTGGCAGCCCTCCATCGTGAGCGCCGTCGCATTGATTCCTGCCTGGATGGCCACGACACCGGCATCCTCGCTTCCCACCACCAGCGAATCCCGGATCGTCATGGTCCCCGACCCGAACCAGACCCCGACATAGCGCGATCCGCCCACCGTCACGCCCGAGACCTCCACCTCCGAAGAACTGAGGCTCACATCGATTCCAGGCGTGTTCCCAGATCCCACGCTCGCATCGATGATCACCAGCTCGCTGCATCGTCCAGCCAGGCGGATGCCATCATGCCCCCGACCCAGCTCCAGCGTCTCCGGGTAGCTGCCGGCCGCCACCGCCACCATGCCGCCGTCGACATCACCCGCCGCGTCCAGCCCCTCCTGGATGGACGTGAAGGGCGCAGCCTCGCTGCCATCGCCGTTTTCGGCTGCGGCGATATCGACGTACACCGTGCCCTCGTCCGTATCCAGGCTCCCCCAGCGGCCGGTGCCGCAGGCGGCGGGCACGCACTCGCCGTCGTCGTCGAGGTGGCCGGTATCGCAGCCGGACTCGGTGTCGGGGACGGGACCAGTGTCATGGGTGGGGGCCGTGTCCTCAGTCGAGGGTCTCCTGCGCTTCTGCTCGTGGCAGGCGGGGAGCAGGAGTGGGACGACGAGGGCGAAGATGGGGTGCAAGTTCATGGCCTCGATGTCGGTGCGGTCCTGGGTGCCGAACGCCAGGCCCAGGCCGCTGCCCCCCCTCTCAGCCGCCACCCTGGTGATCGCGGGGCAGCCTGCGGATGAAGTCCGCCATGCGCTCCAGCTGCTGGTAGATGCGTTCCAGGCGGGTGAGCGCCGTTTCGGGCAGATCGCCCAGGGATTCCATCAGCTCCAGGGTGCCCATGGCCACGGTCAGCGGCTGGTTCAGCTGGTGCGCCAGGTCCCGGCTGCCCGTGGAGGCGCTGGCGCGCATCTCGGCGCCTATGAGCTGCTGGGTGGTCTCTTCGAGCCGCTGCGTCAGCGTGTTGATCTCGCGCATGTCCTGCAACAGGGAGACGGTGGCCACCACCTGTCCCTTCTCGTTGCGCGCCGGGGCGCCGTAGACGCGCATGGGGATCTGATCCCCCAGGGCCGTGCGGATGCGCACATCCAGGCTGGCGGGGCGGGCGGGCCCCCGGGTCAGGGTCTGCTCCAGCCGGGCCACGTCCTCGAAGTGGGCGATGAAATCGCTGACGAGGTAGCGCTCCATGGCCTGCTGCGTAGTGCTCCCCAGCAGCTGGGCCATGGCCTGGTTCAGGTACAGCAGTCGCCCTTCGTTGTCGGCCGCCACCACGGGATAGGGGATGGCGGCTGCCAGCTGCTGACACAGGCCCTCGGGTAGAAGGGGAGCCTCCGGAGGAGCCTCGCAGCCCTGCGCGGACAGGGCATCGTCGTGCGCCCGCAGCCGCCGGGCATAGGCCAGGTGCGCCTGCAGGCGGTGGCCCAGATCCTGCGGATGGACGGGCAGCCTGATGTGATCGCAGGCGCCGGCGGCCAGCAACCGGGAGGCGTCGCCGATATGCTCGCCCGCGGCCGCCGTGACCACGGGCAGCTCGGGCAGCTCGTCCCGCAGCTGCCAGCAGGCCTCTTCAGCGGCGCTGATGCGCGGGCCGCTGTGGATCAAGACCAGCTGCGCGGCGGAAGAGATGGCGCCGCAGCTGGAGACTCGCTCCACCTCCAAGCCAGCAGAGAAGACCGAGGCCAGGAGGCCCGATTCATCCTTTTCCAGGTCGAGAACAGCGATCTGGGCCATACTTTTTCCACCGGCTGCGGGGGAGGGGCGCCCGAGGCCAGGCATTGCCCTTAACCTGCAGGCTGGCCTGTTGCGCTGGCAGCCGCCACCAGCACCAGGCGATGCACCTCGGCCAGGGGCAGGCCGTGCTCGCGCGCCAGGGCGGCACAGTCCTCGTGCTCGGGGGTCAGCCGCGGTGGCGCCCCGGGAGGCTCGGCCAGCTTGACGCGCACCACGCCGTAGGGGGTCGACACCTGCAGCATGCGACGCGGCAGGATCCAACGCGACTCGCGGCGGCAGCGCACACCCAGGCTGGAAGAGTGGACCAGCAGGGCACGTGCCACCTGCTCGGCCTGGGGTCCAGGAGCGATGACCGTCAGCTGCAGGCCCGACCTGCCCTTCTTCATCAGGGCCGGCACGGCCTGCACATCCAACGCTCCCGCCTGGAACAACGCCTCGCCCAGGGATGGCAGCCACTCGGGATTCATGTCGTCGATGGCCGTCTCGAGCACGGCCACCTCGTCCTTGGGCAAGGACGCGCCGGGGGACTCCCCCAGCAGGGCGCGCAGCACATTGGGCACGGCCCCCCCCTTGCGGCTGCCCGCGCCGTAGCCGGTGCCCAACAGTGTCATGGCCGGCAGGCTGCCGTGCGTGGCCAGCGCCGAGAGGAAGGCCGCGCCGGTGGGGGTGACCCATTCCCCAGGCCCGGGAGCCGGCCGCACGGGCCAACCGCGCAGCAACGCCAGCGTGGCGGGCGCGGGCAGGGACATGGAGCCGTGGGCCGTGCGGATGCTGCCCGATCCCAAAGGGGGCGTGCCAGCCACCAGGCGACCCACGTCCAGCGCTTCCAGGGCCAGGCAGCCGCCGACGATATCCGCGATGGAATCCAGCGCTCCGACCTCGTGGAAGTGCACCTCTTCAGGGGGCTGCCCGTGAACCTTGCCCTCGGCCTCTGCCAGGCAGGCGAAGACGGACAGGGCCCGCTCTCGAGCGCGAGGGGGCAGCTCGGCCGCTTCGATCACGGCGGCGATCTCACGATGGGTGCGACAGTGGGGCTGCTCTTCGTCCTGAACGAGGAAGCGTTGCGCGGCGAAGGGCCCACGGCGCGTGCTGCGCTGCTGCACGGGGATGGGGCCGAAGCCCAGCCCATCCAGCTGCTCGCTCAGCGCCTCCAGCGAAGCGCCCAGGTCCAGTAGCGCGGCCAACAACATGTCCCCCGCCAGGCCGGCGGTGAGATCCAGGTAGAGAATACGGCTCATGGTCAAGCTCGATTGATCAGGATCGCCTGGCAGGCAGCGCCGAAACCGTTGTCGATGTTGACGACGCTGACGCCCGGTGCGCAGGAGTTCAGCATGCCCAGCAAGGCGCTGATCCCGCCGAAGGACGCACCGTAGCCCACCGAGGTGGGGACCGCGATGACGGGGCGCTCCACCAGGCCGGCCACCACGCTGGGCAGGGCGCCCTCCATGCCGGCCACCACGATCAATGCGCGGCAGGCCCGCAGCCGCTCCAGGTGACCGGTCAGCCGGTGTATGCCCGCCACACCCACGTCGCAGATCCGCTGCACCGGGTGCCCAAGGGCTTCAAGCACCACGGCCGCCTCTTCGGCCACCGGGCGATCGCTGGTGCCCGCGCAGACCACGCCCACGGTGCCCAGCAGACCGTCGGTGCAGCCAGCCCCGGCCTCCCAGACCAGCACCCGCGCCAGGGGGTGGTGGCGCAGGGCCGGCAGTGCCGCCAGCACCTGCCGGGCCTTGTCGGCCTGCACCCGTGTGGCGATGGCCACCTGGCCCGCCTGGTGCAGACGCCGCAGCAGGGCTGCGATCTGCTCGGCGCTCTTGGCCTGCCCAAAGACCACCTCGGGAATCCCGGTGCGCCGCACGCGGTCCAGGTCCAGCTGCGCGAAGCCCAGGTGGGCGTCTTCCTGGCGGGCGTCTACTTTGCTGGCCAAGCGCTCCGTCACCTCGTCCAGCGTGGCGTCTCCCCTCTCGAGCGCCAAAAGGGCGCTGCGTATGGCTTCGCGATCCACCAGGTGCTCCTCCGATGCGGCCAGCCGTAAAAACCCGGTCTGGTTTCCAGCAGTCCTTAACCTCGTCCTGCCACCCCCATGCATGGCAGTTATCTTGAAGCCGTACCCGGGAACGAAGCTCTGCGCCCCCGGGTTCAGGTTCAACGCCACGCAACGAGCATCCGTGCCTCTTCGCCTGCCCGCCTTCCTAAGCTACCTGCTCCTGCTGATCGCCTCGCCTGCCTGGGCCGCCGAGATCGATCTCTACACGTCCGCCGTGCGCCTGGTACGGGATCGCTACCTCTTCCCGGAGACCCTCACCGCCGAGAGCATGCTGCGGGGAGCGGCCGATGGCCTGGCCGACGAGGTGGAGTGGCTGATGATCGAGGCCGAGGGCAATCGCATCACGGCCCGTCACGGGGAAGATCCTCCCTTGGGCGTGGTGGAGGTGGGCGGGCTCGACGACCTGCCTCGCGCCATGGGCGAGCTCGAGGCCCTGGTGACCGGGGCCGGCTACGAACTGGAACCCGAGCTGCAGTTGGACGTGGAGATCCTCAAGGGCGCCATCTCCACCCTCGATCGCCCCTCGGTGGTGCTGGCCGGCCGACGCCTCGAGAGCTTCAACGAGCGTCTCAAGGGCACCTTGTCGGGCATCGGCGCTCGCATCGGGAAAGAAGACGGCGAGATCGTCGTGCGCTCCACCTTCCTGGGCGGTCCGGCCGACCAGGGCGGGCTGCTGGCCAACGATATCATCTTGCGCATCGACGCCATCTCCACCCTGGGCATGGCGGTCACCGACGCCACGGACCGCATCCGGGGGCCAGCGGACACCACGGTGCAGCTGCAGGTGCGCCGCGGCGAGCGCATCGTGGAGATCAGCCTGCAGCGGGCCGAGGTCAAGATCCCGAATCTGGAATACGAAGTGCTGGACTCGGGCGTCGGCTACATCTCCATCTCCCACTTCTCGGAGCAGACCGTGGACAACCTGCGGCGCGCTCTGGCCGGGCTGGCCAGCCTGGGAGCCCTGGAGCGCGGCTTGGTGCTGGATCTGCGGGGCAACACCGGCGGTTCCATGATCCAGGCCGCCCGCAGCGCCGACCAGTTCCTGTCCGACGGCCGCCTGGTGCGCACGGTCGGCCGCGACGGGGCCCCGGTCAGCAAGCTGATCCGCCAGATGGACGCCGATGACGAGGGCACCGAGCCCCCGGTGCCCCTGGTGGTGCTGACCGACGATCGCACGGCATCGGGCAGCGAGATCCTGGCCGGCGATCTGGCGCTGCTGGACCGCGCCGTGCTCTTGGGGCAGCGCAGCTACGGCAAGGGCACCGTCCAGAAGATCTACAACCTGCGCCAGGACGTGCGGCTCAAGCTCACGGTGGCCGAGTACCTGTTGGCGGACGACATCTCGGTGGCAGGCATGGGGCTGGACCCCGACATCCGCACCGGTCAGATCGTCTTCGACCGCAACGGCGTGCGCTACGAAGATGCGCAGCGAGAGGGCGTGCTCTTCGTCGATGAGCGCCTGGGCTGGGGCACGGAAGAAGATCTGGCCACGCGAGACGATCCCCTGGTCGAGCTGGCCCAGCGGGTGGTGCTGCAGAGTCGTGGGCCGCACCGCGACGACATCCTGGCCGCTGCGCGGCGCGTGGCCAAGCTGGTGCAACGCGAAGAAGACGCCCGCTTGGTGGAGACCTACCGCCGAGGCGGCATCGACTGGAGCCCCGCGCTCCAGGAAGGCCCGGAGCCCAGCGTGGATGTACGCCTGGAGACCGATGGCCCGCCCCGCGCCGGGGAACCCGTCTCCGTCCGCGCGTTGGTCAAGAACCTGGGGCCGGAGCCCCTGCACCGCGTGCGCGTGGTGCTGGTATCCGAAAACCGCACCTGGAACGGCGTGGCGCTCCCCGTGGGCTACCTGCCGGCCGGGGGCCAGGGCGAGGGCCGCCGCGTGGTCAAGCTCTCCGCCAACCAACCGGCTCGCACGGATGATGTGGCCCTGCTGGTGGAGGCCGACGGCCGCCCATCCCCGGCTCCGGTGCGTGAGCTGCTGCGCATCCGCGGCCGTCCCGCACCCCAGGTGGCGGTGCAGGCCGCCCTGCAGGCCGTCGAGCTGGACAAGACTCCCGAAGGCGGCAGCGCCTGGCGTGCCAGGCTGAACATCCGCAACCTGGGCAAGGACGTGCTGCACGCCGTACGCGTGCGCTTCGACTTCCCCGCCGACGAGGGCATCGAGCTGGCGGACCTGGAGGGCTTCGTCCCCTCCGTCGCCCCGGGCGAGGAGCAGCTGGCGGACCTGGACCTCTTCACGCTCCCCGCTTTCGAAGGCCAGGAGCTACCCCTGATCCTGCGCATCGACGCCGAGCACTTCGGTCGCATCGCCCACTGGGAGTTCCCCCTGTCCTTGGACGGCACACCCACCAACCACCAGGCGCCCACCGCCGAGCTCAAGGCCGCCAGCACCGTCGACACCGGCAAGCAAGCGCGCATCAACCTGCGGGCTCAGGACGATGGCCCCATCGATCACGCCGTGATCTACGTCAATGGGGACAAGCACAAGTACATCGACGGCAGCGGGCGGCGCCTCGACGCCAGCATCACCATGGAACCGCAGCCCGGCAGCAACCGCATCACGGCCTTCGTCGAGGACATGGAGGGGCATCGCCGGCGCGTGCGGGCCTTTGTCCTGGGGATCTCGCCCGACGAGGATCCCGCCGTGGCGGAAGAGGCGCAGGACTAGACAGCCATGCTGACACTGGCCGTCTGGCTGGGGCTGCTGGCGAGCTGTGCGCGCCAGCCCCAAGAGGCCGCCCAACCCAGCACGCAGGTGCAGGTCGAGCCCGAGACGCCGCTAGATCCGGAACTCGCCCGCCACCGCGCCTACCTGCAGGCCAAGGCCAACGCCCGCAGCTGGCTGGACGGCCTGGACTACGATCTGAAGCTCCTGCAGGAAAAGGGCATCGACGGGTACTGGATCAACGGCATCAAGACCTGGGCCGAGCTGCTGGACAGCTACCTGGTGCTCTACCTGCGCACCGCTGACGATGCGCAGCGGGCGACCATCGCGGCCCGCGTGGACGCGCTGGCCCGCCAGGCCTCCGGGCCGCGCTTCCACGTGCTGCAGACCTACCCAGCCAACTACTTCAAGAGCAACTCCATGTCCTATATGCGGCTCTGCTGGCTGATGGAGGCCTTCAAGCTGGACGCCACGGAGCACCGACAGGCCTTGCAGGCCCTCAAGCCGCGCTACGACGAACACCTCGAGAGCCGCGGCCCCTGGCAACGCCAGATGTTCGCCCTCTACTACGCCCATATGGGCTGGGACCTGCCCCCCGTGCTGCGGCTGGCCTACCACCGCCTGGACGGCCCCATCGCGGCCAGGACGCCAGCCGCCGAGATCAGCACGGCCGACGAGTACGTGCTGACCCACCTGGTCTACGTGCCCAGCTTCTACGGCTACAGCCGCATGCTCGAGGATCACTTCGCAGCCGAGGAGCTGGCCTACCTGGAGACCACCCTGCCCGCGCTGCTGCAGCGCCACATCGCTGCCCGGGAGTGGGACATCGCCGCCGAGCTGCTCTCCTGCATGAACCTGCTGGGCTGGCGCGGGTGCCCCGCGGCCCGCCAGGCCGCCGATGCGCTGATGGCGGCCCAGAACGCCAGCGGGAGCTGGGGCGAGTACGTGGAGCTGGCAGCCGAGAAGAGCCCCGCCGTGGCCGAGCACGCCCGGCTGCACACCACCCTGGTCAGCCTGCGGGCCCTGGCGGAGCACCACGAGCCCCTGCCCTGGCAGTAGGGAGCGCGCGCCAGGCGGAATCGACGCATGTGCTACCATTTCGGTGGCATTCCACCCGTGCGGCAGGAGCAGCCCATGCGAACCCTCGGCCTCCTCTCCTCCTTGGCCCTCCTCCTGCTGACCGGCTGCCCCCCCCTCGACAAGGACAGCGCCAGCGACAGCGCCGTCGAGATCATCGACCTGGACGAGGATGGAATCCCCGTGGACGATGACTGCGACGACACCGATCCGGACGTGCACCCCGGCGCCGACGAGCGCTGCAACGGCCTGGACGACGACTGCGACGGCGAGACCGACGAAGACGCCATCGACGCCCCGACCTGGTACGCCGACGCCGACGCCGACGGCTACGGCGATGCCGACGCCGGCGAGGACGCCTGCGAGCAGCCCAGCGGCTACGTGGAGGACGCCAGCGACTGCGACGACGACGACGACACGATCAATCCCGACGCCGAGGAGCGCTGCAACGGCGTGGACGACGACTGCGACGGCGAGATCGACGAAGAGGCAACCGAC
>CAYVQL010000411.1:0-8114 GCA_964454135.1 uncultured Enterobacterales bacterium | reverse complement strand
TGCGGGGGGAGGCAGCCTCCCCCCGCAAAAGAAACAGGCCGACTCATCGTTGCGGCCGAATGGCCGCAACGATGACCAAGGCCTGAGGACATCTGCCAAGTGCAGACCTCGTCGTTCAACGAGGCAGGTGAGTTGCTCGACTGGCCCCCAGGCTTCTTGTCGGCGTAGCGCATGCTGATCACCCTCCATCACGACCTCGCGGATTCCATCGGGGACCGGCCCCTCGATCCAAAGCTCAAG
Source organism: uncultured Enterobacterales bacterium (assembly GCA_964454135.1). GTDB lineage: Bacteria > Myxococcota_A > UBA796 > UBA796 > JAFGLY01 > CAYVQL01. The sequence goes on along the minus strand of CAYVQL010000411.1, from coordinate 7,874 downwards.
GTATGCTTGGACGTCCTGCTCCTCGCTGCGAAGGAGGGCAAGCACGCCCTGATCTGTCCGCGAAACGTATGCCGGGTGCTCTGGGCAAATCGGAGCCTACGGCTCCGCCTTGGAAACACCCTCGTTCAACTACGAAACCGAGCGGCCGAGTTGCAGGCCTATCGGCAGCGAGTCACCTCCGAGATCATCGTCACGCCTCAAGCCGAGGGAGCTGTCGAGTGTTCGACTATCGCAAGGCGGACCACCTATCGAGTTCCCTATGGTTGGTTCGACGATTCCTCCCGAATCCAGGCGGCCATCGTCCTTGCCGAGGGCGAACCGGACGCCCGCCTCTACGAGAGCGTCTCGCACGCGTACGGCCTCCAGCTGTTTTCCTGGGCTGCAGCCTTCAAGCGCGTGAGAGCGGCCTAGCTCCTTCAAACAAGGCGGCCCACCAGATCTCGCCCTGGCTGACGCTCACCACTCCACTCGTTCCAGGAGGCCATCCGCTACCAGTGCGATGTCGGCCTCTCTCCGCGTGTCGAGCTCGGCGCAGAGCGTATCGAGCTGCCTGGTGACTTGGTCCTCGTCGTGGCGGGCGAGGTACTCGCGCATGGCAGCCGCGAAGACCTGGCTGCGAGGGCGACCCATGCGGCGGGCGAAATCGTCCGCCGAGGCGAAGATGTCGTCGGGGGTGGAGATGGCCGTTTTCATACCCGCAGCATTACCGCAGGACGAGGCACCGGCAGCGCCCTACTGCAACCCGCTCAGATCCTCGAAGAGCGTCTCCAGCGCCCCGCGGCCGCGGAAGCCCACCATCTGACCGAGGCTCTCACCCTTGTGCAGCACGGCCAGCATGGGGATGCTGCGCACCTCGAAGGCCTGGGCCAGATCGCGCTCCTGGTCCACGTTGACCTTGGCCACCTTGACCTTGCCCGCATGAGTGCCGGCCAGCTCCTCCAGGATGGGCCCGATCTGGCGGCAGGGCCCGCACCAGGGCGCCCAGAAGTCCACCACCACCGGCAGCTCGGCGTTACGGACCTCGGCCTCGAAGTTGGCGGCGGTGACGGTGACGGCGTTTTCATTCTGCATGACGACCTCCTGGCTCGAATCAGGGCATGCGGCCGGTTCGCAGCCGCCCCTGCCCTCAAGAGCCTCCAGCCTCCGCATGTGTTTCATCACCAGAGACTGACAATGCACCCTGGTTGCCGCTGGCTGGAAGTTCTATACATATCGCCTGACCACAGAACCCGGAGCGCCACGCTTGACCTCAACGGAGGACATCACCCCACAAGCCGACGGGCCGGACTCCCCGGAGCTCCAGGCCTGGATGGAGCGGCGCTTCATCACCCTGGTCTCCCACCAGCTCAAGTCGCCACTGGTGGCCGTGCGTCAGTACCTGGATCTGCTGCAGGAAGACGCCGCCAACCGCCCCGATGCCGAGGACGCCCGCCGCTGGCTGGATCGCTCCGTGGTGCGGCTGGACGAGGCCCTGTCCATCGTCGAGGACTGGCTGCTGCTGTCGCGGGTGGAAGCCGGAGCCCTCTGCCGCAAGGATGTCAGCAGCGATCTAGCCGAGGTGCTGGACCAGCTGGTGGCCGACAGCCAGGAAGCGGCCGCGGCTCGCAAGGTGCAGGTGGCCCCACCCCAGTGCCCTCGCCCCCTCTTGGTGAAAGGCGACCGCAACAGCCTGGTGGCAGCCCTGTCGCATATCGTCGACAACGCCATCCTCTACAACCGCGACGGCGGCTCCGTCACCATCTCCGCACAGGTCGACCAGGGGCAGGAACCACCCCTGGCGCGGGTGGAGGTGTGCGACACCGGCATCGGCATCCCCAGCGCCTTCCTGCCACAGCTCTTCAGCGAGTTCCAGCGCGCACGCAGCAAGGCCAGCCGCGACGTGCCCGGCACGGGCCTGGGTCTGGCCATCTCCAGCCACATCGTGCGCGAGCTGGGGGGTCGTATCGCCGTCGAGAGCACCGAGGGGCGCGGCAGCGCCTTCACGGTCACCTTCCTGCTGGCCTGAGGTCGAGATGGCCAGCCTCGCTGTCCTGCTGGCCGGCTGGTCCCTGGCGGCCAGTGCCGTGGTCGGGGTGGACATGGACAGCCGGGGCGCCCCCTTGCTCAGCGCCGACGAGGTCGTGGAGTGCCCTCCCGAAGCCCATGATGGGCGCTACCTGCAGGCCTGGGACAATGGCCGCAAGCGCCTGCGCGGCAGCTGCGAGGGCGGGCTGGCCACAGGTATCTGGACGGCATGGCACGACAACGGCGTCAAGGCCTGGAGCGGCTACCTGCACCAAGGCCGCTTCGTGGGCCTGTTCCGCAGCTGGTATCAGACCCGCGAGAAGCGTTCCCGGGGCATCTTTCTCAAGGGGCTGCATGAAGGACGCTTCAGCTTCTACCACGCCAGCGGAGAGCTCAGCGCCCGCGGACGCTTCCAGGAGGGCCTGGAGCAGGGCTGCTGGATCCAGTACTACGACGATGGACGCCGCTCCTGCAAGGGGGCCTACGTCGACGGCCAGGAGGTGGGGCGCTGGTTCTACTGGAACGAACGGGGCATACGGCGCAAAGAGCGTTACGGCGGTGAGCCCTCTTGCGGCCGCTGCTGGTTGCCACTCTTTTGAGGGGGGAAGACAGATTCTCCCCCCCCTATCCGAGCGGGAGGCCGCCCCGGCGGAACACCGCCTCTCCCCCCCATCTTCGCCGCTTGATGAGCGGCGCAGGGCTGCATACGCAGCCCTGAAACAGCGCTGTGGAGGCCGCTCGAACTGTCGGCGGGATCGTTGTTTGCCGCTCGGTGCCGGGATTTTCCTGAAGGAAGATTGAGAAACACCTGAAGGAAAGCGCAGAGCGCTGCGTCTGATGGCGGCCGTGCGGCCGCTATTCCGTTGCGCCAGGTGACAGCTGGCGGCCTGCGCGGTGTCGTAGGAGGCGAGGTCACGGAGGAGCCACCTTGGCCATCGACGTAGAGGAATACTACCAGCGCTACGGCCCCATGGTGCTTCGCCGGTGCCGGGCGCTGCTCAAAGACGAGGAGTACGCCTTGGACGCCATGCACGACGTCTTCGTGGAGCTGCTGCGGCGGCGGACGCGCCTGCGGCTCGACGCGCCCTCCTCGTTCCTCTACCGAACGGCCACCAACGTCTGCCTCAACAAGCTGCGCAGCGCGCGCCGCAAGCCCGCTCACTACGACAACGACCTGCTGGACCGCATCGCCCGCGCCCCGGAAGCCGAGGAGCGCTCCGGCGCTCGCCTGCGCCTGGAGCGCATCTTCAAGCGCGAGCGCCCCTCCACCCGCAGCATGGCCGTCATGCACCTGCTGGACGGCATGACCCTGCAGGAGGTGGCGAACGAGCACGGCCTGTCGGTCTCGGGGGTCAGAAAGCGCCTCCGCACGCTGCGCGCCCACGTCGTCGAGCTGGAAGGAAGCCTGGCATGAGCACCCAACGACCCGTCACGGAGTGGCAGCTTGAACGCTACGCCCTGGGCGAGCTGCCGCCGAGCCTGTCCGACTCCATCCGCGCCCGCCTCGAGGCCGAGACCGAGGCCGTCCGCGCGGGGCTGACCGCCGAGGGCGAGCTGCAGTCCCGCCTGCAGGCGCTGAAGGCGTCCAACGACGAGATCCTGCAGCTGCACCCACCGCGCGCGGTCAGCGCCGAGGTGCAGCGGCGCCTGCACCTGGCGCGGGCCCGCGAGGCCGAGACCCGGCGCGGCCGCAGCGCGGGCCGCTGGCTGCTGGCACTGGCGCCCCTGGCCGCCGCCGCCTTGGCGCTGCTGGTGGTTCTGCGCCCCGCGCCCCAGGACGGCGCCCCGCAGCTGCCCTCGGACCAGGAGCTGATCTCCAGCACGGCCAAGGGCGAGCTGGAGCCCCAGCTGCGCATCTACCAGAAGACGGACCAGTACAACCTGCGCCTGGAAGACGGCGCCCGGGCCGCCCAGCACGACCTGCTGCAGCTGGCCTACGTGGCCGCTGGCTACGACCACGGCGTCATCCTGTCCGTGGACGGCCGCGGCGCGGTCACGCTGCACCATCCGCTGGATACCGACGGCGCGACGAATCTTTCACTGGACGGCGAGACCGCTCTCAGCTTTTCATACGAGCTGGACGACGCCCCCGACTTCGAGAGGTTCTTCCTGGTGGTCTCCGAGCTGCCCATCGACACGCGACCGCTGCTGGAGGCGGCCAGGGAGCTGGCCGAGAGCGACGGAGCCCGGCACGATCCCCTCTCCATCCCCGACGAGCTCTGGCAGACCTCGCTGCTGCTCGGCAAGGCGCAACCATGATGACCGCAAGCTTGTTCACTGCCGCCCTGCTGGCGGCCTCACCACCCGCGCTGGCCACGGAGCCCGTCTCCAAGACGGTCAGCGTCCACCGCTACGCCCTGCTGGTGGGCAGCAATGACGGCGGCACCGACCGCGTTCTGCTGCGCTACGCCGAGACCGACGCGCGGGCCGTATCCGCCGTTCTCTCGCAGCTGGGCGGCGTGGAGCCCGCCAACCGCCGCTTGCTGCTGGATCCCACCCGCAGCGAGCTGCTGCGGGCCTTCGACGACCTGCGGCAGCGCCTGGCCAAGGCGCCGGGCAGCCGCACCGAGGTGGTCTTCTACTACTCGGGCCACTCCGACGAGACGGGCCTGCTGCTGGGCGGGGAGCACTTCGGCTACAAGGACCTGCGCGCCACCATCTCGGGCCTGCCCGCCCAGGTGCGAATCGGCATCCTCGATTCCTGCGCCTCGGGCGCCATGGTGCGCGGCAAGGGCGGCGTGCGTCGGGCGCCCTTCCTGGTGGACGCCTCCACCGACGTCAAGGGCTACGCCTACCTGACCTCCAGCTCGGCCGACGAGGCCGCGCAAGAGGCCGACCGCATCCAAGGCTCCTTCTTCACCCACTCGCTGGTCACTGGGCTGCGCGGAGCGGCCGACGTGTCCCGCGACGGCAAGGTCACCTTCAACGAGGCCTACCAGTACGCCTTCCACGCCACCCTGGCCGGCACCGAGCGCACCTCCTACGGGCCCCAGCACCCGGGCTACGACATCCAGATGGCGGGCAGCGGCGACCTGGTGCTGACCGACCTGCGCGCCACCAGCGCCGGCCTGGCCCTGGGCGCCAGCGTGGCCGGTGACACCACCATCCGCGACGCCGAGGGGCGCCTGGTGGTGGAGCTGGCCAAGACCTCGGGGCAGCCCGTGGACCTGGGCCTGGCCCCGGGCACCTACAAGGTGGTGGTGCGCCAGGACACGCGCTTCGCCGAGAAGCTGGTCACGCTGGAGGAGGGCGATCGCGCCCTGCTGGCCGACACCGACTTCCGCTGGAACCGCGGCGAGGTGGCCGTGGCACGCGGCGACGTGGGCAGCGCCAAGCCCGAGTCCGGCTTCCGCATGACCCTGTTCCCCGGCGTGGGCATCCCCAGGGACGACGACGTGCTGGACCACGTGGTGCTGAACTGGGCCATCGGCCGCTCGGCCGAGCTGCAGGGCTACGCCGCCAGCCTGGGAGGCTACTACGTGGAGGGCGACGCCAAGGGCGCCATGACCTCCATCGGCGGCAACGTGGTGGGCGGCGAGCTGGACGGCGCCCAGCTGGCCGTGGGCTTCAACAGCGCCGGCGAGCTGGACGGCTTCCAGTGGGCCCAGGGGGGCATCAACATGGCGGGCCCGGTGCAGGGCACCCAGCTGGCCCTGATCAACAAGGCGCAGGACGTGCAGGGCGCCCAACTGGGCGTGATCAACGTCGGCGGCAAGGTGGAGGGGCTGCAGCTGGGCCTGATCAACGTGGCAGAGGAATCGAAGGCCCCCATCGGATTGCTGAGCTTCGTCAAGAAGGGGCGTCACGCCCCGGCCATCTACGCCAGCACCGAAGACGCCATGAACCTCTCGCTCAAGCTGGGAGGCACCGTCGTATACAACGTTATCGCCTTCGGCGGCGACACGGGCGAGGACTTCTACTGGCACTATGGCATGGGGGCCAAGGTCCCGGCCGGCGAGCGGCTCTTCTTCGATTTCGACATCGGCGTGGCCCGGTATCGGCCCATCTACGGCTACGGCTACGGCTACGATTCCGGGTTCTACCCGCGCACGCGCATCACCATGGGCTTCCGCATCCTGAAGCACCTCAACCCCTTCCTGGGCGTCTCCTACGACTTCCGCCTCGATCCGGAGCCCCCGGGCAACTACGAGTCGGCCGAGTCGCTCTTCGGCGACCTGGACGGCGGCTTCGGCATGCCCGCCGCCTTCGCCGGCCTGGAGTTCTAAGGCACGCAAGAAAACCCTCCTCCGCTGCGTAGACAGGCCTGAGAGGAGGATGAGCCCATGCTGAACGCGCTCCTGCTGGCCACGGCCCTGGCCCCCGCATCCCTGGCCGGCGATCTCTGGCTGAGCTTCGAGACCGAGGGGGACGGGGGCCAGGTCAAGATGGACATCCCCGCCAACTGGCTGGCATCCGAGGGCGAGCCGGTACAGGTGGAGGCCGACGGCCGCACGGTGGATCTGCGCCTGCTGGCCCGCGATGTGCAAGAGCGCCGCGAGGGTGCACGCGAAGTCCTGCGCTTCGAGGGCGACGAAGGGCAGCCCTGCGAGCTGGCCATCCAGCACCGCAAGCGGCGCCGCAGCGAGCGCCGCCAGTCGCAGTGGCTGACCCTTCAGCTGCAGGGCCAGGAGAACGAGCTGTCCTTCCGCCTGCCCCTGCAGCTGGGCCAGCTGGGCCTGAGCCTGGCCGGCGAGGGCTTCGAGGCCCACCTGCGGATCGACGAGCTGAAGATCCCCTGGGGGGCCGAGCTCTTCCTGCTGCAGCTGCGCGAGTCCTCGCCCACCACCCTGGCCGATCTGCGCGGCGAGGACGGCTCCCAGGTGCTGGTACGCACCGAGTAGCCTGCACGCGAGCGGCATTCTCGGGTACACTCGCTAGGCCACGGTCATCATTCGGGCCAGCCGGCCCTAATGACGACCATGGCCATGCTCTTTGGCGGGGGGAGGCAGCCTCCCCCCGCATCGCTGACGCTCCCCCCTCCCCGCGCAGGAGGCCCGCAAGCCGCCATGTCCGATCTCTTCATCGTCGGGATCGTGATCGCCACGATCGTGGTGGTCGTGAACCTCATGACGCGCCAGCGGCGCGCCTGGAAGCTCTACGCCGACCAGCGCGCCCTGCGCTTCGACGATCCCGCGGCGCGGGATTTCGTGCTGCGTGGCCAATGGACCGGCGTGCCCGTCGTCATCGGCCTGCAACGCCTGGGCGGATCCACGGGCTCCGAGCTCCCCGCCACGCGCATCCGTGCCCGCTTCCGAAAGAACCTGCCCGCCGGGACGCGCATGATCCTGATGGGTTTCAGGGCCCGGGGGGCCGAGCAGCAGAGCGGTCCGCACGCCGAGGCGGCTGCGAATCCCGACAGCCTGCACATCAGCGCGAGAGACGAGGCCACGAGAGCGCTGCTGACCGAGGATCCCCTGCACAGAATCCTGGTCGACTTCTTCCAGGAGAGCCGCAGCGCCGAGATCACGCCTGCGGGCGTCGACGTGTTCCTTCAGGGCCACGGCTGCAACCAGAGCAGGCTGGACCAGGCGCTGCAGGCCTGCGCCTCGCTGGCGCTGCGCATCGAGAAGGAGCTCGGCGACGAGAGCGAGGCCGAGCCCGCCATCGACCAGCCGCCCCAACCCGATCAGGCATCCCTGTGGGAAGGTTTGGCCCCGGATGGACCGGAAGACAAGTCCGCCCCGACGATCCCGTCCTCCAACATCCGCACGCTCGAGTCTGCCCAGGCCGAGCCTCCCCGGCCGCCCCGCAGGGACGAGCCTGCGCCAAGGCCGCCCCCCGCAGCTGAGCCCCCCCCCCCCGAGCCCCGGCCCCCAAGCCCGCTCCAGCCAAGCCCGAGCCCCCCAAGCCCGCGCCCCCGCCAGCTCCAG
>CAYVQL010000410.1:0-8153 GCA_964454135.1 uncultured Enterobacterales bacterium | reverse complement strand
CGCCCGAAATCCGGATCCCGAACACGCTCTCTCCATGCTCTTCGGGGCGGCTGCCCTCGATGATGGTCTCCCGTAGGGTGGCGGACGTGCCGGAGTCGGTCGCAGTCACGCCAATGGCACTGTTCCCTTTGACCTCGCAGTATTCCGCGTCCAGGCTCGCTCCATCGGTGACCTGGATGCCGTACCCGCCGATCCCGAATTCGTGGGGTTGGGTGTCCTCGATGGTGGTCTCCCGCAGGGCGACCGAAGTGCTGGTGTTGAGCGCTTTCAGCCCAGCCTCAGTGTTTTCCCGGACGGTGCAGGCCTCCGCGACCAGGCTCGCGCCGTCTGTGACCAGTATGCCGTACCCGTACTGGCCGTTCCCATCGGCCCGGTTGCCCTCGATCAAGGTTTCCCGGAGGTTGACTGAGGTGCCTGCATGCAAGGCGACCACGCCCGCGGTGCTATTCCCCCGCAGCACGCAGGCCTCCGCGTCCAGGTTCGCACCGTCTTGGACCTCGATACCAGCCCCCAGTTCACCGTTCTCGTTGGGCTGCGTGTCCTCGATGGTCGTCTCTCGTAGGGTGACCGTGGTGCCGGTGTCGTGGAGGTACAAACCCTCACTGTGGTTCCCCGTGATCGAGCCGGCCTCTATCTCCAGGCTCGCGCCGTCGCTAACGAGGATGCCGTACCCCGACTCGCCGCTCTCCTTGAGCTGCGTGTCCTCGATGGTGATCTCCCGCAGGCTGACCGTGGTGCCGGAGTCGAGCGCGTATACGCCCGCAGTGGAGTTCCTGCGGATCGCGCAGGCCTCTGCATCCAGGTTCGCACCGGTGGAGACCTGGATTCCGTAGCCCGACTCGCCGTCTCCCTTGGGCTGGGTATCCTCGATGTTCGTCCGCCGCAGCGCGACCGAGGTGCCGGAGTCCGTCGCGACCAGGCCCGCTGAGGTGTTCCCGCTTACCGCGCAGTCCTCCGCTTCCAAGCTCGCACCGAGCGTGACCTGGATCCCGTTCCCGTATTCTCCGTCCTCGTCGGGCAGCGTGTCCTCGATGGTGGTCTCCCGGAGGGTGAAAGAGGTCTCGGAGCCCTGTGCGCCCGCACCCACGATGGAGTTGTCCCTGAGCTCGCAGCCCTCCATCGTGAGCACCACCGGGTAGATTCCTGACCTTGAGGCCCAAACTCCGACGAACCCGGCCTCCAGGATCGAGGTGTCTCGAAGCGCAACGATCCCCGACCAGACTGCCAACCCGATGTAATGCGATCCGCTCACCGTCACGCCCGAGACCTCTACCTCCGATGTCCGGACGTTCACATCGATCCCCGGCGTGTTCTCGTCTCCCACACTCGCGTCGATGATGACCAGCTCCTTGCACCGCCCGGCCAGGTGCACGCCGTCATGCGAACGCCCCAGCTCCAGTGTCTCCGGGTAGGTTCCGGCCGCCACCGCCACCGCCACCATCCCGCCATCCGCATCTCCCGCCGCGTCCAGCCCCGCCTGTATGGACGTGAAGGGCGGGGCTTCACTGCCGTCTCCGCCTTCGGCGCCCCGATGTCCACGTAGACCGTGCTCTCGTCCACCTCCAGATTCCCCCAGGTGCCCACGCCGCAGGCGGCGGGGACGCATTCGCCGTCGTCGTCGAGCTGGCCGGTGTCGCAGTCGGGTTCGGTGTCGGGTGCGGGGCCGGTGTCGTAGGTGGGAGAGGTGTCGTCGGTCGAGGGCGGCTTGGGCTTGCCCTTGGAGCAGGCGAGGACGAGCAGCGGAACGACAAGGGCGAGGGTGCGGTGCATGTTGAGAATCTCGATGGCGATCCGGCGAAACGGGCTCTCAAGTATGGCAGAGCGGGGAGGGACGGTCGAGGCTGACGGGCGCCGTGGGGGCGCTCCGCAGGCTCCGTGGGCTCGCCGGGCGAGCGCCTCTGTGCCAGGAGCCGCACCTCGCGCTTCCAGGACCGGGGCGCCGGCTGCAGGCTGCGCGCTGCGGCGCAGGCTTGCGATAGCCCATCCGGCGTAGGCCCCATCAGTCGTCCTGCATCGTGCTTCCAGAGCCACAGCCCTCGCAGGCGCCGCTCTGCCGGCTTCTTCACCCCGTGGTGCCCTGGCGGGCGGCCACGCCGTCCTGGGCCGGCACGGGCCTGCTGCAGGGGCGTCACAAGCTGGGTGCAGGGCCGAGAAGGCCAGGGCTCCGGGCCGCCGAGCACGAGCAGCGCAGTTCTGCCAGAGAACGGCGCCGGCATACCCGACCGCCAGGCCTTTCATTCCGGGTGCCGATGATCGACAATAGCCAGCGTCCCTGTGGGAGCCTTCCATGTCGCCACCCAGAGCCTCGCTCCTCTTGATCGCCGCGCTGGTCACGCTGCCCGCCCAGGCCGGACGGCGCGACCGAAAGGCCATTGAGGAGGAGACCCAGCGCAGCCCCGCCGCCAGCGCCAGCGACATCCCGGCGCTGGACGACCTGCTGCAACGTGCGGGCTGGCAGCCCACGCCTGAACTCTCCGGTGCCTTCAAAGCCGGTGGCATCTTCACCGAGACGATGCTGGGTCACCAGATCGCGCTGGACGACTGCTTCGAAACCGAGCCCACGGAGAGCACCTACACGGCCACGGAGATCGTCACGAACCTGCAGGCTGGAGTGAGTGTGAAGGTGGGCGCGGGGGAGTTCGGAGCTTCGGGCGGCCTGATGAAGAAGATCAAATTCAGCACGCCGGTCCATGCAGCCATCCCGACGCTGCGGCTGAAGCCGTCGGAGAAATGCCGTGCGGAGCTGAGCGAAGCCGGGCAGACCGGGATGCTGGACCTGGCCAAGACCTACGTGGTCAAGGAGGTGCTCACCGCGCAGATCGCGGAGCAGACCTGCGGCCGCGTGGACGCCCACGGCGCCTTCGCGGTGTTGGGCCAGGCCGACGCCGAGCTGTCGATGGCCTGCGCCCAGCACAGCCTGGAGCCTGTGGCGGTGGCGTATAGGACGACGCCCGTGAACGAGCTACGGGAGCTGGGAGCTGGGAGCGGCGGAGGCGACCTGGAGGTGGGCAGCAGCGGCGGCTCTGGCGACCTGGCGGATCAGCTGGCCCAGCTGGAGCTGGCGCAGCGCCAGCGCGAGGCGGCCGAGGCCGTGGCGGCCGAGGCAGCCGCCAAGGAGCGCGAGCTGTTGGCGCGGCTGGCGGCCGAGCGCGAACAGAAGCTGGACAAGGCCCAGGCAGCCAAGCGGCAAGAGGCCGCCCGGATGTGGGCCAGCATGGCGCCCATCGTGGAGAAGGGCGGCTTCGAAGCAGCGCGGGCGGTGGAGCTGTTCGTGAAGGAGTACGGTTCGGCCGAGGTGTGGGTGAAGGACAGCACCGGCCGCTACGTGCGGGCCGTGGATGCGCCGGAGATCGAGGAGGCAAGGGCCTGGCTGGGAGCCCACGTCACGGTGGAAATAGGAGGCCCCATGGCGGGCATCTCATGGCTGCCCATCCCTGGGGGCAGCTTCGAGATGGGCTCGAACGACGGTGACAAAGACGAGAAGCCGGTGCACACCGTTCGCGTGAGCGCGTTCGAGATGTCGCGCACGGAGGTAACGTTCGGGCAGTACCAGGCCTGCGTGGACGCTGGGGCCTGCACAGCGCCGCACGTGTCGGACGGGACCTGCGCCGTGAAGCAGGGCGGAATCTGGGGGAGGGGCAAGCTGCCGAAGAGCTTTCAGGGCGCGGACCAGCCGGTGGTCTGCGTAGAGTGGGAGCAGGCCGGCGCGTTCGCTCGCTGGTTGGGAGTGCGTTTACCCACGGAGGCGGAGTGGGAGTACGCGGCGCGCGGAGGGGGGCAGGACGTGGACTACCCCTGGGGGAACCAGTCAGCCGGTTGCAACTACGCCGTACTGGACGACGGCGGGGAGGGATGTGGGCGGGACAGCACCTGGCCGGTGTGCTCAAAGCCAGAGGGAAACACTGATCAGGGACTGTGCGACATGGCGGGGAACGTGTGGGAATGGGTGGAGGATTGGTATCATGACAGCTACAGCGGTGCGCCGCTGGATGGAAGTGCCTGGCTTTCCCCGGCGGGCTCCTATCGGGTTTTCCGCGGCGGCTCCTGGAGCGTCACCACGAGGTACGTCTTGGCCTCCCTCCGTAGTAGGGACACGCCCGACCACAGCCGCGGTAGTCTGGGTTTTCGCCTCGCAAGGTAGCGAGAGCCCTGAATCACCATGCCCTCTATTTGTCGATTACGATTGAAAAGAATTCGTCGCTTGCCCCTCGATTCCGGCGTGAACCAGCAAGTGAGGGAGCCCGCGGAGGCCGCAGGCCGGGCGCATGCGCAGCCGCGCCCCGCGAATCGATTAGGTGCCAGAGCGGTTCAGGAAACCACGGGGGACCTGCCTTTTAGCCGCGTCTCGCCGCCTCGTCGCCACCTTCCTCGGCGAGGGGCTCCCACGGCCAGCGTGTAGCGCGACGCGAATAGCGAGCGGCGCCGAGGTCCAACCGCACCAGGTGCTCCAGGTGCTCTGGAATCATCGGCCACCGCGCCATCGCCATTCCACGCCGTGACGCCCAAGGCCAGCCGGCGGCCTCGCAGGTGGGACCGGCCCGTGCTGCGGCGCGTGCGCGGAGCAGCGGCCGGGCCTCGCAGCGACGAGTCCAGCCTGGAGGGAATTGGTGGGCCAGGAGCCGTCAGACCACGAGCAGGGGGCATCGACCTGCGCGAGAGCGCGCAGTGTACCACCGCGGCTACAGAGGGCTCAGGAGGGAGCACGAAGGGGCCGCACCGGTGCGCTGCGCGAGGCCGGCGTGAAGTCCATGATGAAGGCGTTCCGCCGACTACGCACTGCGCCCGGACCTGGCTGGGAAGCACGATGACCTCGTGCCCGGCCTGGACTACGCGCGACATTGCCAACAGCCAACAGCCGGTCACTACAGCTTGCTTGCGGCTTCCTGCAGGAACTCCATCAGGGCCTCGGACTCGATGTCGAAGTCGTCCTTGAGCCGTAGGCGGATGCAGAAGTAGGTACGACGCTGGTAGCTGCCGACAGAAGACGGCAGCGCGAATTTCTCGGTGAGCTTCATGTCTGTCGCGAAGACCTGGATGCCAAGGCGGGAGGCGACATCCTCTACGGCGAAGTCGCGCGGATTGCACCGCACATCCAGCTGCAGACCGCTTGGCTGGAGCTTCGCCCTGATCCAGGTGCGACGCCCCCGTCGTAGCGCGACGTAGTGTTTCTGCGTGTAGGAGGCATCGTGCACGATGCCGCCGCTCTCCATGCGCTTGAGAAGAGCTGCCAGACGGGCGAATGTCTCCTCGCCGCCCTTCTTGCAGTGCCAGCTCTCGCCATCGGTGAGCCATGGCCGCTCTGTCGATTGCGCCCGCGATCCCACGCGCTCCCACTTCTCTGTGCTTGGAGGCGGGATGATGACCCGCGGCTCCAGGTAGAGATCCTCTCCATCGCGGAAGGGCCGAACCTCGATGAGCTTTATGTCTACGCCCTTCTCGCGTAGCCACAGCGCCACGGAGCCAAGGCGGTCGCGCACGCGCTGGCCCACGATGATGACGCGTTGATCTTCGTTCAGGGCCTCTGGCTCTTCGACGCCATGCTGCTCTGCGAACTCTGAGAAGGTCACCTCCAGGTCGAACTCCTCCTCGTCAGCGCTGATCGTCCCTTCGGCCACCTCCTGGAGCTGCGCGCCAGTCCAACCCGCCACGTAGGAGGCGTAGCGCAAGCCCTGGATGTCCACGGGTGCCTTTACGTCCTCCCGCTTGATCTCGATGACGACCACGCTGCCCTGGGGGTCGAGCGCCAGCAGGTCCAGCCGGTCACCCAATCCCTTCACCGGGACCTGTCGGCCCAAGACGAGCAAGGGTTCTCCCAACAGCTCGGGGTTCGAGGCGATCCAGCTCTCCAAGCGATCCTCCGTGATCCGCTCGTCGCGGAAGGAGGTCTCGGGTACGGGCCTGGCCTTTCGGTTCTGGATCTTCCACAGTGCCATCAGGCTCTCCTTGCCTTGAGCCGTGCGCCGTTCATGAAGGCGGAGTACCGGTCTCGCTGGGCCGACGTTTCTTGTAGGACGAAGAAACCTTTTGCTTCCTCTTCTTCCTCCATATCCCGCGCGCGCACGCCCCGCGCCACCCCGCCCGAACACCGCAAGTGGACCGCGGATCTACGCCGAAGGGTGGCGCGCCGCTGCGGGGGCGGTCGAGACGATTCGTGGTGCCCAGGAGCACCAGGTCGAGACAGACCGCCGGGGAAGGTCACCGACCACCACCGGCGCGTCCATCCCGCCCAGCCTGGCCAGGGGCATAGAAGCTGTGGGCGCCGGAGGCCACCAGCAGGCCGCAGACACCATGCGAGGCGGCGCGAGGTGCCCCCCTACAGAAGCCCAGCTCCCGCGTGGTCCAGGAACATCGAGCCCTCCCTGATGTAGCCGCGTACCGTGGCCGTGCTCTTGTGTCCCGTCTGCCTCATGATGGCCCGCTCCGACGCGCCCGCCCGCGCGGCCTCCGTACAGAACCCGGCCCGCAGGGAGTGACCCGCCAACGCGGCGGGGTCCAGGCCCACGCGCCTGGCCGCCCGCTGCACCACCAGCGCCACCGCCCGGCCCGATAGGCGCCCGGCAGGCCGCAGCGCGCCCCAGCGATCCACCGGCCGGAAGAGCGGCCCTTCCTCGATGCCGGCCGCCGCGATCCAGGCGCCGACCGCCGCGACGGGGCACAGCTCCGCGCGCCTCGCCCTGGGGATGCCCACCGTGCGGCCCTCGCCTTCCTGATCGGTCTTGCTCCGCTTCAGCGTGACTACCAGACCCTCAGGAACCTCGCGCAGGTCGTCCAGGTCCAGCGCCACCAGCTCGGAGCGCCGGAATGCGCCAGCCCAGCCCAGCAGCAGCACGGCCCGGTCCCGCAGGCCAGCCAGTCCGTCGCCCAGGCCAGCGACCACGGCCGCCAGGTCCGGCACCAGGAGCGGGTCCTTCTTCGCGACGGGCTTGCCGTGCTTGCGCTTCAGGCCGCGGACCACCTGCCGCACCTGAGGGTCCTCGGTCGGGCTGGGATGGCCGGTCGAGCGGTGGGCCAGCGCGACGGCGCTCAAGGCCTTGGTCACCGTCCGCACGGACCGGCGAGGGGCGAGATGGGCCAGGTAGAGCACCAGCGTCCCAGGAGACGCCGGCAGCTCGCGCAGGCCTTGGACCTCGCACCAGGCGCCGAAAGCTCTCCAGGCGGCCCTGTAGGCCCTCAGCGTGGACGGAGCGAGCGATGCCCGCGCGAGCCCCTCCGCCTGGTCGGCGAGGTCAGCCAGGGCCGGGGAAGCAGGCGAAATGGGTGCAAGAAGGTGGTCCATGGGGACATGGTTGTCTCCAGCGGGACCGGCGTCAAGGCTTCCGGGAAGGGATGGATCTCGGAAGCCAGAAGGTCGAGAACGCTGGCGGCGCACAGTCTGATGGCTGGTCACAGGGGATCCACTGGGTGGCCACCGAGAAGACGAAGCGCTGGAGGCCAGCTCTGCCTCACGCAGTGCTCCAAATGCTGCCCTTCCTGCTCCTGACCCGCTCACAAGCGATCCTGCTCGTTGTCGGCGGCACGCATGGCGTGATCGACCGTTGTCGCGTAGCGAAGCACTAGCAGCAGTTCACCGGCTCATCGGATACGTCGCCCTTCCTGTCGGTCTGGCTGGCAAAGGGCTTCCGGGAGTCGGAGAGGCACCACCACTACTACTTCCTGTAGGTAGACGGGAAGAAGACAAATGTCCGCACGCGGATCAGCCACGGCGAAAGCGAGTATGACGACAACCTAATTAGCCTCGTTGCACGGCAACTCAAGCTGAGCCGTAGAGAACTGGATAGGCTCATCGAATGTACTCTGTCTCGTGCAGCCTACCTGGAATTGTTGAGGAGAAAGAACTTTCTCCAGGATTCTGGCGATGGCGAGCCGAGTCCGAAGAAGCCAAGACGGGGAAGACGGCGGAAGAAAGGAAAGAAGGGAAAGAAGAGAAGAAAGCGATAGATGGAACCGAGTGCGGGTACGAACCCTTCATCCTCGATAGCCTCTGCCCTTTACCGAATACCAACAACGACTGCACGCCGCACGAACGTGGATCGCTGTCACCACCGGTCGCAGAACCGGTCGCAGCCCTCTGTGATCCCGTCGTAGTGGGCATCGATATCCCGTGGGTCACGGGTGCCTTCGGTCTCTTTCTGGCCCTGAGCCTCCTGCCAGGC
>CAYVQL010000409.1:0-8186 GCA_964454135.1 uncultured Enterobacterales bacterium | reverse complement strand
CGGCGTGGACTCCGACTGCGACGGCGCCAGCGACTACGACCAGGACGGCGACGGCCACGACAGCGACGCCCATGGAGGCGAGGACTGCGACGACCTGGATCCGGCGGTCAACCCCGACGCCTCAGAGACCTGGTACGACGGAATCGACGGCGACTGCGACCAGGCCGACGACTACGATCAAGACGCCGACGGCTGGACCCTGGACGAGGACTGCGACGACACGGACGCCGCCATCTGGCCCGGCGCCGAGGGCTGGAGCGAGGACTGCCAGCCCACCCAGGACGACAGCGGCCAGCCCGGCGAGGAGCCGGCGGACAGCGGCCTGGCTGCGGACGACGAGGGCTTCAAGGGAGGCGGCGGCTGCGGCTGCGCCAGCGGCGGACGCGCCGCCGGCTGGGGTTGGTTGGCCATGCTGGCGGTGCTCCTGGGCGCCAGGCGGAGGCGCCGCGCTGGGCCCCCTCAGCAGTCAGGGTAGCTGATGCGCCAGACCTTGCGGAAGGTGTCGTAGGACTTGACCTTGCCGTCCTCGGTGCGGGTGAAGACGATGCTCCACGAGCCGTCCTGGGGATCCACCTTCATCAGCCGTCCCTCGTCGTCGTAGCGGTAGAGCACCTCGCGGCGGTCGGTGGTCCCGTCGCGCTGCTCGCTCTCCCGCACGGACTTGGTCAGGCGCCCCTGCTCGTCGTAGCTGTGGCTATGGGTGGTCCGCGAGGTGGGATCGCCCGTGGTCTTGTTTCCGCCGCTGTCGATGTACTCGCAGTGGCTGCGGTCCACGACCTCCACGTCCAAGATGTTGTCCTGGCTGTCGTAGCTGTAGGTGGAGACGATGGCGCCCTCGCAGGACATGCCGCGATCCCCGATGGAGGTGGGCTGGGTCCGCTTGCTTACGCGGCCCTTGCGGTCGTAGGCCAGCTGGTAGTGGATCTCCTGGCCGGTGCCACCGACCCGCCCCTTGCGCTCGACCAGACGTCCGCGGTCATCGTAGCGGTTCTCGAACTTGCTCGTGAAGTCCTGGTTCGGGCGCAGGATCTTCTCCGCGCGCGTCACATAGCCCTGCGCGTCCAGCGTGCTGGTGATGGTCCCATCCCGGTTGCCGAGAGAGTACTCCTCGAAGATCCGGCCCTGCTGGTAGTGGAAGCGATTGTAGTCCTGATACTGGGAGATGTTCACCCTGCTGCAGCCCAGGTAGCGGATGTCGGGCGGGTAGTAGTGGAAGCGGTCCTGCTCGTAGTCGTAGACGTACTGGGGCCGCAGCTGGGACGAGGGAAGAAGCAGGTCGCCCAGCTGGCCGCGGGCCGCGGCCTGGTAGGCCACGCGCTCCTTCTTGCAGGCCTCGGTCCCCTGACAGAGGCTCACTTCCAACAGGGTGGTGGCCCCGATGGTCGCGGCGGCCACGGTCATGGTCCCGCCCCGCGCGCCCTCCAGCGCCATGGGCACGGACAAGGCCGCGACGCGATCGTCGGACAGTCCCGGCTCCAGCATCCGCACCAGGGGCTCCAGCTCGCGGCCGAAGCCCAATGCCCAGCGCTCCTTCTCGCCGTCGCCGTCCAGGTCGGCCTCGCCCCCCAGGGGGGTCAGGATGGAGCCGAAGAGGTGGCCCTCCTGGGCGCCGTCCAAGCTGCGGATGCGATACCAGCGGTTGGCACGCCCTATCAGCTCCACGGTCTCGGACGAGGCCTCCAGCACCATCACCGGAGCCAGCATGTCAAGCGTGGTGACGACCTCGGCCTCGGCCGAGGCCTGGGCGCGCAGGTTGGCGCCATCCACGCCCACCATCAGCAGGGAGCCCGGCTGCCACTGCGAGTAGGTGGTGGCGGGATCGCCCAGGGCCGCTCCCTGGGGCGAGCTGTAGCTCAGCGCGGCGTCGACCTCAATGGGCTGCGGTCCCTGGGGGGCGGCGGGCACGGCTGGGGCCGCTTTGTCGGGCGGCGTGCTGGCGGGCTCGCCGCCCCCGCAGGCGGCGGCCAGCAGGGCGAGGACGAGGGACCGGTGGGGGAGCGCAGGGCGGTTCATGGCGCCTCCTGAGGGTGCGTGCCGAAAGATCCAGGCGAAAGCAGACTATCACTGCTGCTGCGCTTGAGTCCGCCGGCCGGAGGGGGACGCGGCCGCCAGAGGCTATAGATTGGCCCGCAGGAAGAGGAGGAGCTCACCGGCGCCGTCCTCTCCACGTGTCGGTAGGACGAAGTCTGGCTGGCCGTCGTTATCGACGTCGCCGCCTACGGCGGGGAAGACGCCCACGTCCGGCCTTGACGCATTCGACTCGGCGGGGATCACGGCGTCCGCGTCATCCGCAGCCATCTTCATTGGATTCGCTCCCAATGGGCCCTGGAACAGGTAGGTCGCGCCGAAATCCCCAGCGTACTTGGCGCCCACAAGCAGCCAGTCCGGGTCGGTCGTTCCACTGGGGTAGCCCATCATATAAGCCCCGAAGCCGTCACCGACCTCCTGACCATCGACTCGGATGGAGCAATCGGCGATGTCGCGCACGTCGCCCTTGCCGCAGGTCTCCAGCAGGCCTCCCAGCATCACGTAGACCGAGCCACCGATGTGATCGGTATGGGCGTAGACGGCCAGGTCCTGCACGCCGTCCCGGTCCATGTCTCCAGCAGCGGCCAGCCTCTCACCGATTTTGTTGTTCTTCTTGCTTGTGAAGAGCGTCCCATCTTCGGAAACCCGGAACCCCCCCCCCTCGAAGGGTGCCTCCATGAAGTACACGCCGCCTGCGTCCGGACCCCAGGTCGCGTTCGCAGGGCTGCCAAGGCAGAGATCGGACAGGCCGTCGCCGTTGATGTCCTGCAGCACCATGCGATGTGGCTCCACGATCTCGTCATCCGCCTCCGCCCCTGTGAAGGACAGGTCGGGCTCCCCGCAACGAGTACGTTCAGAGCTGGGACCCAGGTAGACCTCCACCAGTCCCTCTTGCTCGCCGTTGGTCCGACCAAAGAGGAGATCCTTCCACCCGTCGCTGTCGAGGTCTCCATAGGCGGCGTTGGTGTAGCGCCTCTCCGAAGAGTCTCCCGCACAGGAGAGATCGGGTATGAGAGACTCGCCCCCGGTGATTGGCCCATAGTAGAGCTTCACGGAACCTGCGCGACACCGAGCTTCTGGTTCGCAGGGCACGTCGGCGGTCGTGGCACGCACCAGCAGATCGCCGACTCCATCGGTCGTGAAGTCGGCAGCGATCACCTGAGCGCCGTAGTTGTCTCCCAGGCCGTCCCCGTCCTCTTCGGGGCCCTTTCCCTCGATCTTCACGCCCGGTAGCTTCCCCTGGCCGTCGGCCTCGACAGCTTCCAGGTTCCAGTCGCCTGTGAGGGGCCCGAAGACGATATACACAGCCCCTGCTGACTCGAGCGTCTCCGTACCGTCATCACTCAAAGCATCGTAGCCCGACGCGCCGATCACCAGGTCCGCAAAGCCGTCCGCATTCATGTCGCCGTCGATGGACACGGCGTAGGCGCTATCCGCTGCCTCCTCGCCCATGACCCGCGCGTCGTAGGAGGACAGCAGGTGCAGGTCCGCCTCGCCATCGCAGTTGTTGTCCCAGCCGTCTTCGGCCAGATCCAGGGCTGGCCCCTGCACGTAGGAATCCCCATCGTTGCAGTCGCTTCCGCCATCCCCCGCCAAGAAACTGGAGCGCCCGTCGCCATCGTCATCGTAGTCCACGAGGCCGTCGCAGTCATGGTCGATGTCGTCGCCCACCCGAGCCGCGCCCTCGTAGACCGAGGAGTCCCAG
Organism: uncultured Enterobacterales bacterium; assembly: GCA_964454135.1. Taxonomy (GTDB): domain Bacteria; phylum Myxococcota_A; class UBA796; order UBA796; family JAFGLY01; genus CAYVQL01. The sequence continues at coordinate 4,453 of CAYVQL010000409.1, read as the reverse complement.
TCGTCGCAGTCGTCGTTGTTGCGGATGTAGCCTGCCATTGGCGCGGCGCAGCTCTCAATGCCGGAGACGTCCTGCCGTCCGTGGCGATCACCATCCCTGTCCGGATACCAGGTCGTCAGGACACCCTCATCGACGTTGCCATCGCAGTCATTGTCGATGTCATCGCAGACCTCGGCCGCGCCCGGATGGACGGACGGATCAGCGTCATCGCAGTCGTCATCCGACGTGGCGAGACCAACCACCACTTCGCGTATCGCTCGGGGTTCCAGGGGCTCACCGCGACCGTGGCCGTCACGGTCGTGATCTATATAGTAGACCGTTCTCTCTGCTCTTTCCTTTTCCCCGTCGCAGTTGTTGTCCACGCGCGGGTCGCTCTCATCAGCCCCAGGATACACCTGGGCGTGGTCATCATCGCAGTCGTAACCCGCGGGATACCCGTCTCCATCGGCATCCAGCCGCTCCGCGCCGATGAAGAGGGAGCAAGCCTGAAGCAGCACTACCAGGGGATGGGCGATGACCCATTTACACCGTCTCTTTTGCAGTTCCACAAGTGCTCCTTTCCGCGAGAGAATGCCTCGCGATCATGCCGATCACCATCGCAGTCGTTGCTCGTCTTGCCCTCTGTCCTTGGCCGCTTCCCGCCCAATGCCTCACACCCTCCTATAGGTTGGCCCGCAGGAAGAGGTAGACCTCGCCGGCACCGCCCTCTCCCCGCGCCGGGAGAACGAAGTCGGGCTGGCCGTCGTGGTCGATGTCACCATCTACGGCGGGGAAGACGCCCTCTTCGGGTCTTGACGCCTGCGACTCGGCGGGGATCACCGCGTCCGCATGGACAGCGGACACCACCCCCTGCTCCAGCGGGCCCTGGAACAGGTAGGTCGCGCCGAAATCCCCGGCGTGCCTGGCGCCCACCAGCAGCCAGTCGGCCTCAGCCGTTCCGCTGGGGTAGCCCAGCATGTAGGCTCCGAACATATCGCCGGGCGTCCGGCCATCGAACCGGATCGAGTGGTAGGCGATGTCGAGCGGCTCTCCCTTGGACGGCGTCTCAACGAGGCTACTCAGGATCACGTAGACCGTACCACCAACTTTGTCCGTCCGGGCGTAGACGGCCAGGTCCTTTACGCCATCTCCATCCAGGTCTCCAGCCCCGGCCAGTCTCTCCCCAATCTTGTGGTTCTTCTTCTTACTCGTGAAGAGCGTCCCATATTCTCCCACCGAGAATGCCGCGGCCTCGAAGGGAGCCTCCATGAAGTACACCCCCCCTGAATCTGAACCCCAGGTGGCGTTCGCCGGACTGCCAAACCAGAGGTCAGACTGGCCGTCACCGTTCGAGTCCTGCAGCACCAGGCGGTGCGGATCCCCGATCTCGTCGTCTTCCACCGCGCCATGGAAGGTCGGGTTGGATTCCTCGCCGCCATCTTCGTAGTAGGGCCCCAAGACTACTTCCACCTCACCCTTTCCCCTGGAGCCGGCCCGACCCAAGAGGAGGTCCGCCCACCTGTCGTTGTCGAAGTCACCGTAGACAGCATTGGTGTAGCCCGTCTCCACCGAGTCCCCCTCCCAGGTCTTGTCGGCCTCGAGGAATTCGCCCCCGGTGATCGGCCCGTAGTAGAGCTCCACGGAGCCTGCACGGCAGCCAACTTCGCCATCGCACGCCCCTTCGGCCATGGTTGAACGCACCAGCAGATCACCGACCTGATCGGTCGTGAAATTGGCGGAGACCACCTGAGCGCCGTAGTTGTCTCCCACGAGGTCCTCGTCATCATCGGGGCCGTCTCCCTCGATCTTCACACCAGGGAGCTCTCCTTGTCCGTCGACCCCGACCTTTTCCAGGTCCTTGTCCCCGGTGATAGGCCCGAAGACGATGTACACCGCCCCAGCAGACTCGAGCATCTGCTTCCCGTCTTCACTCCATACTCCATGTCCGGGCGCGCCGACCACCAGGTCCGCGTAGCCATCGCCGTTCAGATCACCACCGGTAGAGACGGCGTAAGCGTGGTCCAACGCCTCCTCGCCAATGACGTGCGCGTCGGCTGATATCAGCCGGTGCCGGTCTATCGCACCATCGCAATTGTTGTCCCAGTCGTCCCCGGCGATGTCGAGCGCCGGATCCTGCACGTAGAAATCCCCGTCGTTGCAGTCGCTTCCGCCCTCCCCCTGCAAGAAGCTGGAGCGCCCGTCGCCATCCTCGTCGTAGTCCACGAACCCGTCGCAATCGTGGTCGATGTCGTCGCCGACCTGCGGCGCGCCCTCGTAGACCGTGGAGTCCCAGTCATCGCAGTCGTCACTGTTGTCGATGTAGCCTTCCATCGGCGCAGCGCAGCTCTCAATGCCCGGCGCGTCCTGCCGTCCGTGGCGATCACCATCCCTGTCCGGAAACCATGTCCTCAGGACGCCCTCGTCCACATCTCGATCGCAGTTGTTGTCGATCCCATCGCAGACCTCCTCGGCTTGCGGATGAACCTCGGGATTCTTGTCGTCGCAATCCCCTCCCACCATCGCCATGCCTTCGCCGCCGCAGACTTCCTGCGGGTCCTGGCCGTCGGCCCCGAAACCATCGCCGTCCACGTCCACATATCGAATGGAGGTCTCTCTCAAAGACGCATCATCATCGTTGCAGTCTCCACCCTTGTGGGAGAGACCGCCCTCGCACCCGCAGCTCCATTCTCGGTTCTCTGAGCCAAAACCGTCCCCATCTCCATCCACGAAGCAATGGGAGGCCTCGCTCACCAAGGGATCACCATCATCACAATCATCCTGCTCCAGCACCCCATCCCCATCGCGGTCCAGGCGCTGGGCCAGGTCATCCTCCGAAAGAAAGATGCAGCCCGACAGCAGCGAGAGAACCCAGGCCAGGCGGATGTTCAACATGAGGCCCTCCCGCCCTTGGGACGTCCGCCTGGAGCGTAGCGAAGCGGAGATCTCATCTCACGACTCCCTTCGACTGAGGGTCGGCTATTCGACGAAAAAGAGAAGCAAGAGCCATGCCAGCGTCGCAGCGAGGACGAGCAGGCAAGGCATGAAGAATACCCGCTTTTTCATTCCCTTTTGAAGGGGCAGCTCCCGCCACCCGCATGGAACGCCCATCCCACGCGTGTTCCGTGTTCCAGCTGCCGTGTTCCGCGCCCCAACGGGTGAACACCCCCGTCATGCCCAGACTCGGTCCCAGGGCCCCTGCGCCCAGCGACAAGCCCTGCCGCAGCTCATCCGCATCGGGCGGACCGCGCCGGCGCGTGTTGGACGAATCGTCCCCTCGCGAAGGGCCGATACGCAGGCGCAAGCCCAGCTCCGACAGGAGCTCGCGGGAAGGCGGCGGCCGCTCGACGCCCCCTCTCCTTGGGCGCCTCGCGCCCAATGCCTCGCACCCTCCTATAGATTGGCCCGCAGGAAGAGGAAGACCTCGCCGACGTTGTCCACTCCCGCTGCCGGGAGAACGAAATCCGGCAGGCCGTCGTTGTCGATGTCGCCGCCAACCGCGGGGAAGACGCCCTCGACGGGCCTTGTCGCACCTTCCTCATCGGCTGGGATCACGGCATCCGCTTCATCAGCGTGCATCGTCATCGGCTCCGAAGCCAACGGGCCCCGGAACACGTAGGTCTCCCCGCGACCGTCCCGGGCATAGGTCGCGCCCACCAGCAGCCAGTCCGGGTCGGTCGTGCTGCTGGGGTAGCCCAGCGCGTAGTACCCAAAGCCATCGGCCTCTTCCCGGCCGTCGAACCGGATCGAGCAATCGGCGATGTCGCGCACGTCGCCCTTGCCGCAGCTCTCCAGCAGGCCACCCAGGATCACGTAGACGGAACCGCCGATTTTGTCCGTCTGGGCGTAGACGGCCAGATCCTGCACGCCGTCACAGTCCAGATCTCCGGCAGGGGCCAGTCTCTCTCCGATCTTGTGCTTCGGCTTGTGGGTGAAGAGCGTCCCACTCTCTGCCACCTCGAGATCCTCCGCCTCGAAGGGGGCCTCCATGAAGTACACCCCGCCCGTATTCGCCCCCCAGGTATCGTTCGCAGGGCTGCCGAACCACAGATCCGACAAGCCGTCGCCGTTCGAGTCCTGCAGCACCAGGCGGTGCGGATCCCCGATCCCGTCATCCGCCTCTGCACCCGTGAAGGACAGGTCGGGCGGATCGCCTTGATCTACATCGTCGTTGGGACCGAGGTAGACCTCCACCACTCCCTCTTGCTCACCGCTGCTCCGACCAAAGAGGAGATCCACCCACCCGTCGTTGTCCAGGTCTCCGTGGACCGCGTTGGTATACCGGCTGTCATCGGTCTCTCCCTGCCACCTGAGATCCTCAACGGGAGCTGCGCCACCCGTTATCGGTCCGAAGTAGAGGTACACGGCGCCTGCACGACACAGACCCTCGGATCCGCACCTCGTCGTATCGCCCGTAGCGCGCACCAACAGATCGCCGACCCCATCGTTCGTGAAATCGGCGGAGATCACCTGCGCG
>CAYVQL010000408.1:0-8238 GCA_964454135.1 uncultured Enterobacterales bacterium | reverse complement strand
CGGCTTTCAACCCTGGCAATGCATCGGTTGGCCGCAAGGATGACCGAGCCCGATCCTGCTGTATTGGAGCATCGGACGGGACATCCTGGATCGCCAGGAAGCCCTGGGCTGGGGAAGCGGTCGAGTTTACCGCGGATCGGCTCTTCGGAGTCCGGATCGTCCGGGAAAGCGGTCGAGTTCACCGCGGATCGGCTCTTCGGAGTCCGGATCGTCCGGGAAAGCGGTCGAGTTTGCCGCGGATCGGCTCTTCGGAGTCCGGATCGTCTGGGAAAGCGGTCGAGTTTGCCGCGGATCGGCTCTTCGGAGTCCGGATCGTCCGGGAAAGCGGTCGAGTTTGCCGCGGATCGGCCTTTCGGTCAGCGGCTCCGCGGCCACGGCCGCCGGTTCCTCTTCTGCCGCTGGCTCCAACAACAGCAGGAGTTCCTAGCCCCGCTCCTCGCTCGGCAGCAACTCGCTGGGCTTGCGCTGCAGGGCCTTGGCATCCTGGATCTCCACCGCTGCCATCAGCGGGATGTCGCCTACCAGGTCTTCGCCCGGCGTGGGCTCACTGCCCTGGAGAACGAACACGCGAAGCGCACGAAGTTCTCCGGCCCACCCTAGGGCCCCAAGGAGGCGGCTTGGTCCGGCCTAGTCGGAGAGGCTGGACGCGATACGAGGGATCAGCCAAGGGATAGGTGCTGACATCGTGTTGGTGCACTTCCTTTTATCATGATAAAAAGAAGTACATGTTCACGAGAAAGAGAGCGCTGCCACCTGCATCCGAGTACAGCTTCTTCCTGTGGGGGGCGCGCCAGACCGGCAAGTCCACGCTGCTGCGCAGCTGCTATCCCTCCGCCTTCTGGGTCGATCTCTTGCATTCGGGGCAGTTCCGGCTCTACGCGACACGCCCCGAGGTGCTGCGACAAGAGGTGGAAGCCCATGGCGCGACGCAGGTGGTCATCGACGAGATCCAGAAGGTGCCCGGCCTGCTCGACGAGGTTCATTGGCTGATGGAGAACCGCGGGGTGCGCTTCGCGCTCTGCGGTTCCAGCGCGCGAAAGGTACGCCGTGGCCATGCGAACCTCCTGGGGGGGCGCGCCATCCGTCATGAGCTGTTGGGCCTGTCCGCCGCCGAGATCGGTTCCGACTGGGATCTCGTGCGCATGTTGAACAACGGCTACCTGCCCTCTTTCTATGGCTCGTCCAGGCCGCGCCAGCGCTTGAACGCCTACGTTTCCGACTACTTGAAGGAGGAGGTCGTGGCGGAGGGGCTGGTGCGGAACCTGCCTGCCTTCTCCGATTTCCTGGAGGTCGCCGCGCTCTCCGACGCCGAGCTGGTCAACGCCAACAACATCGCCCGCGAATGCGGCGTATCAGCTCACACCGTGCGGGCCTATTTCGGGATCCTCGAGGACAGCCTCCTGGCCCGTTGGCTGCCCTCCTACCGCAGACGGCCGAAGCGCAGGGTCATCCAGGCACCCAAGTTCTACTTCAACGATGTCGGCCTCGTGAACCTGCTGGCCAAGCGCGGCCAGCTGGAGCCTGGCTCGCAGCTCTTCGGAAAGGCTTTTGAAAACTGGGTCTTCCACGAGCTCAGCGCCTACGTCGAGTACACGGACTCCCTGAAGGATCTCAGCTACTGGCGTCTCGCCAGCGGCATCGAGGTGGATTTCGTGGTGGATCAGATGCGGGTGGCCATCGAAGCCAAGGCATCGACCAGGGTGTTGAGCCAGCACCTCAAGGGCCTGCGCCATCTGCTTCAGGACCACCCTGAGGTGCAACGACGCGTCGTGGTCTCCCTGGTGCCGCGACGGCGGCGCACAGAGGACGCCATCGAGATCCTTTCCGCCCGCGATTTTGTGGAGCTGCTCTGGTCCGGGGAGCTGTTTTAGGCTCGAGCTTGGTCCTCGACGCCCTGAGCCGGTCGACCTTCGGCCCCACCCGGCCTGTCACCCCCTCACAACCTCCTCCTCCGCAACCAAGTCACCAACGCCCCCGCAATAGCCAGCCCCGGCACCACCACCAGGGTCAAGAACCACATCAGCAGCCCCTGCACCAGGTTCACCTCCAGCAGGTCGCTGCCGCGTTCATTGGGGCGCACCGAGATCTGGTCCTCTTCGTCCGCCAGCCAGGCGATGCTGTTCAAGAGCAGATCCTGGTTCAGGCCCTCCACCAGGTGGCCGTTCAGGGCGAAGGAGGCGTCGCCCACCACCACCAGCCGCCCGCCCTGGGTCGGCTCTTCCTGGGCCGCAGGCTCTTCCACCACGGGCTCCGCGGCCACGGCTTCCTCTGCCGGCTCCTCGGCCAGCGGCTCCTCGGCCAGCGGCTCCTCCGCCTCTTCCGCTTCTTCCGCCTCTTCCGCAGGCTCCAGCAGCGGCAGGGAATCCTGGCCCCGCTCCTCGCTCGGCAACAGCTCGCTGGGCCCGGCCTTCACGGCCGCCGCATCCTGGATCTCCACCGCCGCCATCAGCGGGATGTCGCCCACCAGATCTTCGCCCGGCGTGGGCTCGATGGCGGCCCCGCGCTCCAGCTGGGTCTCGCCCCAGGCCTCGGGGCCGGTGCGCACCAGCTCCTGCACCAGCAGGCCCGCCGGCACCTCTTTCAGCCTGGACACCGAGCGCGCCTGCTCGAAGTAGAGCAGAGAGTCGAGCTTGCTGGTGATGGCGTGGAAATCGAACTGCTCCGGACCCAGCAGCAGGTGCGTTCGGTCGAAGCCCATCTGGGAAAGCTGGGGATCCTCGTTCAGCAGCAGATCCCGCCGCAGCTCCAGACCGTAGCGCCCGAGATCCGCCACGGTGCTCTCCACCAGCAGCGGCTCCAGCAGCAGCAGGGCCGCGCCGCCTCCAGCCAAATAGCTGGCCAGGCTCTCGCGCTCCTCGGGCAGCAGGTCCACCTGGGGGGCCGCCAGCAACACCACCTCGCAGAAGCTTGGCACGCCGCCGTGCTGCAGGATGGAGAAGCGCTCCACGGCGTAGTTCTGGCCCTCCAGCTTCATGACCGCGCCGCTGAAGCCCCAGGCGCTGTCGTCCTCCGGATCGGCCTCGCCGTGATCCCGCGACAGGCAGACCGTGTGCTCGGTGCCCGCATCCAGGCGCAGCAGGGCGTTGCTGAGGGCCTGCTCGTCGAAGTCGCTCTCCAGGCGCTGCTGGTCGTCGCCGGCCACCAGCACCACGGTGCCGTAGCCCGAGGTGATGCCGAACTGCTGGGCCAGCAGGGGCTCCAGGTAGGGATCGTGCAGCTCCAGCCGCAGCTTGTCGCTGTGCTGTTGGTAGGCGTTCGCCAGGTCGCGGAAGCTGATCTCGTCGTTGCTCTGGGTGCGGAAGAAAGCCACCACCGAGATCTCGCGCTGCAGCCCCTGCAACAGATCGACGGTCTGGGGCGAGAGGGTGTGGCGCCCGCTGGAGGTGGCGTCCCAGCTCCGGTCGTGGCGCGCGGCCAGCACGTTGACCGCCACCACCAGGCCCAGGGCCAGCAGCACCAGGGCGGCGGCGCCCGAGCCGTGCCGCACGGAGCGCTGCCGGGAGGCCCGCCGCAGCTGGGCCCAGTCCAGCAGGACGTAGCTGGCGATGAAGACCACCGCGCCGGTCAGCGCCAGGCCGGGCCAGCCGGTCCAGCTGCCGAAAGCCACGCGGGCGAAGAGGTAGAAGATGGCGCTGAGCAACCCCAGCGCTCCCAGGATCCAGGCATGGCGTCGCATCGGCATCCTCACTCCCACCGGTAGGCTTCGACCCGCTGGTGGGTCGCGAAGAGGGCGAACGAGACGAAGGACAGGTAGTAGACGAAGTCCTTGCTGTGGATGATGCCCTTGCCCAGCTGCTCGGTGTGGGGGAGCATGGAGACGTAGGCCAGCACCTCGCCCAGGGTGCCGCTGGCCACGGCGCCGGCCCAGGAGGCGATCCAGAAGGCCAGCAGCAGGGCGAAGCTGCTGACCAGCGCCACCATCTGGCTCTCGGTGAAGGCGCTGGCCAGCATGCCCACGGCCATGAACGAGGAGACCTGCAGGAAGACCGCCAGGTACGAGCACAGGACGACCCCGGGATCGGGGTCGCCGAACCAGGCCAAGAGCAGGGGATAGAGCAGGGTGCCCGTCAGCATCAGCGTCACGAAGAGCATGCCCCCCAGGTACTTGCCCAGCACGATCTCCGCCGTGCTCAAGGGAGAGGTGAGCAGCAGCTCCAGGGAGCGCTGGCGGCGATCCTCGGCGAAGAGCCGCATGGAGAGCGCCGGGCAGAGCATCAGCAGGATCACGCTCACGTCACCGAAGAAGGGCGCGATCAGGTGGGCCCCCAGGTCCACCGGCTCCTGGTAGGGGTTGAAGCTGGCCTGCACGGCCTCGGTGGCGTACCAGCCGGTCTGCAGCGAGAAGAACAGGCCGGTGATGATCAGGAAGGCGCAGAGCACCAGCCAGCCGATGGGCGTGGCCAGGTAGTGGGCGAACTCGCGCTGCGCGACGGTCAGGATGTTTCTCATGGTCATTCCGCCTCCCCTGGCTGCGCCCCGTCCTGCGCGGCGGCGGCGCCCTGGCTGCCCGTCAGCCGCAGGTAGATGTCTTCCAGGCGCTCGCGGCCGGCCAGCTCGAGCAGGTCGTAGGGCGCCGCGGCGCGGGCGATGTCAGCTCGCGCGTCGCGGTTGGTGCGCAGGGCGTAGCTGCCCTCGGCCAGCTGTTCCGCTGCGCTGACGCCCGGCACCTGCTCCAGGGCGCGCAGCAGCGCGTCGCTGGGCCGCCCCACCTGCAGGCGCACCAGGCGCTGCGCCTGGGCCAGCTTTTCAATGCTGTCCATGGCCGCGATGCGCCCGCGGTCGATGATGATCACGCGCTCGCAGAGGTCGTCCACCTCGGGCAGGACGTGGGTGGACAGGATCACGGTGCGCTCTCCAGCCGCCAGGTTGCGGATCAGGTCGCGGATCTCCTTGCGCTGGGCCGGATCCAGGCCGCTGGTGGGCTCGTCCAGCACCAGCACTTCGGGCTCGTGCACCAGGGCCTGGGCCAGGCCCGCGCGCTGCTGGAAGCCCTTGGAGAGGTGGCCCACCAGGCGCTGCCGCATCTCGGTCAGGCCCACCCGCTCCATGACCTTCTCCGTGGCGGCCTCCACCTCCTGCACGCCCTTGATGCGGGCTGCGAAGCGCACGTAGCCGCCCACGGTCATGTCGCGGTAGAGCGGTGGCGCCTCGGGCAGGTAGCCCAGCCGGCGCTTGACCTGGCGCGGGTGCTGCGCCACGTCCAGGCCGCCGATGGTGGCGGTGCCCGCAGTGGCGCCCAGACTGCCGGCCAGGATGCGCATGGTGGTGGTCTTGCCCGCACCGTTGGGACCCAGAAAACCCAGGATCTCGCCTTTTTGCACCTGGAAGCTGATGTCTTGGACAGCGTGCGTGGCACCGAAGCGCTTGCTGAGGTTCTCGACGACGATCATGCGCTCACTCCCAGGGCCGGCTGATCCGGCCGCTGTGCCGATTCCGAGAAAGGACCGCGAGCGTAACCGCAGGGGGCGGCTCGTCAACCGCTGATCGGACCAGGGCTGGCGGGCGCGGGGCGGCGCGGACCGCGCGCCGTCGCCGAACAACTAATCCACCACGGCGAAGATGCGCTTTCTCCGCCGCCGCCTGGGCAGATGGGCGAGCGCCCGTCGTGGGCTCATTGAGTCGTTGCGCGCCCCGTGCCCAGCCCGGTATGCTGATAGCTCTTCCCCAGCCGGAGGTCGTCTATGCCGCGCGTATGCTCACTCGTCCTGGGCGCACTGCTGCTTGTCGGATGCAAGAGCCAATGGGATCCCGTCGATCACGACGGCGACGGCCTCTCCGCCCTGCAGGGCGACTGCTGGGATGCGCTGGAAGGCCCGGAAGGAAGCGGCCTGGCGGGCTCGGACATCTACCCCGGAGCCGCGGAGACCTGGTACGACGCCATCGACCAGGACTGCGCCGCCGACGACGACTTCGACCAGGACGGCGACGGCTACGTGCCCGACGAGTACGAGGGCTTCGAGACCCTGGGCGTGGAGGGCAGCGGCCAGCTGCCCGCCGGGGGCGGGCAACGGGCCGCAGGAGAAGGGGGGGTCCGTCCCCGGGGGGGTGGGGGGCAGCGGCCAGGGGCCCGCCGGCGACTGCTGGGACGATCCCACGACCGTCCCCGTTGACTACGCCGTGGTCTCCTCGGACCTGACCGACAAAGAGGGCACCGCCCTCAACTGGGAGCAGCCCGAGGCCGCCGAGGTCTACCCGGGCGCCACAGGCGACACCTGGTACGACGGCGTGGACCAGGACTGCGCCGGCGACGACGACTTCGACCAGGACGGCGACGGCTACCGCACTGAGGGCTACCCCGACCAGAGCGGCGCCTACGGCGACGACTGCGTGGACGGCAACGACCTGGACGACGTCAACCTGGCAGGCGACGCCGCGGTCGACATCAACCCGGCGGCCACGGAGATCTGGTACGACGGCACCGACCAGGACTGCGATGACAACGACTGCGACCAGGACGAGGACGGCTTCGACGGCGGCGATGGCGAGTTCTGCTACCCCGAGGAATGCGACGACTTCAACCCCGATGTCTACCCCAGCGGTGAGCCCGAGCTGGTCTGGTACGACGGCTACGACGACAACTGCGACGGCAACGACGGCGACCAGGACGGCGACGGCTACTGGATCCAGGGCTACGACATGCTGGTGGCCAAATCGGGCAGCGGCTACGACCCCCTCGAGATCCCCGAGGGCTGGGAGGGCGACTGCTGGGACGAGCCCATGGCGGTGGGCGGCGTCCCCGACAACTACGACGCCCTGAACGGCTTCGACCAGCTGGACGCCGCAGCCGTCAACCCAGCCGCGGTCGAGACCTGGTACGACGGCATCGACCAGGACTGCCTGGGCCTGTACGAGGACTTCGATCAAGACGGCGACCTGCAGGACACGGACGAATGGCCCGATCGCGAGACGGGCGAGCTCGGTCCCGACTGCGACGACGAGAACGGCAACATCTACCAGGGCGCCACCGAGACCTGGTACGACGGCGTGGACCAGAACTGCGACGAGTGGAGCGACTACGACCAGGACTACGACGGCCACGACAGCAGCGATCACGGCGGCGAGGACTGCGAAGATCTGCAGCCCGACATCCACCCGGACGTGATCGAGGACTGCAGCACCGACTACGACGACAACTGCGACGACGACCTCAACTGGGACTACCGCATCACGGCCGACTGCGAGATCAACGGCTTCGTCACCTACTACATGGACGGCGACGAGGACGGCTATGGCTGGGCCTCGGACTTCCGCTGCCAGTGCGAGTCCGACGCCGTGCTGCAGTACGACGTGCTGGACGACACCGACTGCGACGACGAGCGCGCCCTGACCAACCCCGCGGCTGACGACACCCCGGCCAACGACATCGACGACGACTGCAACGGGCTGTACACCTGCTACGAAGACCTGGACGCCGACACCTACGGCAGCGCCGTCGAGGTGGAGAGCCTGCAGCAGGACTGCCAGGCCGCGGGCGTCGAGAACGACGACGAGGACTGCGACGACGACAACGCCAACACCTTCCCCGGCGCGGCGCCCGAGGACAGCAGCACCGAGTGCATGAACGACGACGACGGCGACGACTACGGGGACGACGACGTCGACCCGGCTGTGACGGCGGGCACGGACTGCGACGACGGACGCGCCCTGACCAACCCCGGCGCCGAGGACACGCCCGACAACCAGACGGACGACGACTGCGACGGCCTGCACACCTGCTACGAGGACCTGGACTACGACACCTACGGCACCTCCACCCTGATCGAGACCAGCACCGACGACGACTGCATCGACCTGGGCGAGGCCGAGAACGACGAGGACTGCGACGACGGCAGCGCCTACACCTTCCCGGGCGCAGCCGAGAACGACTCCAGCCTGGACTGCATGAAGGACGACGACGAGGACGGCTACGGCGACGAGAACCCCTCGGCCGCCGTGGATCCGGGCACGGACTGCGATGACGCCGACGACACCATCTACCCGGCGGCCCTCGAGCTATGCGACGGCCAGGACAACGCCTGCAACTACGCCCTGGCCTCGGACGAGACCGACGACGACGGCGACGGCTACGTCGAGTGCACCGAGGACAGCGGCGGCTGGGACGGCGACGCCGCGGTCATCGGCGGCGACGACTGCGACGACGCCGAACCCACCATCTTCACCAGCGCCCCCGAGCTCTGCGACGGTCAGATCAACGACTGCCGCACGGCCGACCTGCCCGACGACGAGATCGACGACGAC
>CAYVQL010000407.1:0-8246 GCA_964454135.1 uncultured Enterobacterales bacterium | reverse complement strand
GCCCTACTACCTGGGCATCTTCCTGGTGGGCGCCTACCAGGAGATCCTGGGCGACCTGCACAACCTCTTTGGCGACACCAACGCCGTGCACGTCAGTCAGGAGGACTCCGGGGCCTACCGCATCGACGCCGTGCTCGAGGGTGATACCGTCACCGAGGTGCTCAGTTACGTGCAATACAGCCGACGGGAGCTGGTCTCGCGGCTGCGCTTGGCCTGCGAGCAGGCGCTGCGTCGCGGTGACCTCTCACTGGCCGAGTCGCGGCGCTTGCTGCGTTCCTTCCGCCTGGGCCTGGATGGCTACACCTACCTCGAGTGAATGACTGTGATGTTCGGCCTGAAACCCGCTCGCGCGGTTCCCGATGAGAGATTGAGGAAGATGGCATGCCCGCCCCACTCGTTTTGATCGTAGACGACGAAGACCTGCCGCGTACCCACCTGGCGGACGTGGCGCGCGACGTGGGCTTCCGCGTCTTGCAGGCTGCCAGTGGCGTGGAGGCGCTGGAGGTGTTCTCCAAGCGCAATCCTGACATCGTGGTGACCGACTACCATATGCCCGGCATGGATGGCCGCAACCTGGTGCAGCGGCTGCGTCGGAGTCCCAAGGGCGCCAAGACGCCCATCATGGTGATCACCTCGGACGACCTGCGGCGCACCAAGATCCTGCTTCTGCAGGCGGGCGCGGACGATTTCCTCGTCAAGCCGGTGGAGCACCTGGAGTTCACGGCTCGGCTGTCGGCCATGGCGCGTCGCGCCGCCCTGGTGGACATGCTCGGTACTGTCACCTGGGAGCGAGACAAGGCGCGCCACGCCCTGGAAGCGCGCACGCACGAGCTGGAGAACCTGACCCTGGGCCTGGTGGCGGCCCTGGAGCGCGCCGCCAGCCTGAACGACACCTCGACCGGGAACCACATCCAGCGGGTGGCGTCCTACGCCGCGCACCTGGCCGCCCTCAAGGGCTGCGCCGACCAGTTCGTGGTCAAGGTGCTGCGGTACGCCGGCCTGCACGACGTGGGCAAGGTGGGCATCCCTGACGGCATCTTGAAAAAGCCCGGTCGCCTCTCGCCCGAGGAGTTCGAGCTGATGAAGACCCACACGCTGCTGGGCGGGGAGCTGCTGCGGGCTGCGGGCCTGTCGGATGTGGCCTGCAATATCGCCCACCACCACCACGAGCGCTGGGATGGAGAGGGCTACCCCTTCGGCCTGAAGGGCGAGAACATCCCGCTGGAAGCCAGGGTGGTGGCCATAGCCGACGTCTTCGACGCGCTCGTGACGCGGCGCTGCTACAAGCCCTCCTTCACCTTGGAAGAGGCATGGGCCGTGATGGAAGAAGCCGCTGGCAGCCAGCTGGATCCGCACCTCGTGGAGCTCTTCCTCGCCAGCAAGGATGCGGTCTTGGGCATCTTCGACCGCTACCGAGACGAGGAGCAGGAGGACGAGTCTTGGATCTGAGCCAGGTAGGAGCGGGGCTGCGCCTGGGGGGCTGGCGCCTGGAGCGCTTGTTGGGGCGCGGCGCATTCGGCAGCACCTGGTCGGCTTCGGATCGGGACGGCAACCTGGCAGCGGTCAAGGTGCTGCGCGATCCGCCCGGCGCTGAGCTGCGCTCCCTGGCGCGCATCGGGCACCCCGCGGTGGTGACGGTCCTGGAGGGGGGCGGCCACCCCTTGCCCTACCTGGTGATGGAGTACGTGGACGGTCGTCCGCTCTCCGCGTTCCTGCGCTCCGGCTCGGCGCCGGCCAAGGTGGCGATCTCGGTGGCGGCGCGCCTGGCCGACGCCCTGGCCGCCATCCACCACGCCGGCGTCACCCATGGCGATCTCAAGCCGGCCAACATCCTGGTGGAGTCCATCCGCCAGACGCGGCTGAAGGTGGTGGACTTCGGCCTGGCCGATACGGGCACGGGTGGCACCCTGGCCTACGCGGCGCCCGAACGCCTGGTGGGCGGCGGAGCCTCTCGCGCGGCCGATGTCTACGCCCTGGGCCTGGTGGTGTGGGAGCTCTTCCACGGGCAGCTGCCCTGGCCGGAGCTGGATCTGGCCGAGGCGCTGCTGCGGCGGCAGCACGAGGTGCCCCATTCGGCTTCGCTCGAGCCGGAGGTGATGGGGATCCTCGAGCAGATGCTGGCCAATGACCCGGCCAACCGGCCGACGGCGGAGCACGTGGCCGACCGGCTCTTCAGCCAGGGCGCCTCCCTTCCCGAGGCGGATCTGGGTCTGCTGCGCCGGCGCGCGCGGGCCTGCACCGTGCTGGGGCGCGACACCAGGGCCGTGCTCGAGCTCTGGCTGGCGCGCGGCGGACTGCTGGGCATCACGGGGCCCAGCGGCAGCGGTCGCTCCCAGCTGCTGGACTGGCTGGGCATGGAGCTGCAGGCGCGTGGTGAGCGGGTGATGCGCATCACCTGCGAGGGGCGGCCCTGGGACGTGGCCGAGCAGGCGCTGAGCTCCGCAGTGATACCCGGTCCCCCCGCGGAGCTGCCTGAGAACGATGACGTGGAGGTCTGCGCTCGGCTGGCAGCCAGCAGCTTCATCGCCCGCTCGCAGGCGGGCGTGCGCGTATTGGTGGACGACTTCCAGCTCGCGGATCGCCGCGCCCTGCACTTTCTGGAGGCCCTGGCCGAGCAGGGGGCGGTCAGGATTTGCACTGTGGGCTCGGTGGCGTCCTCCTTCGTGGAGAACCGCTTCGCGCTGCCGGTCCTGGACCGAGAAGAGCTGCGGGAGCTGATCCTGGGTCTCTTCGGCGCTGTCCAGGGCGAGGAGGCCTTGGTCGATCGCCTGCAGGAGGTCTCGGGGGGGCTGCCTGGGCCTGCGGTGTCCTTCCTGCTGGCCTGCAGCGCCCAGGAGGCCCTGGTCTGGCGAGCTCGGCGCTGGCACCTGGATCCTGGGCGTCTGGTCCAGATCGTCGCCTCGGGAAGTACGCTGGTGAACGTGGAAGGGACGCTGAGCGAGGACGCCCGTCAGCTGGGCTGCGCCCTGTCCATCCTGGAGCAGGGCGCGACGGTCGAGGTGCTCTCCTCGCTGGCGCCCATGAAGGAGCAGCGGCTGCGGGTCGCCCTGCGCGAGCTGCGGGATGCGGGTCTCGTGCGCCTGACAGGCAGGCGGGCCGCGTGCCGCAGCCGTGCAGCCCGCGACACCATGTGCGCATTCCGGGAAGACAGGGCGCCCTTGCATAGGCGCGTGATCGCGTACTTGCTGGTGCAGACCCGGCCCGATCTGCTCCAGCTCGGGCGTCATGCCCTGGGTGGCCGCGCGGCGGAGGTGGTTCGGCTGAAGGGTTCGGAGATCCTGCGGGGCGCCCTGCGCAAGGACGCCGAGGAGGCAGCGCGGCTGGCAGATGGCTTCTGGGCCCTGGCGCCCCTGCCAGAGCTGGCCCCGCTGCGCATACGCGCCCTGAGCGCCGTGGGCCGGGCGCAGGAGGCACGGGAGCTGGCCGAGGAACTCCTGGGTCCGGGGGAGCCCACAGCAGATGACGTGCCCGTCCTGGTGGAGCTGGCCCGCCTCGAGGCCAGCGCATTCGGCGAAAATGAAAGGGCCATGGAGCTGGCGGACCAGGCGCAGCAGGCGCTGGGCGGCGCTGCTCCGCCTGCGGAGCTGATCATGGTGCGGGCCGAGGCGCTGCAGCGGGCGGGCCGCAGCCGTGAGGCCATCGCCACCGCCCAGCTGGTGGCGGACGAGCTCCCCCCAGTGGAGCCGGAGGCCCTGGATCGTTGGCTGCGCTTGCGCCTGATCTGGGCCCAAGCGGTGCAGGCGGAAGGTGAGCTGCACGAAGCCATCGACCTGCTGGCCGCGCTGCCCGCCGACCTGGGCTTCGGCCGGCCGGCGCGTGCTATCCTGGACGCCGATCTGGGCCGCCTGCTCTGGCACGCCAACCAGCTGCGGGACGCTGCCGACGCCCTGGCCCTGGCGGCCCAGGAAGAGGCTGGCCTGCCCGCGCTGGAGCGCGCCAAGCTGCTGAACAACATCGCGGCGGCCGAGTACATGCTGGGGGAGCGCCCCAGGGCCCTGGCGCGCTGGGAGCAGGCGCTGATCCTGTTCGAGCGGCTGGAGGTGGACCTGGAGCAGGTGCGGGTGAGGGTGAACCTCTGCCTGGCCTACCGGGAGATGGCGCGACCCGAGCGTGCTCTGGAGGCTGGCGCCTGGGCCTACAAGAAGGCCGAGGAGATCCAGGTCCACGAGTACATGGCCATGGCTGCGGGCAACCTGGGGGATGCCTGCATGGCGCAAGAGGCCTGGCTGGCCGCGACCGAGTGGTTCGAGCGGGCCGAGCGCATCTCACGGGAATATGGCCTCGAGAGCGAACTCGTCGAGCTGGCGCGGCGCCGCGCCGAGCTGGCCGTGCGGTGCGGGGATGAGGAAGCACGCGAGCTGGCGCGGCTGGCCACCGAGCTGGCCGCCGAGTCGGATGCCAGCATCGAGGCGGCCCGCGCCTCCGCCTTGCTGGCCTACTGCTGCGCGCAAGACGGAGACCTGGAGGAGATGGCCCGGGCGCGCAACCTGGCCTTGGAGCCCCTCAAAGAGGCGGGTGCCGGCGTGGAGCTGGCAGAGGCCCGCCTGTGGGCCGCCGAGGCCCTGCTCCTGGTGGGGCGTACGGCCGAGGCCTCCGCCAGCGCCACCAACGCCCTGGTCTACGCCGAGGAGGTGGGTCACCAGCAGCTGCGCCGGCGTAGCGGTGAGCTGCTGGATCGCATCAAGGGGGTGCGCGGCGCCAGCCTGGAGGTGGGTAGGCTCGATCGCCTGATGGAGCTGGCCGTGGCCCTGGTGCGCGAGCGCGACGCGGATCTCCTGCTGGACGCCATCGTGCAGGCGGGCCTGGACCTGCTGCAAGCCGAGCGCTGCTTTGTCCTGCTGCTCGAAGGGGACGAGATCGTGCTGGGCGCCTCGGCCGCCAAGGAGAGCTTGGCGCCCGAGAGGCCTTCCATGTCCATCGTCCGGCGCGTGATCGTGGGCGGGCGCGAGGTGATCGCGGCCGACATCGGGGAACGGGCGGATCTGCGGGATGCCTCCAGCATCCTGGCCATGGATCTGCACTCGGCCATGTGCGTCCCTCTGACCGAGGGCGAGCGCGTCCTGGGCGCCATCTACGTGGACAGCCGCCTGGTGAGCCACCAGGAGCTGACCAGCGCCGCGCGCCTGTTGCGCGCCCTGGCCGCCCATGCGTCGGTGGCCGTGACCAATGCCCAGCATCTGCAGGAGGCCGCCACGCGCGGCGAAGCGGCGGCGGAGATCGCGCACGATCTGAAAGGGCCGGCCCACGCCATCCACGTGGTAGTCAGCGATCTGCTGTCCGCCCGGCCCGATGGGCATCCCGAGCGGGAGCCTCTGCTACTCGTGCTGGAGGCTGCGCAGCGTCTGGGCGCCATGGCAGGGGCCATGCTGGAGGAGCACAACCCAGTGCAAAGGCCCATCGAGCTCTCGAACCTCGTACAGCGCGTGGCGGATCTGATGCGCCACGTGGCCGCGAAGCAGGGCATCCGTATCGAGCTGGACGTGCAGCCGGATCTATGGGCGCTGGGGGATCCGCACGAGCTCTCGCGCCTGCTCACCAACCTGATCTCCAACTCGGTCAAGTACAGCCTCCACGGCCAGGTGGTCAGCGTGCGCTTGACGCTCGAGGACGAGGATCTGCTGCTGGAGGTTCGTGATCGGGGGCAGGGCATTCCTGCGGACGCGCTGGGCTCGGTGTTCCAGCGCGGCGCGCAAGCCCGCGGGGCGGCGGAGGGTCACGGCCTGGGTCTGTATATCTGCCGGCGTATCGTCGAGGACCACCGCGGAGAGATAGCCGCCGAGAACCACCCCGAAGGGGGGGCGCTCTTCAGCGTCTGGCTACCTCGCCTGCGGCGCTCGGGTGTTGGCCCCAGCGATCAGTAGGTAGCAGCGCCCGCGCCTGCGCCGGCCACGCCCGTCTGCTCGGCCTCGGCGCAGATCACGCCGCTGCCCTGCAGGGCGGTGGCGCCAGCGTAGCCCTCGGCCACGGTCCAGCCGCCGGCGTCCAGCACCGCCTGCAAGCTCTCGCCGAGCGGGTCGGCCGAGGCGCCGCCCAGCACCGGGATGCCGTCGCTGGCCAGCCCCGGATCGTCGTAGGTCGGCAGCAGCGGGTCCAACAGCTCTATGGGCGTGAAGCCCATGGGGCTGGTGGCGATGCCCGTGCCCTCGAATATGGGGAAGACCGGCGCCACGATGCCCATGGGGCTGGTGGCGATGCCCGTGCCGTCGAAGGTGAAGATGGGCAGCTGGATGACGCCCATGGGGCTGGTGGCGATGCCCGTGCCGTCCAGGTCCAGCTCCAGCGTGCTCTGGTTGGCAAAGGGCTCGATGGCCGGAGGCGTGCCGATGATGCCCATGGGGCTGGTGGCGATGCCCGTGCCCTGGTTCAAGAAGACGTAGCTCTCGGCCTGCTCGCCCAGGGGATCCAGGGGACCCGGTGGGAAGTGGATGCCCATGGGGCTGGTGGCGATGCCGCTGCCCTCGGCCCACATGGCGGCCAGCAGGATCTCCAGGGCGTCGCTGGTGAAGAAGGCGCTGCCCGGGTGGGCGATGACCTTGTCTTCGCAGACGGCGTCCGCCTGGACGGTCCAGGCCAAGGCCAGCTCCTGGCCCGACTCGTCGTAGCGCTCGATGGCGTCGGAGTTGGCTTCGCACTGCCCGGCGCTGTCCGTGCCGCACTTGAAGGCCTTGCTGTTGCTGCCCTGGAACGAGCCGTACACGTCTTTGCCGCTCACAGGGTCGCCGTTGGCGTCCAGCAGGGTGATCAGCACCTGGGGCTCGACCCTGTCGCCCTTGTCCATGAGCCAGGGCAGCAGCGACACGTAGTAGTCGCCGATCTGGCTGGCCTTCCCATCGCCGTACTTGGAGAGGGTCTGATCCAGCCGCAGCTCCCCGCGGCCGTAGCCGTCCCTGATCTCCGAGCCGATGGTGTCGCCGGCGTAGGTCAAAGAGGAGTAGACCTCGTGATTGTCGGCGCCTTGTGAGAGCAAGTGCACGGCTGCGCCGCTGATCATTGCGGCGGCCTGGCTGGTGCCGGCGAAGAACCACCAACCCAGCGAAGAGGGATCCTGGTAGTCGATGGTCTCGGCCAGGACGCCATCCACGTAGCCGTCATCCGTCAGGTCCTCCGAGACGGAACCGCCGGGCGCCATCAAGTCTACGCGAGGCGAGGCGTTGGTGTAGTCGGAGACCTGCAGGTTGTAGTTTCGGTCCTTGGCCGATGTCGCGCCCACAGCGAACACATGGCGCTGGGCCGCCGGGTAGGTGACGTGCTCGGCGCCCTCGTTGCCGGCGGCCGCCACCAGCACGATGCCGGCGTCCCAGGCGGCACATAGGGCCTCGTCCAGGGCGCTGGAGAGCGCGTAGCCCTCGCTGAAGGACAGGCTCATGTTGATGACGTCGGCCTCGTGGTCCACGGCGTGCCAGATGGCGTCGATCAAGTCCAGCTCGTTGCCGCTGTTGTCCTGGTCCAGCACCTTCAGGGGCATCAACGAGACGCCCGGGGCCACGCCAGCCGCCTCGCCCTGCGAGGCGATGATGCTGGCGATGTGCGTGCCGTGCTGGTGATCGTCGTTGGCGTGGGCGTCGTCGTTGACGAAGTCCCAGGGCTCGACGAAGAGCACGTCAGCCAGGCCCGAGGCCTGCACGTAGCTGTTCACGCCGTCGTCGTAGTCCTCGTAGGCTACGCCCGAGTCGAGCATGGCGACGACCAGGGCCGAGAAATCCTGTTCGGCGGCGAGCGCATCCTCGCCATCCAGGACCTCCAGGTGCCAGGCGACGGGCAGGCCCTCGCTGGCGCCGTGCATGATGCCGATGACGCCGGCGCCCAGCACGCGTTCGTCGCTGCGCAGCTCGGCCAGGAAGCCGCTGCGGTCCATGCCAGCGGGCAGCAGCAGGCTGCCGTAGCCCGAGGGGCCGGGCAGGCGGGCGATGCGGGCACCGTGCTCGCGGGCCACGGCGGTGAAGGCCATGTCGCGCTGCACGCGCAGCATGATCCGGTCGTCCAGGTAGGCGGCGTGGGACGGGGCCAGGGCGGGCGCGTTGTCGGCCAGCGACGCCGACGAGCCTTCTTGGACCGCAGTCCCGGGGATGCGGAGGGACGGGGAGGAGGCGCGCGCTTCGTCCGAGGGTTCGCTGGGACCTCGCTGCGGATCTGTCTGCCAGGACCAGGAAAGAAGCAGCAGAGCTGCGAACGCGCTCCCCACCACGACGGCTCGCTCTCGTATGCGGCGCTGCATCGCTTCCTCGATGACCTGAGGGAAGGCTGAC
>CAYVQL010000406.1:0-8268 GCA_964454135.1 uncultured Enterobacterales bacterium | reverse complement strand
GCGGGCAACATGCTCAAGCCGGCCCTGGCCCGCGGCGAGCTGCGCTGCATCGGGGCCACCACGGTGGACGAGTACCGCAAGCACCTGGAGAAGGACAAGGCCCTGGAGCGCCGCTTCCAGCCCGTGATGATCGAGGAGCCCACCGTGGCGGACAGCGTGCGCATCCTGCGGGGCATCAAGGAGCGCTATGAGGTGCACCACGGCATCCGCATCACCGATGACGCTGTGGTGGCGGCGGCCACGCTGTCGGACCGCTACATCGCCGACCGGCACCAGCCCGACAAGTCCATCGACCTGATGGACGAGGCCGCCAGTCGGGTGCGCATGGAGATCGAGAGCCTGCCCCAGCCCATCGACACCATGGAGCGCGAGATAGCCGGCCTGCGCGTCGAGCTGCAGGCCCTCTCCCGCGAGACCGAAGAGGGCGCCCGCGCCCGGGCGGCCGAGATCGAGAAGCTCATCGCCCGCAAGGAGGAAGAGGCCCACGAGCTGCGCCAACGCTGGGAGCAGGAACGCGGCGCGCTGGAGGCCATCAGCGAGCTCAAGGAGCGCACGGATCAGCTGCGCCACGAGGGCGAGCGGGCCCAGCACGGCGCCGACTACGAGCGCGCCAGCCAGATCGTCTACGGCGAGCTGCCCAAGGTGCAAGAGGAGCTGCAGGCGCGCATGGCCGAGCTGGAAGAGCTGCAGCGCGACGGCGCCATCCTGCGCGAGGAGGTCTCCGAAGAGGACATCGCCAACGTGGTCTCCAGCTGGACCGGCATCCCGGTCACCAAGCTGGTGGAGAGCGAGCAGGCCAAGCTGCTGCAGATGGAGGAGCGCATCCACCAGCGCCTGGTGGGCCAGGACCCGGCCGTGGTGGCCGTGGCGGACGCGGTGCGGCGCGCCCGGGCCGGCTTGCAGGACCCCCAGCGCCCCATCGGCAGCTTCATCTTCCTGGGCCCCACGGGCGTGGGCAAGACCGAGCTGGCGCGCGCCTTGGCCGAGTTCCTCTTCGACGACGAGAAGAACATGGTGCGCATCGACATGTCCGAGTACCAGGAGAAGCACACGGTGGCACGCCTCATAGGCGCTCCCCCGGGCTACGTCGGCTACGACGAGGGCGGGCAGTTGACCGAGGCAGTGCGCCGACGCCCCTACTCGGTGGTGCTGCTGGACGAGATCGAGAAGGCCCACCAGGACATCTTCAACGTGCTGCTGCAGGTGCTGGACGAGGGTCGCCTGACCGACTCCAAGGGTCGCACCGTGGACTTCAAGAACGTGGTCCTGATCATGACCTCGAACGTTGGGTCGCGCTTCATCCTGCAGGCCACCGAGGCCGGCGTGGACCAGCAGACCATGGAGAAGAAGGTCACCGAGGAGCTGCGCGCCAAGTTCCGGCCGGAGTTCCTCAACCGCGTGGACGAGGTCACCATCTTCCACTCCCTGCGCTACGAGCACATGGACGCCATCCTCACCATCCAGCTGCGCCACATCCGCAAGCTGATGGAGGCGCGGCAGCTGAGCCTGGAGATCTCGCCCGCGGCCCGCAAGGCGCTCTGCGACGCCGGCTTCGACCCGCTCTACGGCGCTCGCCCCCTGAAGCGCGCCATCCAGCAGTACCTGATGAACCCCATGTCCCGCGCCATCGTGGGCGGCGACTTCGGCCCGCGGGACACCGTCAGCGTGGACCTGCAGGGCGACCGGATCATCTTCGAGCGCATCGCGGCGCCCGAGATCGTGGACGAGCCTCCGGATTTCATGCCGCCCATGGGGCGTTCGCTCTGAGCCCTGGCGAGGGACCAGGCAGCCCCCTCAGGGCATGGAGCGCTCCAGGGCGTGGCTCTGGTTCCCACCCCGGGCCTTGCTGCGGCGCAGGGCCCGCTCAGAGCGCTTCAGCAGGGATTCCAGCGTCTCTTTGCGGGCCAGCAGCGCCACCCCCGCGCTCAGGGTGACGGCCACGCGTCTCTCCCCACCTCTGATCTCCAGGCGCTTCACGCCAGCGAGCACGCGCTCGGTATAGGCCATGCACTCGTCCAGGCTGTCGGCATGCAGAAAGACCACGAACTCGTCACCGCCGTAGCGCACGGCCACGTCGCAGGCGCGGGTCGAGGCACGCATGACCTCGGCGACCCCCTGCAGCACACGGTCACCCACCGGTGGTGAGTGGGTCTCGTTGATCAGGCGGAAGCTGTCGATGTTGAACCTGGCCAGCCCGAAGCGGGCCCTGGGATCGCGCTCGTGACGCCTCAGCATATGCGTCGCCAGGGCGAGGAAATAGCGCCGCGTGTAGAGCCCCGAGAGGGGATCGCGGATGGCCAGCTTGTAGTAGCGATCGTGCTCCCGTCGCAGCCGCTGGCTCACCACCTCGCGCTCGGCGGCCATGGCCAGCGGGGCGCTCATGCTGCCCAGGGCGTTGTTCAGCTCTTCGCCCACGCTCACCGGCCGATCCAGTTCCAGGCGCACCACGCCCAGCACGTTCTGATCGACAGGGGAGAAGAGGGGCAGCCAGAGGTAGTGCTTCTTGTCTCCGGCCCGACGTACGGGACGGGGGGCCGCGTCCTGGGGTTCGGCGTAGTACCGAACGTGGAAGTTGCGCGGCCCGTAGCGCTTGTGCCAGCGGGGCCGGGTCCCGGCCTTCACCATGCCGGCGCAGGGTTCCTCGAGCTTGACGAGCTCCGCCTGGTAGCCCGACGAGCGCGACAACCGCATGGCGCGCCCCCCCCGGCTCTTGATGCAGAACTCCACGTCGACGGCGGGCAGGAAGGGATGCAAGCGGTCCAGCAGGCGGTCAGCCATGGTGCCGAACTCGTCGAAGACCAGCAGGTCGTCGGTGATGTCACGCAGCAGGCGATTGACGTGCACCACGGCCCGCGGATCGTCGCTGGCTTCCAGCTGCAAGCCGCACTCCAACACGCCCAGACGCTCGAAGAGCGGCGCGATCAGGTGTTCCGGGATCACGGGCCCCATGTGGGGGGCGATGGTGCGGATGGTGAACACGCCCAGCTTGTGCAAGGCGTAGCGCAGGATGTCCCGGTTGCTCAGGCGCAGCTCGTGGAAGGGGATCAGGGACTCGAAGCTGGAGATGTCGCTGGCGATCAGCTGGGGTTCGGGGTTGATGGCGCCGAAGAGGCCGCTGCAGAAGAGCGTGGCGGTGGCCGTGTCCAGGGTGCAGATGGCGCCCGGATCCGGGGCATAGGGAGTCTGGGTGAAGCGCAGCGTGCGACCGCCCAGGTCCAGGGACCAGTCGTGGCGGTCAGGGCACCAGGCGGGTATCTCCATACCCAGGGAGCGCAGCGTGACCTCGGTATGCGAGTGGGTCACCAGCACGGCGTCCGGGCGCTTGATGCGCTCAAGGAGCGCCGACAGGGCCAGCACGTTTCCCGGCAGGGCATTGTGCACCAGCAGGTAGCGGATGTTGTCGACGGAGGTGACCTGCTCGATCTTCTTCAGCAGGTGGTCGATGCCCTTGGGGCAGGCCGGATCCACCAGCACCGACTGGTCGCCGCGCTCGATCAGGTAGCAGTGGCTGGGCGAGAGCGCCTCTGGCAGCAGGTAGCCCACCCACCAGATGCCACCGATCAGCGGCACCACGTGGTCGGAACCGAGGGGGGGGCGGGGCCCCCGCATGCCCGACATGGGATCGCTCTACTGCTGCCGGCCCTGGATCTCCAGCGGCGCAGAGGTGTTGCCATCCTCGTCCGCCACCTGGAAGCGCAGGGTATAGGTGGTCGCGTTCTTGCAGGCTACGCCGTCGTCCGCTTCTTTGAAGCTGCCGAAGCAGTCGCCGTCGTCTTCGCATACCAGGGCGTACTGGGCCACCTCGCCGCCGGCCGAGGTCAGCACCGTCACGTGGCTGAGCTCGGTGTCGATGGCCGCGAGCGTGTCCGCGCCTTGCGGATCGTCGGCCTGGCAGTTGACCTCCCACTGGTAGTAGGTGTCGCCGGTCTTGTGGTAGTAGCAGTAGGCGTCGGCAGCCTCGAGATAGGGAGAGACGCCGTCAGCGTCCGCGTCTCCATCCCCATCCGCGTCGGTGTCGGTGTCGGTGTCGGTGTCGGTGTCGCCCTCGACGTCCGCCGTGTCCTTGGTGTCATTGCAGGACACGGTGCCGAGGAGGAGTCCCAACAGGGCCAGGGGGAGCAGAGCTTGGCGTGTCATGAAGAGGTCTCCTGGTTGGCGAAGATTCCTGTGCCTCAGATACGGATCCAGTGTAGTGCGGCTGCGTGCCGCGCACAACGCCCGGGTCCTGATCGTCGCCAGCAACGCACCAGGGTCGCTCCCGCGAGGAATGACCCCGTGGGGGCGTTCACCGAAGCGAGCCACCCGCGCCAGCCGCGGGAAAGCGCTCCAGGATCCAGCCCTCGTCCAGGATCCGCTGGGGCCGCCAGCGCTTCCCCCCGTCGGTGAAGTCCCGCATGCGGGGGTCCATGGGGAGGTCGCGCTCTGTGGGATAGTGCTCGTTGTAGGACTCGATGGCAGCGTTCACATCGGAGAGATCCCAGGTGCGGGCCACGGCGGGCCAGCTCTCGGGCGCGGTCTGTCGCCAGGCCTCCGTCAGCGCCGCTCGCAGCTCACCCTGCAGCTTCTCGAGGCGCTTGCGGCGCAAAATCCAGGCCGGCAGCCCCATGCGCGACTTGATGCGCTCCTCGAAGCTCATGGTGAAGTTGCGGGGCAGAAGCTCGAGGGGCTCGCCCTGCAGCCCTGGGCTGTGCAACGGGTCTTCCTGCGATACACCACCCTGCATCGCTCCCAGGCCGGGCTTTCGACGGTTCATGGCCAGGACCTCCGGCGCCGCGGACGCGCAGCGCCGAGGGGAACATAGCCACGCCGACGGCCAACCCGCCAGCCGAGCGCCGTGCTCAACCCACCAGGGTCGCCACCGCCGGCGCGCGCAGCATCACCTTCGGCAGCGGACGGGCGCGCACCTTTCGAACCAGCCCGGACAAGAGCAGGGGCTTGTCCAGCTCGGGCTCCATCTGCAGCGCCTCGCCGGGCAGCAGCAGATCCAGGCGCTCCGCCAGCTTGCAGTCAGAGGCGACGATGTCGATGACGCCTCGGATCTCGTCCGCCACGGGCCCCATGGTGGCCAGCAGCGCCCAGGGATCCTGCTCCAGCTTACGGCGCTCGCAGGCCCGCTGGCCCAGGCCCTCCACCAGCGCAGGCATGCCACCGGAAAAACGAGCAGCCTCCGTGGCCTGATGCGCCAAGTGCTGTCCCACCACCCTCCTCAACACCCGCTCGGCCTCGCCGCCACCGAAATCCGCCAGCTCCACGGGCCGCCCATCGAAGCAGGTCATGGCGCGCGCATCCTGGGCGCCTCCCAGGAGCAACACGCAACGACAGCCCTCCAGGTGGGCAGCGCGGAACCCACCCCAGACGGACATCAGGTCCTCCGCCACGTCCAGGGGAAGATGCTCGGCGCCGTGGGCCAACAAGGCCACCGGATAGGAGCTCCTCTCTTGAGCCGCCTCCAACAGCTCCCGCGCCGCGTGCTGAAAACCCCGGCGCTCGGCCACCAGGGGCACCTGCAGCTCGCTGCGACGGGGGGCGCCCAGCTGGGCGAGCACCCGCAAGATGAACTGCCAGGTCGCCCCTCGCTCACGCCTCGCCAGGGGGCGCAGGCTGACCGTGCGGCAGCCGACGGCAGGCTCTCCCACGGCCAGGTCCAGCGCCAGATCCTCGAGGAAGGCCTGGGGGCAGGACCAACGCGGCGTGTGCAAGGCCACCGGTTCCATGCGACGCAGGGCGTTGCGCACACCGCGGGCCGCATGACCGCGGGTCTCCTCTTCCAGCACGACCTGGTGCGGGTTGAACTGGGGTATGTCCCTCCCCTGTCGCATTCTCAGCTTTCTGAGGAGCCGATTCATGAGCTGGCCTCGCTCTCCACGAGCAGCGGTCCGAGATGGGCCACGCCGTGAAACCTGGCGGTGCGTTCCCAGGCTATGACAATAGCTATTGTCATGTCAACTGTAATATATAGAAATCAAACAAGACAACGCCAGCTGGAGCGAAGAGGGTGCCTGCGAGGGCGCCGTCGCGATAGGCTGCAGGCATGCCCCAAGGCCCCCACATCCCCCTGCTGCAAGCCGCAGCCGGGGACCTGCGCATACTGGCGCGCGTGCTGACCCAGGTGGCCGCAGGCCTGCGCGACGTCGCCGACATCGCCCAGCGTCTGCGCGCCGAAGAGCCTGTCGTAGGTGAGTGCCTGGCGCTGGCGCGCTGGCTGGGCTTCGTCAGCAGCGCGGCGCCGCCCTCCTTGACGCGCAGGGGCCTGGAGTTCCTCTTCGGCAGCCGCAGTCGACGCCGGGTGTACGCGGACGCGGTCGCCGGTGATCCGTTGGGCCGCAAGCTGCTGGCCTCCGTGGCCGGCGCTGCGCCGAGCACCGCCGATGCCCTCGCTGTGCTGCAGGGCCGCTACCAGCAGCGCCCGCAACAGGAGCTGGAGGCGCAGGCGCGCTCCCTGGCGGCCCTGGCGGCCCCTGCCGCGGGCTATGCCCGGCGCACTCCGGCTCGCGTGCTGGGCGAGCAGCTGCCCCTGGCCTTCCCGCGGCCTCGGCGCCCAGTCAGCGGCTTCAGACTCCGCCTCCCGGCCGACCGCGCTGGACTGTCCGAGGATCCGGCGCTCTATCGAACGGTCCTGCAGGCGCTGCTCGATGAGGGCGAGCTGGCCATCACGCACCTGCATGGCATCCTGGACGATGTGGGAGCCGCGGGCGTCGCCGCGGGTTCCTATGCCGAGATGGCGTTGCGCCGCGGCGACGCCTTCCGGCGCAGCGAGTCCGGCCTGGACAAGATCGTCGTCACGCCCGCCGCCATCGCGCGCCGGGATCTCTCCGACACGGTGGCCTCGGTCGCCCTGTCCGATCCCCAGTACCGCGCCTACCTGGAGGTGCTGCGGGCCACGGGCAGGGGCGATGCCTCGGCCGCGGCCCGCTACGGCCACCTGCGCACGCGCTTCACCCACTGGGACGCCATGTTGTTCGGGGCGGACGTGCCACCGCGGCAGCTGGCCAGGGCCGCCGACAAGCTGCTGCGCGGCCGCACGCTCGATGCCATCCCCCTGGCTGCCAGCGGCGACCCGGTCCGGGGAGATCCGGACCAGGGATCGGTGGATGCTCCCGCCCTGAGCCTGCTGGATCGCAGCGACCTGGTGCTGGCGCTGCCTCCCAGCCTGGAGGTGCTGGTCTGCGGCGTCTCCGCGATCAATGGCTTGCTGCGACAGGCGCAGACCACCGGGGCCAGCCTGCCGGGCGCCCTCGACCCGCGGGCGTTGGTGCACGGGGGCCTGCTGCACCCGGGAGAGGCACCACCGCGCGCCATCCCCGATGGCGTCTCCCTGCGGCTGCAAGCCATCGAGCGCGTGCCCCACCTGTTCTACCTGGTGGCCCTGCTCGTGCAGCAACGTCGCAGCGGGGGGCGCGTGGCCCTGGCCATCAGGGCCGACCGCCTGCGCCTGCTCCACCGACGCCGCGACATGGGCCCCTTCCTGGAGCGGGCGGACGACCTGATGCGCGCACGCGGCTGGCTGGTGTCCCGGCGCTTCCGCGGCGGGCTGGAGGCCGCATCCCTGGCCGACATCGCCCTGGCCCTGGGCATCGCCACCAAGGTCGGCGCGCGCTTGCTCTTGCGGGAGTCCTTCTTCTGGCGGCTGCACGAGCAGGCCGAGGACCGGCAGGTGCTGGAGCGCCTGATGCCGCTCTGCGACTCCCTCGAGGATGGCCTGGCCGAGCTGAGCGAGGCGCGGGAGCCGGCGCGTTGAGGCCCCTCTTCCCGGCGCCGCCCGAGCAGGCGCACCTGCCGCTCTTCGTGTACGGCGACGCGCTCCGCGGAGCGCCCCTGGGGTGGATCTTTCAGGACGCCAAGCCCGTGACCGGCCAGATCCAGGGGCGTCTGTGGCGCATGCCCTCGGGCGCCCTGCTGTTGGCCCTGGATGGACCGACGCGCTGGATCGAGGGCGAGATCCACGCCGCCCCCACCGCCCGTCAGCGCATGCTGCTGGCCAGCCTGCTGGACGGCGAGGATCTGGGCCTGAGCCTGCTCCCGACGCGCGCCCGCGCCGAACATCGCGCGGTGCGGGTGCAGACCTGGGCCGCCCCAGCCGCCGCTCTGCGACGTCAGCGCGCCCACGCGCTGGGGACCGGCCGCTGGCGCCGCTTGCGCTAAGAGCTTCTCGAAGCTGGCAAAAGAGAGAGAATCCGCTGGTCCGATCGACCATCCTGCGGTATGGGAAAACCGGTGGTGGTCCAGATCAGCTGCACAGGTCATCTGGGCGGCAGCGCAACAGCTCAC
>CAYVQL010000405.1:0-8284 GCA_964454135.1 uncultured Enterobacterales bacterium | reverse complement strand
GAGAAGATCGCGTACAAGAATGCGGAGAGGGTGTACGGGGTTTCTGTTGAAGCTGAGTGATTGAGACGGGGGCTGCGTCGACTGGCCCCGGGGGCAGTTCATGTGACCGTGTTGGGTGGGTCGTGGTCGTGGTCGCAGGGGAACCGATGAGGCCCTTCGTGGTCGATAGGGGCGGAGGTTCCCGTCATGTCGCACCTGCTCTCTCCGCTCGCCGCCCGCTTCGCCGAGGGCGGGCCCTTCATGTGGCCCATCCTGGCCTGCGCGCTCTGCGCTCTCTTCCTCGCTGCCCGGCGCCTGCTGCGCCTGCTGCGCATGCGCGCCGACGCCGCAGCCCTCTACCGCCGGGTCGAGCGCCTCGTGCGGCGTGGCCAGCTGGATCTGGCTATCCAGGCCTGCAACCGCCAACCCCAGGCTGCTGTGCCAGGGGTGCTCAAGGCGGCCCTGCTGCACGGCCACCTGCGCCAACCCCAGGTGGAGAACGCCGTGGAAGAGGCCAAGGCCGGCGTTCGTGCGCGGCTGGGCCGCGGCTTGCCGCTGATGCTGCTGGGCACCGTGGCCATGCTCTGTGGGCTGCTGGGCACCATCGAGGGGCTGATGATCAGCTTCGACGCCGTGGCCAAGGCGCCCACGGCCATGGAGGTGGCGGCCGTGCCGCCGGAGGCGGCGGACAGGTAGCGTCCCGCGCTGGACCTGGCCGCATCCTTCTCCGGATCGAGGTTCGCCTACCGCGTACGCGCCGGCATAGTGGGCCCCATGCTCACCGCCACTGGCCTCAGCGTGTGCTACGGACCGCAGACCCTCTTCGAGGGCGCGGATCTGCAGCTCGACAAGGGGCGGCGCTATGGCGTGGTGGGGGCCAATGGCTCGGGCAAGTCGACCCTGTTGCGCGTGCTGGCGGGCCTGGAGCTGCCCAGCGAGGGGGAGATCGGCCTGCCCCGGGGCTGCCGCATCGGCGTGCTGGACCAGGACTGGTTCAAGGTGGATCAGCTGCCCATCCTGGACGTGGTGATGATGGGCCATGCTGTGCTCTGGGACGCCATGGTGGAAAAAGAGGCGCTGCTGGAGCGCGCGGCCGATCACTTCGACGAGGCGCGCTACGTGGAGCTGGAAGACATCGTCATGCGCTTCGACGGCTACGGGCTGGAGTCCAGGGCCGGCCAGATCCTCGAGGGGCTGGGCATCCCCGGCGAGCAGCACCCCCGGCCCATGGCGACGCTGTCCGGAGGCTTCAAGCTGCGGGCCCTGTTGGGGCGCACCCTGGCCTCGGCACCCGACCTGCTGCTGCTGGATGAGCCCACCAACCACCTGGACATCCTGGCCATCCGCTGGCTGGAGCAGTTCCTGATGCGCTTCAAGGGCTGCGCGGTGGTGGTCAGCCACGACCTGCAGTTCCTGGATCGCGTCTGCACCGACATCCTCGACATCGACTACGAGCGCGTGACCGCCTACCGCGGCGACTGGAGCAGCTTCACCCGGCGCAAGGAAGCGGAGCGCCAGCGCCAAGAAGCCGAGATCGCCAAGCGCGAGAATGAGATCGCCAAGCACAAGGCCTTCGTGGCCCGCTTCAAGGCCCAGGCCAACAAGGCGCGCCAGGCCAGGAGCCGGCAGGGACGCATCGAGAAGATGGTGATCGAGCCCCTGCCCCGCAGCTCACGGCGGCGGCCCAGGTTCGATTTCCAGGCCCGGCGGCGCAGCGGGCGCCAGGTGCTCGAAGTGAGCGGCATCAGCAAGGCTTTCGGCGACAACCAGGTTCTCGAGGACGTCAGCTTCGAGGTGCAGCGCGGGGATCGGCTGGCCATCATCGGGCCCAACGGCATCGGCAAGTCCACGCTGCTCAAGATCATCGTGGGCGAGCTGCAGGCGGACCAAGGGGCCTGCGCCTGGGGATACGAGGCGGACTTCGGCTACTTCCCCCAAGACCACCAGGAGGCCCTGGGGGATCCCGATCAGACGCCGAAATCCGCCATGTGGCAGGCCTGCCCGGCCGAGACCCTGGGCGGCGTGCTCGGCAGGCTGGCGGCGGTCCTGTTCAACCGGGACGACACCGACAAGCGGGTGGGCGACCTCTCGGGCGGCGAGGCGGCGCGGCTGCTCTTCTCGCAGCTAGCGGTCCGCAAGCCCACCGCGCTCGTGCTGGACGAGCCCACCAACCACCTGGACATCGAGAGCATCCAGGCGCTGTCCATCGCGCTGCGGCGCTACGACGGCACCATCATCCTCGTCTCGCACGACCGCTGGTTTGTCGACAAGCTGGCCACCAGGGTGCTGGAGATCCGCGCGGCCGGGCTGCGAGACTACCGCGGCTCCTACCGCCAGTACGCGCGGCAGGGGCGGCGGGACCACCTGGATCGGGCCGCGGTGCTCAAGCAGGCGCGGCGACGGCGACGGAAGAAGAGGCGCTGAGGGAAGGTTGGCGGCGTTCTTTGGATTCGAGACGCTCGAAGTAGACTGGCCGAAGAGGTGTGCTGCGGAACTGAAGGAGATCATCGCCATCACTGCTGCTCCTTGAGATGAGCTCGATGCACTCGGAGCCAGCCCCTCGCGTTCCTCGGTTCAGCTGTGCGTGCAAGAAGCCCCTGGACGATGCGCCGCGGACGTGGCTATCGGACCGTCACGTGGAGGCGATTATTGTGGATCGGCAGAGTTCACTTCTGCCATCTCCATCCTCCAGAGGCTGCGACGAAAAGGCATTTTACCGTTGTCCGCAGCATCACGTCTTGGATTGGCGGGCTCGATGCCTGTCCCAATGCTCCCGGTACTGGCATACTCCCTAGGCTCAGTTTCGAATCACGGGTTTCAAAGAGAGGGTGAAATGGGATTCTTCGATAAGGTCAAGAAAGCGACAGGCGTGGGCCTCACACCGGAGCAACACTACGCTCGGGTCTACGAAAAGGCCATCCTGTTGGGAGAGGAGAACTACGAAAAGGGCATCGCCCTGTTCAAGAAGGCTGCCGAGCAGGCGGCAAAGGCCGAGATGGCGGAGCTGGAGAATCGCGCCCTCGCCAACGCGGCCTTTTACTCCTTCATCACCTCAGGGGACGCCTCTCACCTTCCTACGATGCTGCAGCATCTGGGCAAGATGGAGGAGATAGAGGAGATCGGCTCCCAGAGTGACATGAGGGAGACCGGCCCTCTGGTGGCCGAGATCCAGGCCCGTATGATCGAGGCCGGTGCCATGAAGGCCGGTGGCAGCTCCACCGCCAAGGCCGAAGCTCACCGTGCTGCGGCAAATGGATGGAAGAAGCTAGGGATGGCCGATCTGTTCACCTACAACTACACCTCACCCGATCAACACAAGAGCACCGCGATGGAGCGGTTCATGTACCACCTCGGCAAGGCAAGCTGGCACGACGCCGTGGCCACCGTGGAGGCGACCCCTGAGGGAGCAGCCGAGCACATGGCCAAGGCCATGAACTACTTCAAACAGTGCAACGACGAGAGTTGGTCTGGAAAGGCTGAGAACTGGCTCAGGAAGTGCCGCGTCAAGCGCACCTGCTGGATGTGCGGTCGCGAGTTCCAGGGCGAGGATCTGCACTTTTCCACCTACCCGTCGGACCTGGCTCCCTACATTCTGTCTGTCGTTCAAGCTTTGGGCCAGGACACCCACACTCTCAACCTGGGCGCGGATCGCCTGGTGCTCTGTCGCGCCTGCGGCACCACTATCGACAAACTTGCGGACAAGTGGGCTACCCAGCGCTCCAACGAGCTGCGCGTTGAGGTCAAGGACGCCCTGAAACAGATCGACGCAGCGCTGAGCGGCCTGCGCAGCGACGTCCGAACTCTCGACAACCGGCTGCGTTCCGTAGAGCGTGCGGCCCACCACCACTAGCATGTCCCAGCAGCCCAATATTACGGAGAAGGTCCATGGAAGCACAACAGATCCACTGCCCATACTGCAACGCCGTCCAGCCTCCCAACGAAACAGGTAGCTACGAATGCGAGTTCTGCCTCCAGCCCTTCACCGTCGTGCAGGCGCAGAAGGAGGAAGACCGCATCATGGACGAGATAAAGGGCTGGTTGATGGACAAGGTAGGCGCCGCTGCGTTGGACGCCAGCAACGTGGATGCCTCCAGCCGGTCCTATATCTTCCAGGAGAAGATCCTTCCCTCCCTGACGCGGGATGTGAACCGAGCTCTGGAACCCTTCGGCAGTTGGGGGCAGTTCCCCCTGGTGCCGCCACCTGTGCCCATGCCTGCTCCCAAGGCCAAGGGCAGCAATCCCCTCGTCAACTTCCGCGAAGAAATCCTGGCCTTGAGGTCCCTGCGCGCGAGGCTGGGCGCCCCCCAGGTCACCGCTTTCCTGATGACGGATGAGGACAAGGCCAAGGTCCATGGTATGGATCGGCGTATCGCCGACTATATGCACCTGTCGAACGTAGCCGATGCTGCGGCCAAGCGTACGCCGAATGGGTACACCTCGGCCCGCAAGAACCTTGAATCGGTCTTGGATGACGTGACCGAGAGTCTCTCCGCGGAAGCAGTGGGGATGCCCGACTTGGCGGCCTTCTTGGGCGCGATGCAGAATCGCTATCGTTGCCTGGTGGAGCTGTGCGGCATCTGCGAGGAGCTCACAGCACCGAGACCGGTAGATGGCACCAACGTGGCCGAGCGGCTGGAACACATGGCCGGCCAATGCCACAGCGTGGCGCGCTCCATCGAAGGCATGGACTACAACCCGGCAGACACGATGCCCATGGTCGTGGCTACTGATCAAGAGGTTCTCTGGGCGAGGATCCTGGCTCGCTGGACCCGCAGCTATGCTGCTTTGACCCAACGGCGGGAGATGCCTTTTCTCACGTTCGCCGCCGAGATCACCTCGTCGATCGGCAAGGCCAGCCCCGAGGTGAGCGTCGAGATGATGGAGAGCTACGTGGCCATAGTCAAGGCATATCGCGGTGAAATTCCGGTCATCAAAGTCGAGGATTTCGGTTGGGTCGACGAGTGGATCGAAGGACAGCGCAAAAAGAAGCTCTGGGGCCTATTCGGCGCAGAAGAAGAGGTGGAGAGGGTCGACAAGTTCATGCTGCCGGTCTGGGTGGCCGACGTGCGCTTCTCCCAGTCCTCGGGCGGCATGTTCGCGGAGGGCTCCGAGAACCGTTGCGTAGCTGCGGTGGAAGCGTGCAATCCCGGGCCGTCGCGCGTTGCTTTCGTCATGGACGCTGACAGCGAATTGGCCAGCGCCATGGAGCGCCCCGAACCTCTGGCCGAGCGAGACGTGGCCTTGGTACGCAGCACGGCCAGCGCCGCCCAGCGCGTGTTGGAGCGCGCAGCCAAGTCCGACCCGAACCTGGCCAACGCCAAGGTGACCCTGAAGGGGATAGCCTATCTCCCCGCCGCTGTAGTGGATTTCACCTCCAAGAAGGGTGATCGCGAGTTGGCCGCTGGACTCGGCGGTGCGCTGGACCTGGAATGCGCGGCGCGTCACCAGGTGGCGGCCGCTAAGCAACTCTTCCAGCGCTTCGCCTAGGATTCGGAGCGCCTACAGACCGACGCGGCCCGCAGGGGCGGGCTGCAAGGAGGAAAAATGGGAATCGCTTCTTGGCTGCTCGGGCTCGGCATGAAGACAGAGGAGACTGCGGGGCAGATGGGGGTGCGCATGGGCACCATCCCGCTGCAATGGCCAGCTGGCGTGGCCCCAGACAGCCTCATCCATCGTCTCTCGCGGGATCCGCACAAGCGAGCCAGCATCTTCTCGAAGATCCAGACCATCGTGGTCAACGAGGGCGAGACGGCCGTGGTTCTGGAGGACGGCGTGTCCAAGGGTGCCCTCGAACCTGGCCGCTACGTTTTCGAGAAGGCGCGCGGAGTGGGTTCGTTGGACATCCTCTGGATCAAGACGGGCCAGCGATCCATCAAGTGGGGCGTGGGCAATATCGTCTCGTCGGACGGTATCACCGTGTCTGGTCGTGGAATCCTCTATGTGCGGGTGGTGGACGGCGTGACCTTCAACTCCCAGGTGGTCCAGGGTGAGATCACCTTTGCCGAGGTCCACCTGCAGCGCTTCCTGATGCCCCGTATACAGAGCGTGATGCGGACGGTGATGTCAGCCCTGCCCGCCTACGCCTTGGTGGCGGAGCGCGAGGTCTTCTTCAAGGCCATCACGAACAACCTGGACACCACCTTCGGCGACATGGGGCTCAAGATCGTGGACCTCGAGGTCATGGACGTGAACCTGCCTCCGGAGTACAGGGCGGCCATCGCGAAAGAGACCATGGTGGGAGCCACCCAGGGTGCCCGCCTGCTCGAGGCCCAGATCGCGGCCCAGGAGGCACAGATCGCAGCCCAGGCTGCGGCCCAGGTCAAGCTCTCTACCGGAATGGCTGATGTTCAACTCCTGGCCACGCTGCAGGCTCAAGGTATCGATCCGCTGAAGCTCAAGGCCCTCGAAGCAATGCAGACCATGGCCGAAAACCCGGCCCAGGGTGGCATGGGCATGGGAGACGCCGCCCGTGTCGGACTCATTGGGCAGATGGCCGCCGCGGCCATGACCCCCCCCGCTCAGCCCGCCCAGCCGCAGCCGCAGGCCCTCCCCCAGATCCAGGAACAGCCTATGATTGCCCAGGGCGCACCGCAGCCGGCCTCGCCACAGCAAGCTCCTCCCCTGCAGGCTCCTTCGCAACAGGCTGCGCCGCCCCCTCCCGCGGCCCCCAGCGGGGGTGAAGCCGCCAGGGTCGCGGAGTTGGAGGCCAAGCTCGAGAAGCTTGAGGATCGTTTGCTCGACGGCGAGATCAGCGAGCAGATGTACGAGAAGCTGGCGGGTCGCATAGAGGCTCGGCTGGCGAAGCTGAGCCCATAACGGAGCCCTGAATTATCGACAGGGGGCGGAAGGGAACCAAGATCCTGATCGCACACGGGCTCCTGCTCATGAGAGGCACATGGTAGACTATGCAAAGAGGTGTGCCGTGGAACTGGAGGAGATCATCGCCATCATTGCCGCGCGTCGGGCCGAACTCGATGCGCTAGGGATTCGGTCCCTCGCCCTGTTCGGCTCGGTTGTCCGTGGCGAGGCGGGGCCGGACAGCGACGTCGACCTGCTCGTGGAGTTCCACAGACCGGTTGGGCTGTTCGAGTTCATCGAGGCCAAGGAGCGGCTCGAGGCCTGGCTGGGGCGGCCGGTGGATTTGGTTCCGCGGGACGGCATCAAGAGGCAACTGAGGAAGCAGATCCTGGCAGAGGCGATCCTTGCCGCGTAGCTGGCGATTTCGTATCGAGGATATCCTCGAGTCGATAAGGCTAATCCAGGAGTACACCCGGGACTTCAATAGGTCGTCCTTCGGAGCCGACAAGCGTACCGTTCAAGCGGTTGCCTACAACCTGATCATTATCGGAGAGGCTGCCGCCCGCTTGCCCACAACGCTGACGGACGCCCACGCGGAGCTTCCTTGGGCCAAGATGCGTGGCATGCGGAACATCATTGCCCATGAGTACTTCGATGTACGGCCAGACATCCTCTGGATGACCGCTACCGGCAACCTGCCGCAGCTCGTAGCTCCGCTCCAGGATCTTCTCGCTGGAGGTGCCGAAGAGTGAAGCTCTCGTCGGTGGGGCGGCTGCGGTCGCAGCCCTGCCACGCCCCCTCACTCCTCCTCGCACGCGTACTCCACCACCTCCAACGCATCGATCAAGTGGTAGTTGGTGGAGGCGCCGGTGGCGGCGGTGAAGCCCACGTAGGCCGGGAAGGCGAAGTAGCCCTCGACGTCGCGGTCGATGTAGATCGTGTCGTCGATGGTGACGGTGATGTGGGGCGCTGCCACCACGATGCTCATGCTGTGCCAGCCGGTGTCCTCCATCTCGGGCAGGGACGACCAGGCCGCGATGCTGTCCAGGTCGCCGTCGAAGGTGAAAGCCACGTGATCCTCGGTGGTGGGATCGATGCCGTCGTTGTACCAGGTGTCCACCTCCAGGCTCCAGCCAGGCAGGGCCTCGCCCGTGTCGATGCAGCTGGAGTGGGCCTCGCCGTAGCCCAGGCCGCAGCCCGAGGCCCCCATGAATCCAGTCATGCGATCCACGTCCAGGGCGGTCAGGGAGAAGCCGTCGGCGCCGCTGCCGCCGCCCATGTAGAACTGAAACTGGATCTCCACGGCTTCGCCTGTGACCTCGTGGCCGGTCTCGAAGGCGGTGCCCGTGGCATAGGTGTCCAGGCCCGCCAGCTGCACCCAATCATTGTCGGTGTCCCAGAAGGCGCTGCCCTCGAAGTGCCAGGCCTCCAGGTCCACCGAGTCCTCGGTGTAGCCGGCCTGCTGGCAGACGGAGACGCTGTCCTGGCTGCTGTTGCCGCAGGAGTC
>CAYVQL010000404.1:0-8305 GCA_964454135.1 uncultured Enterobacterales bacterium | reverse complement strand
AGCGCCAGGCCGCCCCTGGTTTCATAATCCAGGGACGACCAGGCTGGCCGGTGGGTAACTGACCAGAGGCGAACCCGTGACCGCTTTCCTGCTCCTGCTGCTCACCGCCCTGCCGCTGCACGCCGGGCGCGATCCCCTGGGCACCATCGAAGGCACCCGCGACAGGATGGATGACTACAACCGGGTGTCTCTCGGGCTGCGGGGCGGGCCGGCCTTTCTGCTGGGGGGCGTGGGCAAGGCCTACCGGCCCGCCGCCGCCTTCGGGCTGCTGCTGGACGTGCCCTTCAGCGACTACGCCGGCTTCACCGTGGATGCGGAGCACGCGCTGCACCGCATGGACGACGCCAACCCGCTCTTCTGGGAAGCCGAGCACGTCTTCGACCTCGAAGCCGTCAGCGGCACCCAGCGCCACTTCAACTTCGACCTCGGCTTTCGCATAGGATTCGGCGTGAACGACGAGTCCCGCGCCCAGGTGCCGCGCGTCACGGCGTTGCCCTGGTTCCGCTTGGCCATGGGGGTCACGTTCACCAGGACGCTGCTGGATCTGCCGGGTCTCTCGGGCCCGCAGCAGCTGCAATCTCGCGCCCCCCACCTCTGCTTCGCCCCCGGCTTCGGCGTGGCCGTACGCCTGCCCAAGGTGGTCACCATCCAGCCCTCCATCAAGGCTGTCTCCCTGATAGGCCTGGACCACAACGAAGTGGTGGGCAACGACGAGATCCGCTCGGTGTGGCGCCTACAGCCATCGCTGGACGTGCTCTTCCGCATCTGATTTTTTTTGGGGGAAGACAGATTCTTCCCCTCCTATCCGAGGCGGACACCGCCTCTCCCCCCATCTTCGCCGCTTGATGAGCGGCGCAGGGCTGCCTGCGCAGCCCTGAGACCGCGCTGCGGAAGCTCCTCGAACGGTCGGCAGGATGGGCGTATTATCTTCAGTGCCTGATGATCCCGTCCAATCATTCCGGGGCCGGCTCCCGGCAGGAAAGTCCTCGCTCGGCCCGCGCTTCGCGCTTCCCGCCAGGCCTGCTTCCCAAGCTGCTGCTGCTGGGCGTGCTCGGCTTGGCGCTGCTCCTCTGCGCCTCGCGCCCCCTGCCCACCAACGACTACTCCATCTACGTGGCCATGGGCCGCCAGATGTTGGCCCAGGGCGGGCTGCTGGAGCACGATCCCTTCACCTTCACCATCCACGGGCAGCGCTTCATCAACGCCAGCTGGGGCTACAGCCTGCTCTGCGCTCTCTCCCACCAGCTCACCGGCTACCAGGGCATCCGCGCCCTGAACGCGCTGGCCCTGATCGGCACCCTGGCGGGGAGCTTCCTGCTCTGCCGCAGGGCCGGGGCCAGCGCCGGGGCCAGCGCCATCGCCACCCTCTATCTCTGGCTGCTGCTGCTGCAGAACGCCGGGCCCAGGGGCCAGACCCTGGTGTACCCTCTCTTCGTGGCGCTGGCGCTGCTGCTGCATGCCTCGCTGCGCCCCTGGCTCCTGCTGCTGCTCGGCGCGGCCATCGCCTGGATCTGGACGCAGCTGCACGCCTCCTTTCCGGCGGCCGTGCTCTACGCCGGGGCGCTGGCCGTGGGCAGGGCCATATCGGCCCGCGACGCCCGGGCGGGCCTGCCAGCCGCCTGCGCCGCCCTGGGGGTGCTCGTCGGCTCCTGCCTGGGTCCCTACGGCCCGGAGATCTGGGCCTATATCTACCAGAACGGCGAGATTCCGCGGCACAGGGCCATCGTGGAGTGGTATCCACCGGGGCTGCGCTCCTTCGAGGGGCTGCGCTTCTACGGCGCCCTGGTCCTGTGGGCCGCGCTGATGCTGCGCCGGCCGCGCTCCCTGAGCCCGTCCTCCTGGCTGCTGGTGCTGGGCTTCGCGGTGATGGGCGCGACGGCCACGCGCCTGATCGCCTGGTTCGGCCTGGCCACCGCGCTGCCGCTGGCCCTGCGCGTCAGCCCCGCCGCAAGCAAGCCGCCAGCCACGCCGACCCCGACCAGCGCCTCCCGCATCGCGCTGGCCGGCGCAGGCCTGCTCTGGCTGGCCGTGCTGGCGAAAGGAGTGCCGCTGCAAGTGGAGCTGGCCCCGGACACGCCGCGGCAGCTGGCGGACGCCCTGCAAGAGGACGCGCCCAGCGGACGCGTCTTCGCGCCGATGGAGGCCTGCGGCTACCTGGCCCAACAGGTCCACGTCCCCGCCGCTACGGGCTTGGGCAGCACAGCCTGGCCCTATTTCCTGGACATGCGCGTCTGGATCTACGACGACGAGGTCTGGCAGGAGTTCATGGCCATCTCGTCGGCCGAGCCGGGCTGGCAAGAGCGGTTGGATCGCTGGCAGGTCAGCCACCTGCTGCTCTCCCACAGCTTCCACGGCCGCGGCCTGCTCCCCGCCGCCCACGACTCGGCGCACTGGGAGCTGCTGCTGGAGGACGAGGCGGGGGCGCTGTTCCGGCGGGCCGCGCAGCGACCCAGGCCTTAGATGGTCTCCCCCCCGGCGTCGTGGTAGAGGGGCGCAAACCCGGAGTGGACCATGCCCCTGCTGAAGCGCATTTCCCAGCACTGGAGATTGAAACCGCTGGCACCAGGGGCCACCCCGCCGGCGCTCTCCCTCACCGCCGAGGAGGGCACCTGGATCAAGCTACGCGATTTCAAGGGGCACTTGAACATCGTGCTGGTCTTCTTCCGCTCCCTGCGGGACGACTCCACCGACGACTGTCTACGGGAGCTGGACAAGGTCTCCGACTCCTTCGAGGCGCTGGACACCATCGTCTTCGGCGTCACCCAGCATCGCACCGACGAGCTGCGCGTCTATCGCAGCCGCCTTGGGCTCGATTTTCACCTTATCTACGATCCCATGGCGCTGACCGCGCGCAAGTTCGGCTGCAGCGGCCGGTTACGGCCCTATTGCCGACCCTCGGTGGTGGTCGTGGGCAAGGACGGCCAGGTGATGGCCTCCACCGACAGCTGGTTCGAGACCCACGACCTGCTGGCCCGCCTGGCCGAGGCCGAGGGGTGCGAGGTGCCCGAGCAGGCCGACGAGCGCGCCTTCACGGGCGTACGCGACCCTGGGGCCCCGGCCGACGACATCCGCAGCGTCACCGCTGCCGAGGCCGAGGCCATGCTGGCGGAGCTCGACAATCCCTACATCCTGCTCGATGTCCGCACCCAGGCCGAGCACGCCGCCTACCACCCGGCCGGCGCACGCTGCATCCCGCTGGACGAGCTGCCCCACCGCTACCACGAGCTCGAGCAGAACACCGACATCGTCTGTATCAGCCAGACCGGCGGGCAATCCGAGACCGCGGCCGAGTTCCTCACCAGCGTCGGCATGAGCGATGTCTTCTCGGTGATGGACGGCATGGCTGGCTGGTCCGGGGCCCCCGCCGACTAGGCGCCACCATGGCAGGAAGCGCAAGCCGTGGTCCAGGGTTTCAATCCCTCAACCCGCAGCGGCTCCCCCCCTCTCCCCTCTCTTGAATCCGATCCTGCGGAGTAGCGATGAACGAAGTGATGACGGTCTACCTGGCCGCGGTGTCAGAGGCCGGCGACGCGCCCCCCTCCCTGATGCGGATGATCCTGGAGGCCGAGCCCATCATCCAGGCGGTCCTGCTGATCCTGGTGGGCATGTCGGTCACCTGCTGGGGCATCATGGTCAACAAGGCACGCGTGGTGCGACGGGCCGCGCGCGAGTCGGAGGACTTCCTGGAGATGTTCTGGCGCTCACGCAGGCTCGACCACGTCAACGAGCAAGTGGGTGAGTTCGCCCATTCTCCCGTGGCCCAGGTCTTCCGCTCCGGGTACTCCGAGCTGCAGAAGCTCACCTCCAGGATGCCCGACAAGGAGCAGGGCATGGACATGGGCGGGCTCGAAAACCTGACGCGCTCCATGCGCCGCGCGTCCACCACCCAGATCACCGCGCTGGAGCGCATGGTGCCCTTTTTGGCCACCACCGGCGCCACCGCCCCCTTCATCGGCCTGTTCGGCACGGTCTGGGGCATCCTGCGCGCCTTTCAGCGCATCGGCGAGACGGGCCAGGCCTCCATCCAGGTGGTCGGACCCGATATCGCCAACGCGCTGGTTGCCACCGCCGTGGGCTTGCTGGCCGCCATCCCAGCCGTGATGGCCTTCAACTACTTCAACACGCGCATCCGCGTCATCTCCACCGAGATGGAGAACTTCGCCAACGACCTGACGAACATCGTCAAGCGCCACTTCCGGGGGCTGTGAGCCGTGGCCTTCAGCAGCGGATCCGACAGCGGCATGATGTCCGACATCAACGTCACGCCCTTCGTGGACGTGATGCTGGTGCTGCTGATCATCTTCATGGTCACGGCGCCCTTGATGGCCACCGGGCTGGAGCTGGACCTGCCGCGCGTCGATGCGCCGCCCATCGAGGACCCGGACGAGGCGATCCTGATTCGCATCGACAACGAGGGCCGCTACTACATCCAGGATCGCCAGTTCACCATCTCGGAGCTGGCGACGAAGCTGCCAGCCATCGCCAAGGAGAACCCGGAACGGCACTACCACCTCGAAGCCGACGGCGACGTGCCCTACCGCCGCGTGGCGCGCCTGCTGTCCATTTGCATGGAGGCCGGCATCCCCAGCCTGGGCTTTCGCACCCAACCCGGGGGCGTGGAAGGAGAGGAAGGGGAGGAAGACGAGCCTTGATCCCCTCCTCGCTGCTCAGCACCACGCGCCTGCACCCGGTAGACATCGGGGGTTCGGTGCTGGTCCACGGCTTCCTGGCCAGCTTGCTGGCCTTCGCCAAGATCTGCGCCCCTGAGACAGGCCCGCTCCTCTCGCCCGACGAGGTGATGGAGGTCAAGATGGTGGCGCTGCCGCGCTCCGAGAGCGCGCTGCCCGACAGGGCCTCCCGCGCACCGCGGCCTTCCAGCGGCGCCCCCGAATCCTCGGCGCCGCCGCTGGCTCCCGATCAGAAGACCATCCCCTCGCCGGACGCCGAGCGCCCCGAAGGGCAAACCCTGACCGATCACAGCGATGCCCGACAAGCCCTGATGCGGGATCTGCGGCGCAAGCAGCTGGTGGACGCGCTCTCCGATGCGCCCGTCGGCCCCGAGGACCGCTCCGCCACGGATCCCGACAGCCCCTTCAGCAGCGATATGGTCATCGGCTGGGGCACGGGCGAGATGGGGGATCCGGAGCTGGCGCGCTACGCGGTCGAGCTGCGGCAGACCGTCACTCCCCACTGGTCTCCCCTGCCGCGTCTGCTGGCGGAGCATCCCGACCTATACGCCACCGTCGGCGTCATCCTGGACGACGAGGGCCGCGTCAAGAAGGCCGAGATCGCAAGATCTTCGGGCTTTTCCTCCTACGACGAGTCCTGTCTGCGCGCCGTGCGCAAAGCCGCCCGTCTGCCCCTCCCACCGCCGAAGTTCGCCGAGCTGGCGTCCCAAGGCTTCGGCATCGGTTTCCGAGCCCAAGATGCGATGTAGCACTATGATACGCAACCTGAACAGCGCCCTGCACACGCTCGCAGTCCTCGCGTTGGCACTTTTGTTCGGCCAGCCAGCCCTGGCAGGTCCCAAGGTGGTCTTCGACATCGGCGCCCCGGGCAAGCGCAACGTGCCCATCGCCATCCCGGAGCCCAAGGGAGCCGTCAGCGGGGCGGACGAATTCTGGTCGGTGGTGCGACGCGACCTGGAGATCTGCGGTTGGTTCCGCGTGCTGGATCCCGACGCCTTCATCGAGCCCGAGCACCAGGGCGTGCGTCCGGGCGAGTTCGATTTCCAGGACTGGAAGGTGCCCGGCGCCACGGTCCTGGCCAAGACCGTGCTCAGCACCAGCGGCAACCGCCTGCGCGGCGAGGTCTGGATCTACGACGTCAATGGGGGCAGCAAGCTGGACGCCCGCGCCTACACGGGCACCACCGATCGCATGCGCAACGTCGCGCACCGCGTGTCCAATGCCATCATCGAGTCGGTCACCGGCGAGCAGAGCATCTTCAACACGCGCTTCGCCGCGGTGAACGCGCGCTCCGGCAACAAAGAGATCTACCTTGTGGACATCGACGGCTACGGCGCCCTGCCCATCACGCGCAACGGCTCCATCAACCTGCAGCCCGCCTGGTCCGCGGACGGCAGCAAGCTGGCCTACACCAGCTACCGCGCGGGCAACCCCGACCTGTACGTCAGCGACCTCTCCACGGGCCAGACCCGACGCATCTCCGCGCGCAACGGGCTCAACACCGGAGGCGCCTGGAACCCCGTCAACGGAATCCTGGCCGCCACCCTCTCCCTCGACGGCAACTCGGACATCTACACCCTGGATCCCCGCTCCGGGCGGCAGCTCGCCAAGCTGACCTCCACACCTGGCATCGACACCTCGCCCGTCTGGTCGCCCGACGGCTCCCAGCTAGCCTTCGTCAGCGAG
The DNA here is from genome assembly GCA_964454135.1 of uncultured Enterobacterales bacterium. Taxonomy (GTDB): domain Bacteria; phylum Myxococcota_A; class UBA796; order UBA796; family JAFGLY01; genus CAYVQL01. The sequence goes on along the minus strand of CAYVQL010000404.1, from coordinate 1,931 downwards.
CGCAGCGGCGGCGCCCAGGTCTACGTGATGCCCGCCTCGGGCGGCAGCGCCAGGAGGGTCACCTTCCACGGCAGCCACAACACCGATCCCGCCTGGTCGCCCGATGGTGAGCGGCTGGCCTACGTGTCGCGCGACGGCAACTTCGACGTCTTCACCTGCAAGCTGGACGGGCGCGGCGTCGTGCGCATCACCCAGGGTCAGGGCGACAACGAGGATCCCTCGTGGGCCCCCAACGGCCAGTACATCGGCTTCTCCTCGACGCGCGGCGGCAGCGGCCAGATCTGGATCTCCACCGCCGATGGCTACCACCACGTGCAGATCACCCAGGACAGGGGGGGCTGGAGCAACCCCAACTGGTCCCCTTCCCTCACCTGGTGAGGCAGCCAGCGTCCCTCTTTGCGGGAGGTGAACTTGCCGCGAGCTTCCATCGACATCGGCAGCAACTCCCTCCTCCTGCTGGTCGTCGATGACCAGGGCGTCGTACTGCACGACGAAGCCCGCGTGGTGGGCCTGGGCCGCGGCCTGGGCGAGCGCGGGCTGCTGCGGGCGGATCGTCTCGAGGAGGCCCTGGCCGTGCTGCATGCCTACGCCCAGCGGGCCGAGAGCCTGGGAGCGGAGCCCGCCCAGCTGAAGGCCGTGGCCACCTCGGCCCTGCGGCGTGCCCTGAACGCGCAGACCTTCTGTCAGCGCGTGCAGGCCTCCTGCGGTTTTCCCGTCCGGATCATCAGTGGCGAAGAGGAAGCCGGTCTGACCGCGGCCGGAGCCCTCAGCGGCCTGAACGATCTCCGCAGCCCGGTGCTCGTGGCGGATCCGGGGGGCGGCAGCACCGAGCTGATAGGGATTCTCAGCGAGGGTCGAGCCAGCCTGGCGGGCCCAGGCTCCATGGTATCCCGCCGCTCCGTGGAGGTGGGCACCGTGCGCCTTCGCGAGTCCCACCTCTCCGACGACCCAATACGTCCGCGGGCCGTCTCGCGCGCCAGAGAGGCCATCGCGCGGGCCTTCGGGGATTGGCGGCCTGCGGCTCAGCCACGAACCGTCGTCGCCGTGGCGGGCACCGCCACATCCTTGGCTGCGGCCGAGCTGGGGCTGGCGCAGTTCGACGGGGGAGCCGTTCACGGCCATGGCCTGGATCTCTTCACGATGCGCGCCTGGGTGGATCGGCTGCTGCACGCCGACGCGGCGCAGCGGCGCGCGTTGTTTCCCGCCACGCCCGCTCGCGCGGACACCATGCTGCCTGGGATCCTGATCCTGGAGCACATCCTGCTGCGCACGCAGCGCACGGGCCTGGTCGTCAGCAGTCGCGGCGTGCGCTTCGGCTTGATCTGCTAGCGCGGCTCCCTGCCGCATCGACCATCGCACGTCGCCACCGCATGTTGCTCCTCGCAACTGGTGAAAAGCTCGCAAATCCACCGTTGTGGTGACCAATTGGCGCAAGCTGCCGTCAGCGCGGCCTCGACGGCTGGTTTTCAGCTCCCGGCCCCCCACAGCATGAGGTATAATCAGCCAGCCACGACCTCCTCCCTCCAGAGGCCGCCATGTTCCGCAGCACGACCCTCCTCATCGCCTTTTCCGTCATGTTGGCCTGCGCCTGCGACGACGACGACAAGCCAGGCGCCGACAGCCTGGCCGGAGACACTGCCGGCGGCGCGCTCGACGCCGACGGCGACGGCTTCCTGGCCGACGACGACTGCGATGACAACGACGACACCGTGCATCCCGGCGCCACCGAGATCTGCGATGGCATCGACAACGACTGCGACGGAGAGGTCGACGAGGAGGTGACCACCACCTACTACGCGGACAACGACGGCGATGGCTTCGGCGATCCCGACGACACGCAGCAGGGCTGCGAGAAGCCCACCGGCTACGTCCCCAGCGGGGCCGACTGCGACGACGCCGCGCCCAAAGCCTACCCCGGCACACACGAGGTC
>CAYVQL010000403.1:0-8312 GCA_964454135.1 uncultured Enterobacterales bacterium | reverse complement strand
ACGCATGCAGGGACCTGGCCGGGCTGCTGCCGGGCGCCTCCTCCCCAGCGGAGCGCGCCGCCGCCCACTGCGCCGGCGCCCTGGCGAACACCAGGCTCTACGAGGACGTGCCCGTCATCGACGAGCGCGTCGTGGCCGAGTGCCAGCGCTGGTACGGCAGCTTCGCCAGCGAGAAGGAGCTGGCCACCCTGGCCTGCATGGCCGGGGCCAAAGACCAGGCGAGCTGGAGCGCCTGCCGCGGCGCCGAGATCCCGGTAGAGGTTGTGGCCAGCGCCCCCAAGGAGAGCAAGATCGCCCGCGCCAAGGTGGAGATCAGCGTCTCCAAGCTGGATCGCGAGATCGCCGAGAACGCTGGCGTCTTGGGCGCGCTGCGCGACGGCAGCGAGCTGGACGGCGTGTTCGGCTCAAGCTCGCTCAACTCGGATCTGACGGGTGGCATCGGCGGCTTGATCGGCGCCAAGGGCGTCCGGATCGGCTCCGGCGGCCTGGGCTCGCGGGGCTCGGGGCTGGGCGGCGGTGGAACCTCCCAGGGCCTGGGCGGCCTGGGCACCAGGGGGCGCGGAACCGGGGCCAGCGGCTACGGCAGCGGCGGCGGCAACTTCGGGGCCAAGGGCGAGGGCGGCAGCGTCGGCATGGGCGGCGATCCCATCATCCTGGGTGCGCTGGACAAGAGCTTGATCGACGCCGTGATCCGCAGGCACTTGAACCAGATCCGCTACTGCTACCAGCGGGAGCTGAGCGACAACCCGGGCCTTGCCGGCAAGATCACGGTCAAGTTCGTCATCGCCAAGGACGGCACGGTCTCCTCGGCCAAGACCAAGCGCAGCACCATGGGCAACAGCGCCGTGGAGGGCTGCATCAACGGTCGGTTCATGCGCTTCAAGTTCCCCGAACCCAAAGGCGGCGGGATCGTCATCGCGTCCTACCCCTTCACGTTCTCGCCCTGAGGGCTCACCCGGACGACCCCAGCGATGGACCTCTCCAGCCCCATCACGGCCGCGCTCGTCTGCCTGCTGGGCGCCTGCATGCTGCTGCTGTACGCACGCGTGCGGCAGGGGCGGCCCTTCTTCCTGCGCGGCCTGAGCATGAACCTGCTGGTGGCCGGTCCGCTGGCGATCTTCCTGGCCATCGACCTGAGCGTCGAGCTGGAGCAGGGTTGGACCGAGGACGCCAGGACCGCGGTGTTTTCGCTGGTCATGCTGCTGCTGCAGGGCATCGTCACCAGCAACCAGGTGCTCTTCTTCAACTGCGAGCGCGGCCAGGCCATGGCCCTGCTCGCCCAGGCCGTGGGGCGCTGCGGTATCCGCTACGAGGTCGAGGGCGAGAAGCTGATCCTGCAGCCCTCGGGCATCGATCTAAGCCCCACCGGGGGCAAGCGCACCCTCTCACCCTCCATCTTCATCCGCCTGTGGCTGCCCCGCAGGGGAGCCATCCTGCAGGCCCTGGACGACATCATGCAGCGCGCGCCGCCCTGTGCGCTGGCCTGGCACCACGGCCTCTACTTCCTGCTGGGGGGGCTGGGCATCCTGGCCTTCGGGCTGAGCTTGCCCTTCTGGGGGTCGGGGGCGCCCTGATCAGCGATCCAGCAGCGCCAGGCTGAGCCATGGGATGTAGGTCACCGCGGCCAGGGCCAGCAGCATGATCACCGCATAGGGGAAGCTGGCCTTGATCACGCGCAGGATGGGCCGCTCGAAGACGCTGGATGAGACGAAGAGGTTGAGCCCGATGGGCGGCGTGATGTAGCCGATGGACAGGTTGACGATGAAGATCAACCCGAAGTGGATGGGATCGATGCCGTAGCTGGCCGCGATGGGCGCCAGCAGGGGCGCCACGATCAGGATGGCCGACATGATGTCCATCAGGCAGCCCAGCAGGATCAAGAAGACGTTGGTCAGCAGCAAAAAACCTATGCGGCTCTCCACCGTGCCCTGCAGCCACTCGGCCGCCACCTGGGGTATCTGCTCCTCGGTCAGGAACTTGTTGAAGGCGATGGACAACACGATCAGCATGAAGATGGCGCCCAGCATCCAAGCGGAATCGAGAAAGACCTTGGGGACCTCCTTCAGCTTGAGCTCGCGGTAGATGATGAACTCCACGGCCAGGGCGAAGAGCACGGCCACGGCCGCCGCCTCGGTGACGGTGAACCAGCCCAGGTAGATGCCGCCGAAGATGACGAGGATGAGCGCGATGGAGGGCACGCCCCCCTTGAGGGCCTCGCCGAAGCTGCCCTTTTCGAGCTGGGGCTTGTCGTAGAAGCGCGCCTTGTCCATCTTGAAGATGCAGTAGGCGCCCAGGATGAAGGCCACCAAGAGCCCGGGCAGCACACCCGCGATGAAGAGATCGCGGATCGACAGCGCCTTGCCCCCCACCGGCGCCATGATGGCGTAGATGATCATGGGGATCGAGGGCGGGATGAGGATCCCCAGGGTGCCGGCCGTGGTGACCAGCCCCAGGGAGAGGTCTTCGCCGAACTCCTCTTTGATGAGCGCTGGCAGCATGATGGTGCCGATGGCGATGACCGTCACGGGTGCCGAGCCGGAGATGGCGGCGAAGAGCAGGCAGGCGATGATGGTGGTGATCATCAGCCCGCCAGGCAGCCAGCCCACGGCGCGCCGGGCAAAGCCGATCAGTCGGTCGGCGATGGAGCCGGCCGTCATGATCCCGCCCGCCAGGATGAAGAAGGGGATGGCCAGCAGCACTTCCTTCTTGACGGCGTCGAACATGTCCACCGGGATGTTGATGAACATGCCCTGGCCCAGGGTGCCCAGGCAGAGCATCACCGAGATGCCGATGAGCACGAACAGGGGCGTGCCCATGATCAGCAGCACCAGGGCCGTGCCCAGGATCATCCAGCCCGGGCTGTCGCCCAGCCACCAGGTCAGGCCGCCGGCTATCAGCAGGCCAGGGAAGATGCCGGCGATCAGCAGGTCCTTGAAGCTGCTGGGTCGGCCACGCACCCAGGGCAGGGCGATGGGCTCGGGCCGCTTGCCCTCTTCTTCCAGCTCCTCCACCTCGCGCGCTTTGCGGAAGATGGCCTCGATGAAGCGCGCGCCGATGGTGACCAGCGTGATGGGCATGATCACCTGGATCATCCAGGTGGGGATGGGCAGCACGCCCTCTTTGTCGCCGAACTCCTTGGACTCCAGCACCAGGTCCCAGGCGAACTTGGCCAGCACGAAGCAGAAGATGGCCGCTATCAGGTGGGTGAAGAAGCGGGCGATGGCGGCGCTGCGCGGACTGAGGATGCGCCCGGCGATGTCGATGCTCAAGTGCTGCCGCTCCTTGGCGGCGTAGCTGGCCCCCACGAAGCCCACCCAGATCATGATGAACATGGCCAGCTTGGTGGCCCAGAACCACTGCAGGTCGATGAACTCGAACCAGCGATCCAGGGCCACGACGAAGACGAGCACGGTCATGGTCAGCATGCCCACGACCAGGAAGGTCTTCTCGACCCACAGCCAGGCCCAGTCGAAGGCGCGCCAGGCGGTGCGGATCAGCACCAGGGCGTAGGCCACCACCATGATGATGGCGAAGATGACCTGCTGGATCAGAAAGCCGACGCTCTTCCAGAAGGCTACCCAGGTCCACTCGAAGGGGTTGTAGACGCGCTCTCGGATGAAGAGCAGGGCCGCGGGGAGCGGGCTCAGGCGGCCATTGCCTCGCCGGCTGGCACGATCGCTGGCTTTTGATGCGTTCTCAGCCATAGAGCCCCTCCAGCAGATCCCAGTATTTCTCGGTGACCACCTTGCGGCGTACCTTCATGGTGGGGGTGAGCTCCTCGCCCACCTCGAACTCCTTGTCCACGATGGCGATCTTCTTGATGGTCTCGTAGCTGGCCAGCACCTTGTTCTTCTCGACCACGGCGCGCCAGGCCTTGTCGCGCACCAGCGGATGGGCGCAGAGGGCGGCGTGGTCGTCGATGTCGATGCCCTCGTCCTCCAGCTTCTTGTGCTCGGCGTATGAGCGCAGCTGTTCTTCGTCCAATGTGACCAGGGCCACCAGGTAGTTGCGCTTGTCGCCGTAGACCACGACCTGGCTGAGGAAGGGGTCGGTCTTCATGTGGTTTTCGAGGTTCTGGGGCGCGATGTTCTTGCCCCCCGAGGTGACGATCAGGTCCTTCTTGCGGTCGGTGATGCGCAAGAAGCCGCCGTCGTCGACCTCGCCGATGTCACCGGTGTGGAACCAGCCGCCCTGCAGCACCTCGGCCGTGGCCTCGGGCCGCTGGTAGTACTCCCGCAGCACGTTGGGGCCGCGCAGCAGGATCTCTCCGTCGTCGGCGATGCGCACGTCCACGCCCGGCAGGGGGGTGCCCACGGTGCCGAAGCGGAAGGCGTCCAGGCGGTTGAGGTGGCTGGCGGCGGTGCACTCGGTCAGGCCGTAGCCTTCCAGCACGGTCATGCCGGCGGCGTGGAAGAACTCGGCTATTTCGCGTGACAGCGGGGCGCCGCCTGAGATGAAGAAGCGCACCTCGCCGCCAAAAGCGTTGCGCAGCTTCTTGAAGACCAGCATCTCAGCCACCTGGAAGCTGATGTTCAGGTGGGGCGGGATCCAGCGGCCCTGCTGCTTGCGGCGGCTCACCGCGCCACCCACCCACATGGCGAAGGCGAAGATCTGGCGCTTGATGCGGCTGCCGGAGCGCACCCCTGACAGGATCTTGTCGTAGACCTTCTCGTAGATGCGGGGCACGCTGAAGACGAAGCTGGGTTTGATTTCGGGCAAGTTGCCCATCAGGCGGTCGATGCTCTCGGCGAAGCAGACCGTGTAGCCCAGCTTCAGGAAACCGAAGAAGCCCACGCGGGCGAAGATATGGGCCAGGGGAAGGAAGAGCAGGGTCTCGTCCCGCTCGTCCACCGCCATCACCTGGCTCAGGGCCTCGGCCTCGAAGCAGATGGCGCCGTGGGTCAGCACCACGCCCTTGGGGTGGCCGGTGGTGCCCGAGGTGTAGACGAAGGTGGCCACGTCGTCCGCCCCCACCTGGTCCGTCAGGCGCGTGACGGCGTCGGGCTGCTCGGCCAGGCGCTCGGCGCCGCGCTCCAGCAGGCGCTCCCAGGAGACGAGGAAGTCCTCGATCTTCACCTTGCCGTCCACCAGCACGGTGTGGCGCAGATCGGGCAGGCGTGGCCGGATCTCGTAGATCTTACCCAGCTGCTCCCGGTCCTCGGCCAGCACCACGCAGGCGCCGGAGTTGTCGAGCACGTAGTGCACCTCGTCCGAGGTGTTGGACTGGTAGATGGGCACCGTGATGGCGCCGATGCTGAGGTTGGCCAGATCGAGTACAGCCCACTCGAAGCGACTGTTGCAGAGCATGGCCACGCGATCGCCCTTGACCACGCCCAGCGTCAGCAGGCCGGCGGCGGCCTCGTGCACGCGCTCCAACAGCTCGTGCCAGGTGACGCCCACCCACTCGTCTTCGTCGGGATCGCGGTAGCGCAGGGCCACCGCTTCGTCTTCGTCCTCGTCCTCGTCGAACTGACCGAAACGCTCCACGGCCTGCAGCAACAGGTGCCCGACGGAGCCGCCGTCAGCGGGTGCTGCCGGAACGCCGTCTTTCTTTTGAGCCAAGCGCCCTGCCGCGTGCCCGCCCGCGCGGGATGCTCCTGCGCTCATGGGTTGGCCTTACGGAAGGCCTCCTGGGCCTGGTAGACCTTGTCAAGCAGGGACTGGCCCACTTCGCTGGCGAACTCGCCGTGCACGCCCTTGGTGGTGTCGATGAAGGGCTGGCGCTCGGCTGCGGTCATCTCGTAGACGCTGATGCCCGCGTCGCGGAAGTTCTGCAGCAGGTCGTCGCGCATGGCCCGTACCGCTGCCCGTCCGGATTCGGACTCGGCCTGGCGGTCGCCCAGCACGACCTGCTGCAGGTCGGCGGGCATGCTGTCCATGAAGGCCTTGGAGTAGATGATCACGGCCGGCTGGTAGATGTGCTGCGAGATGGTGTAGTGCTGCACGCCCTCGTACCAGCCTGTGGCCGCGCTGAAGAGCGGGGTGTTGTCGAAGCCGTCCACCATGCCGGTCTGCAGCGCTCCCAGCACCTCGGGCACGGGGATGGACTCGGCCTGCACGCCCAGGGCGCGGTACATGGCCAGGTGCACCGGGGACTCCTGGGAGCGCATCTTGGCCTCGCGCAGCTCGGCGATGGAGTGGACGGGCTTGCCCTTGGTGGCGAAGTTGCGCCAGCCGTTCTCGTGCCAGAAGCCGAAGGTGAAGCCCTTGGCCTCGAGGATGGACACGAAGTCGTCGTTGACCACGTTGTCCAGGATGTGATCGGCCTCTTCCAGGCTCTGGAAGAGGAAGGGCAGCTCCATCAGCTGCAGCTGGGGGATGCCCGCTCCCTCGGCCACGGCGGCGGTGCTGCCTCCCCAGCCCTGCAGGCGACCGCGGCGCAGGTCGCGCACGGTCTCCACCTCGCCGCCCAGCGAGCCGCCCAGGAAGAGCTTGAACTTGATGCGTCCGCCGCTTTCAGTGTTGACCCGGTCTTTGACGGCCTTCAGCTGCTCGGCCCAGGGCGTGCCGTCGGGGGCCACCGTGGCGAACTTGATGGTGAACTCGGCGTCGGCGGCCAGAGCTGGCGTGCCGAGCAGTGCGGCGGCCACCAGGGCGCAAGTGGATCGGAGCATGGTACGGAGCATGGGATCTCCCTTTGCGGACGGGCGGGGGCCAAAACCCCCGCACGGAGGGACGGGCTGGGATTCAGCGGGCTGGCGTTCTGCGGGCAGTGGGCTACTCGAAGAGGTCGTCGGCCTGCTCCAGCAGGGCCTTGGCGTTCTCCTGCTCGAGCTTCTGGATGGGGATCACGTCCTCGTAGACGGTCGGATCGCCCGCGATGACCTCGTTCAGGAGCTTGACGAAGAGCTCCTTGTCCTGGACCTTGACGCAGTAGTACTGGGCCATCAGCAGCTTGCTGCTGAAGTAGTCGGGGGCCACGGCCAGGGAGGCCTCGAAGTGCTCCCGGCCCTTCTCGGGATCGCCGCCGGCGAAGCCCGGCGCCTTGGCGTAGAAGGCGCCCAGCCCGCGATCGCCGGCCGCGTAGTAGTAGTCGGCGTCCAGGGCGTGCACGCGGTCGATGAAGGCCTTGAGCTTGTTCTTGTGCTTCAGCACGGTGGCGAAGCCCTTGGCCACGGCCCACTTGCCCATGTTGGCGTAGGCCCAGTAGATGCCCGGCACGTCGTCCTTGCTGGCGTGCTCGAGGCAGGCGTAGTCCTCGGCGCCGCCCTCGACGCAGGCGCGGAAGGCGTCGTTCTGGCCCAGGATGCGCTCGCCCCAGGAAGCGCCGCTGTCCCAGGCGGCCAACTGCTCCTCGGCGTCGTCCAGGTGCCCGATGCCCAGCAGGTAGTAGCCGCGGGACAGGTGTTCCTTGTGGCTGCGGGCGTCGGGCTCCTTCTCGGCCAGCTGCTCGTAGAGCTGCAGGGCTTCCTTGAGCCGGGCCGTGTCCTCGCGATCATCCCAGGCTGCTGCGGCCTGCTCGCCCAGCGTGGCTTCGGCGCCAGCACCGGCGGCCTGCTCGGTCAGGTAGGCGGTATTACGCTTTGCTCCGCATGCTACGGCGGTAAGGGCGCAAAGTGCGAGGGCGAATTTGGCGGTTCTCATGGGCGTCTCTCCTTGATGTTGCCAGAAATCGCCTACTACCTTGGTTTCCGTTTCAAGGCAACAGGGATCTGTTACGGCTTGCAGCTCATTGTGGGGCTTGGTCGCCGAAACGCTCAAGGCGAGCGATCCAGTTGGCGAAACGAGGGCAGGAACGTTTGAGGGTCTCCATCTACTCCTCGGTCTGTCCTTCGACCACGAGGTAGAGGCGGATCACGGGCGGCCACCCAGGATATTCTTGTCGTAGAGCTCGGAGAGCGCGTTGTCCTGCAGCCAAGCCTCGAGGGCCCCTTTGTCGAGCCTGTGAAAGCGGGATGAACCCGCCTGCCTCTCGACGACCACCACGTCGCTGGCGTCGAAGTGGTCTAGCAGGGCTGGAGATTGGGTGGCCAGGAGCACCTGGCAGCGCGGCGCGACGGATTTCACGAGCCTCGAGAAGAGCTCCAGCGCTGCGGGGTGCAGGCCCAGTTCGGGCTCGTCGATGCTGAGAAAGAGGGGCAGACGCTGGGAGGGTTGGGCCAGCGCCGTGATCAGTGCGATGGCTCGCAAGGTGCCGTCGGAGAAGTGGTGGGAGCGGAAGGTCTCGTCGCGATCGTCGACCCAGTCGAGGCGCACGTAGACATCGCCGTACTGCCGTTCGGCCCAACGAGCACGGAGAATCTGCCGAAGGCCTAGGTCATCGTTGCGGCCAATCCGCCGCCACGACGACTCCGCCAGGTTCTTTTTTCGGG